>JAZRQH010000111.1:0-19006 GCA_045649645.1 Eubacteriales bacterium
GAGCCTGTATGTCAGACAGACAGAAAAGGATAAGAAATTTTTCGATAATAGCGCATATCGACCACGGTAAGTCCACCCTTGCCGACAGATTGCTTGAAAACACCCAGACCCTGACCAGCCGCGAAATGGAGGAGCAGGTACTGGATAATATGGATCTTGAAAGAGAGAGAGGCATCACCATTAAGGCAAGAGCGGTCAATCTGCAGTACAAGGCAGATGACGGAGAAACCTACTCCCTCAACCTTATAGATACCCCCGGTCACGTTGACTTTAACTATGAGGTAAGCCGCAGCCTTAACGCCTGCGACGGAGCTCTCTTGGTAGTAGACGCTTCTCAGGGTATAGAGGCGCAGACATTGGCAAATGCTTATCTTGCAATAGACGCGGACCTTGAGATCGTTCCCGTTGTCAACAAGATAGATCTTCCTGCGGCCGACCCCGACAGAGTCCGTGCCGAGATCGAGGACGTTATAGGTATTCCTGCAGAGGACTGCCCCTGTATTTCAGCTAAAACAGGTGTTAACATCCCCGACGTTTTAAAGAGAATAGTAAGTGACGTTCCCGCACCCAAGGGTGACGAGAATGCACCCCTCAAGTGCCTTATATTCGACTCATACTATGACTCTTATCTTGGAGTTGTGGTATACGTCCGTGTCTTTGACGGTAAGCTCAAAGCAGGTCAGCGTATCCGTATGATGAATACAGGCGCAGAGTTTGACGTAATTGAAGTAGGCTATATGGCTGCCTTCGGACTTCAGAAGGCTACAGAGCTTGCGGCAGGCGAGGTTGGTTATATCACCGCAAGCATTAAGAACGTCCGTGATACTCAGGTAGGTGATACCATCACCACGGTGGAGAACGGCATCACCGAGCCTTTGCCCGGCTTCAAGCAGGCGCTGCCTATGGTTTATTCGGGTATCTATCCCGAGGACGGCGCAAAGTATGATGACCTGCGCGACGCCCTTGAAAAGCTCCAGCTCAACGACGCATCCCTTATGTTTGAGCCCGAGACCTCTGCGGCTCTGGGATTCGGCTTCCGTTGCGGATTCCTCGGACTTCTCCACATGGAGATCATCCAGGAGAGACTTGAGCGTGAGTTCAATCTTGATATCATCACCACCGCACCCTCGGTTATCTATAAGATAACTAAGACCGACGGCGAGGTGCTGTATATAGACAACCCCTCAAACTACCCCGATCAGGGTGAGATACTTGAATCTGCCGAGCCTATGGTCAAGGCAAATATCATTACCCCCACCGAATACGTGGGCGGTATTATGGACCTCTGTCAGGACAGACGAGGTATATTCCACGATATGAAGTACCTTGACTCCACCCGTGCGGAGCTTCATTATGAGCTTCCCTTAAACGAGATAGTTTACGACTTCTTTGATGCTTTAAAGAGCCGCAGCCGCGGTTATGCGTCCCTTGACTATGAGCTTATCGGTCACAAGCCCTCTAAGCTTGTTAAGCTGGACATTCTTCTTAACGGCGATATTGTGGATGCGCTGTCCTTTATCGTCCATACCGATAAGGCGTACGGCAGAGGCCGTAAGATAGCCGAGAAGCTCAAGGAAAACATTCCGAGACAGCTCTTTGAGGTGCCCGTGCAGGCTGCTATCGGCGGCAAGGTCATAGCCCGTGAGACCGTAAAGGCCCTGCGTAAGGTCGTCCTTGCAAAGTGCTACGGCGGTGATATTACCCGTAAGAAGAAGCTGCTTGAAAAGCAGAAGGAGGGTAAAAAGAAGATGCGTAAGTTAGGCTCTGTTGAGGTTACCCCCGAGGCATTTATGGCAGTGCTTAAGCTTGATGAGTGAGGATAAGATGAAAAGATTAGGATTATATATGCATTTTCCCTTCTGCAGGAATAAATGCGCTTACTGCGACTTTTATTCTGTGGTAGGCTACGATAACATCGACAAATATATAGACGCTCTGATGCTCCAGTGCGAGGACTATGCCGCTTCCTGCGAACCCTATGCGGTAGACACGATCTTCCTCGGCGGCGGTACTCCTACCATCGTCCCCGAAAAGAGCATGCTTGAGCTTATCGACTGTATCTACGAGCACTTCAACGTGACCGTAGATGCCGAGGTTACTATGGAGGCTAACCCCGCCACCGTTAATCTCGCACAGCTCAAGAAGTATTTTAAGTCGGGCGTCAACCGTCTCAGCATAGGCGTTCAGTCAGCATGCAACGGCGAGCTCAAGGCGCTGAGCCGTATACACAGCTACGAGGAGTTTGAAAAAACATACAAAATGGCTCGCAAGGCCGGCTTTAAGAATATCAACCTTGACCTTATGTACGGCATTCCCGAGCAGACTCTTGAGAGCTTCAAGGAAAGCCTTGAGAAGATCGTTGCCCTTGACCCCGAGCATATCTCCCTCTACAACCTTAAGATAGAGGATTCCACACCCTTTGGTGCTATACGCGACTCTCTCCCCCTCCCCGACGAGGACGTGGAGTTTGAAATGTATGAGTACGCCATAGACTATCTTACACGTCACGGCTACGAGCAGTATGAGATCAGCAACTTTGCAAAGCCCGGCTATGAGTGTAAGCATAACCTCAAATACTGGACCTGTCAGGAGTACCTTGGTCTGGGTACTGCAGCTCACTCTTATTTCCGCAATACCCGTTTCTCCTTTATCAAGGATATCGACAGTTTTGTATCCGCTATCGAGGATACCGAAAACGCAAGCGTCATAACCGACGAAAACTATACCATATCCCCCACCGAGCGGGTAGGTGAGTATATAATGCTGGCACTGAGACTCAAGAGCGGTATCAACACCGCCGAGTTCAACCGTATATTCGGTATGGACTTTGATATAATGTACGAGGATCTGCTCCCAGCTTACGTGGAAAACGGCTTTATGGATAAGACCGAGACGGGATATGCCTTCACAACCAAGGGCATGTACGTTTCTAACTATATTCTCTCTTCTATGCTGGAGTTCTCCTCCGAAATAGACAGAAATATAGCCAATGGGAAAGATAAATAATAACTAAAGGAATAGTTGCGTGCAACTATTCCTTTTGGATAATGTGAAAAAGATCAGAAATGAAGAAACTGTTTAAAATTCTACTTAACAGAAGAGTAACGGTTATACTGCTGCTTCTGGTACAGATGCTCTTGATAATAGGCCTTATAGTCGGCAGGATAAGTCATATGATGCCGCTGCTCGAGCTCCTGAGCCTTTTTGTGGTGCTGTACGTAGTCAACCGCTACGACAAGCCCGCCTTCAAGATAGCCTGGATAATAATTATGCTGACAGTTCCCGTGTTCGGAGGATTATTATATATTATTATAACCTGGCAGTCAAAATCAGGTTCGTTCAGAAGATATATCAAGGAGGGCGAGGATCACGCCCGCAGCTATATTCCCATCGACAGCGACGTAATCGAGCGGTTCAATGCGTCAACTCCCGGACATCTGCCTCAGGTAAACTATCTTACCAACTTTGCAAGATTCCCTATGTACGATAACTCTGCAACCGAATATTTTTCACCCGGTGAGGAGTTCCTGCCCGTATATTTGGAGGAGTTGGAAAAAGCAAAGGAATTTATCTTCATCGAGTTCTTTATCATCAACACCGAGGACCGTATATGGAACGAGGTGCTTGAGATACTTGAGCGAAAGGCTAAGGATGGTGTTGAGGTAAGGGTAATGTACGACGATCTGGGCTGTATAAGCACGGTGCCCGAGGACTATAAAAAGACCCTTGCCGACAAGGGGATAAAGTGTACTGTATTCAACCCATTCCGTCCCTTCTGGTCATCGTTGCAGAACAACCGTGACCACCGAAAGATAACCGTCATCGACGGCAAGACCGCATTTACAGGCGGTATAAACCTTGCCGACGAATATATCAACGAAAAGGAACGCTTCGGTCATTGGCTTGACTGTGCGGTATCAGTCAGAGGTGAGGCTGTAAACAGCTTTACGGTCATCTTCCTTGAGCTGTGGAACGGTGCCAACAGAACGAAAGAAGACTTTTCGGTTTATCTGCGTCAGACTCCCAAGGACAGCTATATCGACGGCTACGTCCTGCCCTATGCCGATGCACCTACCGACGACGAAAACGTCTGCGAACACGTTTATACCCAGATAATCAATAATGCCAAGCGTTACGTATACGTGGAAACGCCCTATTTCATCATAGACGACGCTATGCTGTCCGCCTTTGTTCTGGCGGCAAAAAGCGGAGTGGACGTGCGCGTCATAACCCCCGCCATCCCCGACAAAAAGCTGGTGCATATGGCAACACGCTCCTACTATGAGCCCCTTATCGAAGCGGGTGTCAAAATATACGAATACACCCCCGGCTTCGTACACTCGAAGCTTATGGTATCCGACGACGATACCGCGGCGATAGGTACGGCTAACTTTGATTTCAGAAGCCTGTACCTCCACTACGAGTGCGGTGAGCTTATATTCAATTCTGCGGCGGTCGATATGATAAAGGATGATTTCCTTGCCACCCTTCCCCTCTGCCGTGAGATAACGAAAGAGGATACCAAGCGTAACATCTTCGTCAGATTCGGACAGAGCGTGCTGAGAATAATTGCGCCCCTTCTATAACAAAAGGGTATTTAGTTGAACGAAATATTCTTTTGAGAAGTCATTACGTTGACAAAAAATTATATTTAAGATATAATGTTAAAAATACTTCATCGGAGAAACCAATGCAAAATAAGAATAAAACAAAAAAATTGGTAGTACTGGCCATGCTCAGCGCAGTTGCCTTTGTGGTAGCTGTGTTCGGCTTATCGGTCATGCCCGGCGCTCCCTTCCTTAAGCTTGAATTTAAGGATGCGGTAATAGTTATAGCAGGATTTATGTACGGTCCTCTTGCCTCCCTCGGAATATCGGTGGTTGTATCGGCGATAGAGCTCTTTACCGTAAGTGAAGCCGGTGTCATCGGCATGATGATGAACGTACTGTCAACAGCCGCCTTTGCCTGTACTGCATCCGCTATATACCGCAGAAGCCGCAAGATGAGCTCTGCCGTTGTCGGTCTCGTTGCAGGTGTTGCAACAATGACCGTGGTTATGGTGCTCTGGAACTATACTATGACTCCTATATATATGGGCATCGACCGTGAGATAGTTGCGGGAATGTTGGCGACCGTGTTCCTTCCCTTCAACCTCTTAAAGGGATTTATCAACGCAGCCCTTGCCCTGGCTCTGTATAAGCCTCTGACCGCGGCTCTCCGTAAGGCAAGGCTGATGCCTCCCTCCGAAAAGAAGGGCAGTATAAACGTATGGATCGGAAGCCTTATGGTATCCGCTCTCGTTATTGCGACTTGTATACTTATAATACTTGCTATAAATAAGATAATATAAAAATAACAGCCTTAATAAGGCTGTTATTTTTATGCTTTAATTCGCCCAGTTTTCGGGGGAGAGGGAGATGTTGAGATCATAGTTGCCCTCGTAGTTTTCGGTGATATGGATATCGTAGTTCTTGATCATTTTAAGGAGAGCTTGATTCTTGGCTTCATAAGCCTTCTTCTGTTCTTCTGTTCCGTTCTTGAACTCAGTCTCATAGAATGCACACTGGCTCAGATATGTCCAGGATAGGCGTGTTATCTGAATATTCCGAAGCTGCTTAGCTGTTGTTGCCTTTTCCTCTGCCTCGTCCCAGTATGCTTCGAGGGTAGGAGCGATATTGCGGATATGCTCGTAGTCGTAGTAACCTGAAGTTCCTGTATGGAAGCCGTGGCACTTTTCATTGCCGAGCTCGGTTATAGTGTCGATATAATTGCGGATACTCTGCCAACCGTCACCGTAATAAGCACGAAGGAAGCAGTTCATACGGTAGCTGTACTCCTCCTCACTCATCTGAGGATCACGGTATACGTGGGAGAAAAGATATCCGCGGAGCTCGGGAAAATCGGCTACTCTGCCCGCCATACTGTTAAGGAATACGCCCTCACAGCCATTGTCGTCAAAATACTTGGCATTGGCAAGGATAGAGTCAAAGTCAGGGAAAGGAGTCATGGCATCGGTAAAGCATCCTGTATGCTCCCAGAGGTAGAGTATATCTACCAGCTCTCCCCACTGCTTTATCTGCTCTGCCGACTCATAGTTGAACTTACATGTAGTGTCAGAATACTCGTGAGAGGGACAGAGGTGGAGAGTATTATAGTGGAGAATGATGTTGTCATGGAGCTTGGTTCCCGACTTGGGAGGCTTGATGCTCCAGTTATAGGACCAGGTAGCAAACTTAACGTTTGGCTGTTCCTCCTCAAAGATATCGGCTACAATGTTGAGAAGTCGGATAAGGGCACCGCCTCTTGTTCCCTCCTCACGGTAAGCTATAGCGCAGTCGGCACAACGGCAATAATAATCACTGTCGTTCTGGATAAGACCTACAAGGTTACGTGTAGGCTTCTCTTTAAGAAGCTCTCTTATATTTTTGATAAGGCTCTCAATATTGTCGGGATCGGAAAGACAGGGTGTATCCCATGTGTTCTCATAGGTATCTCTCCATACACCGGTCATAAGATTGCCAAGCTGATGAGGAAGTCCGCATCCCCACTCGCTGTAGTAATAGCCGCAGCTGAGATAGGCATCGCCACCTATGTCGCGGATATAAAGCGTTCTGGTCTCGAACGAGGGACCGTCAATGTACTCGTAGCCGTCAGCAAATGAAATGATAGGATCAGGCTCAGCATAAGTACCTTCGTCTTTGTAATAGAAGTTAAGTCCGAACTCCTCTTCAAGGAAATAGTAGACTGCATTCATTGTACCATCGATATTGAAGGTAGTCCTGCTGCCGTCATCTCTGTCGGAATCAGAGTCGATACCTGCGATAACAAGGTAGTTGCCCTGTACCGAGCAGAGGAAGTTCTGGTCGTCGGCAAAGGCCGTTCTGTCAACAGATACAAGACCCTTTTCCTCACGGTTAGTCTTACCTACAAGAATCTCATATTCACCTGCGGGCTCGGTGTCGGACATGATCGGAAGTACGATGCCTGTTGAGACTTTTATATACTGTTGCAAAGCCCTTGCGGCATCCGCTACAGATCTCACTCTATTTGCCTCTAAATCCGAATATACGATAGTATAGAGAGAAAGGTCGTTTGAGTTTATCTCGTATACGGGATCAAGATAGAGATACTTTGAGAACATGGTAGCGCACTCTGCTCTGGTTGCGGGGTTACGGGGGTTAAGATAGAGCTTATCACCCGACTTTGAGCCGTTTATGATGCCGTTGCCGTACGCCCACTCAAAGTCCTTTACGGCATATGAGGAAACCTTAGCTGAGTCAGGGAAAGAAGCGATATCGGCGCTGTTCTTATCCTCCATGCCCTTGTAAGCAGCGTATCTGTGAAGCATAGCTGCGAGCTGCTCACGGGTAATGTTTTCGTTGGGAGCAAAGGTGGTAGCGGTCTTACCTGAGGTAATATTGTTTGCATAAGCCCACTCTACAGCAGGAGCAAACCAGTGGCTTGACTTTACGTCGGTAAAGTTGTTTCTGTACTTGTAATCGTCCTTGTTAAAGCCGTCGGCTGAAGCAAGAGCCTGAACGAGCATTGCTCTGGTCATCTTGCCGTTGGGTGCGAACTTGTCGGCAGAGGTGCCGTTGAATATGCCGTTTTCGTTAGTTATACGTACCGCATCGTAGTACCAATGGCTTGACTTAACATCGGTAAAGGGATTTTCGTCCCACCACTTGGCGTTTGAGGTTATGGCTAAAGCGGAAATTACCGTTATAGCACATATCAAAATTGAAATGATCTTTATTTTTTTCATCTTATTTCCCTTTCGTTAAGTGAATAACCGAGGTTGAAAACCGCTAAAGCGGTTTTCTTCCTTAATTCTGCCTTTTGCATTTACCAGTTGCAGGGTGGTACAGCAAGATCGCCTGAGGGCTGTTCTTCAAAGCCGTCCCACTTCACTTCGTAGCGGAGAATGTCTTCGTATAATTTTTGGCTCACCGTCTTGTACGCCTCACGCTGTGCGGCGGTGCCGTTAGTATATTCGGTCTCATATCTTGCGCTCTGCCAGAGATATGTCCAGGACAGGCGGTACATCCTTACACGGTCAAGATAAGTTTCGGACTGCGCTGCAGACTCAGCCTTGTCCCAAAGAGCGTTGAGCTCGTCTCCTGCCTCGCAGATAAGGTCATACTTGTACATACCTGTGATATCGGCATGAGTACCTGTACACTGTTGATCGGCTATATCACAGAGCTTGTCGATATAGCTTCTGATATAGGTGTAGCCGTCACCGTAGAAGGTCTTGAGGAAGCCGTTCATACGGTAGTAGTATTCCTCCTCAGACATCTGCGGATCGCGATAAACCTGTGTAAAGAGGTATGCGCGCAGACCGTACATATCCGAGGTGTTGCCGCTTCTGCCGTTGAGGAACACACCTCTTACACCGTTTTCATAGAGATATGCGGCGTTGGCACGGATAGAGTCAAGATCCTGTGCAGGCACCATAGCATCTCCGAAGGAGCCTGTGTGCTCCCAGAGGTAAAGCTTGGAAGCCTTTTCGCCCCAGGTCTTGACGGTAGCTGCGGAGTTCTTGTTGCCCTTACAGGCGGTGTCGGTGTACTCGTGACAGGGGCAAAGGGCGATGGTGTTGTAATAGAGAATCACGTTATCGTGATAACGAAGCTCGGTCTTGGGAGGAGTAGCACTCCAGCCGTATGCCCAGGTTGCAAAGCGAAGATCGGGATATTCCTCTGCAAAGGTCTCGGCAACCGCATTTACAAGTCTCATAAGCGTTCCCGCTCTGCCGTCCTTGCGGTAGATCGCGGAACAGCTATCACACTTACAGATATTGTCGCTGTCGTTCTGTATAAGACCTATGAGGTTCAATTCCGGCTTTTTTTCAATAAGAGCTCTGACGTTGGTAATGAGCTTATCAATGTTTGCAGGATCCGAATAGCAGGGGTTGTCCCAGGTGTTGTCACCGGAGCTTTCACCGTACATCATCAGGTTGCCCAGCTGATGGGGCAGACCGCATCCCCACTCCTCGTAATATCCGTTATGGAGGTAGCACTCGGCACCGTCGTCATCGATATACATACCTACAGACTCAAAGGCGGGTCCGTCGAAATACTTATAGTCTTTGCCGAAGGAGATCACAGGATCGGGAGTCGCTACGGTTCCCTCTCCGTCATAGTAAAACTCAACACCAAACTCCTTTTCGAGCAGGTAATAAACTGCATTGAGAGTTCCGTCGATATTGTGATGGCCTCTGTAGTCTGCTCTGTTAAAATCTGTAGAATCGTCCGTGCCGATAATTATAAGCTTGTTATCCTCTACGGCAAGTGCAAACATAGTGTCCGAAATAGATTCGTTGTGAACCCTATGTACACGGTTGGTCGTGCCTACCAGGATCTCGTAATCGCTTACAGGGGTTTCATCCGTAACAACGGGAAGTGAGATACCGATAGACTGCTCAATGTACTTTGAAAGATCCTCTGCAGCACGCTTGACGCTTGATATCTGTTTATCACTATATACGATAGTATAGAGCGAAAGGTCGTTTGAGTTTATCTCGTATACGGGATCAAGATAGAGATACTTTGAGAACATGGTAGCGCACTCTGCTCTGGTGGCAGGGTTACGGGGATTGAGGTAAAGCTTATCTCCCGACCTTGAGCCGCCGATGATTCCGTTACCGTACGCCCACTCGAAGTTCTTTACCGCCCAGCTGCCTACCTTTGCGGCATCGGGAAAGGAGCTTATGTCCTTTGTGTTTTCAATAGTCATACCCTTATACTCAGCATATCTGCAGAGCATTGCGGCAAGCTGCTCTCGGGTGATGTTTTCGTTTGGTGCAAAAAGGTCTGCGGTCTTGCCCGAAGTTATTTTATTTTCGTACGCCCATTCTACGGCAGGTGCAAACCAATGGGATGCCTTTACGTCGGTAAAGGTGTTGCTGTACTTGTAATCGTCCTTGTTAAAGCCGTCGGCTGAAGCAAGAGCCTGAACGAGCATTGCTCTGGTCATCTTGCCGTTGGGGGCGAACTTGTCGGCAGAGGTGCCGTTGAATATGCCGTTTTCGTTAGTTATACGTACCGCATCGTAGTACCAATGGCTTGACTTAACGTCGGTAAAGGGATTTTCGTCCCACCACTTTGCATTTGAAGCTATAGCAAGGGCTGAAATTATTGTTATAGCACAGATTAAGATTGAAATCAGTTTAATATTTTTCATTACATAACCTTTCTGTACAGT
This sequence comes from Eubacteriales bacterium, assembly GCA_045649645.1. Taxonomy (GTDB): domain Bacteria; phylum Bacillota; class Clostridia; order Oscillospirales; family CAG-272; genus RGIG7300. The sequence goes on from JAZRQH010000111.1 coordinate 10,207, forward strand.
TAATAATTTTATTCCTTAATTACAGATTAATTTGAAACGTACCAGTCATCGGGGTCGTTTGTGTCTGTCCATCTTTCGGGAGCTTCATAACCTAGTCCTGTAAGCTTTTCTACAAATGCTGTGCTGAGCTCAGAGAAATTGGGGACACCTTCATTATAAGCAAGCTGACAGCCGATATAATCCATGTTGAGAGTAAGGCTCTCTGCCGCTTTTCTCTGTTCCTCTGTATCACAGAGAGAAAGCGCGGTATACAGAAGCTCTCTGCAGTATTCATAGTTACCGTCTCTCCACTGCGCCTCGGTAATAATGTCATTCCAGCGGTTGGTGGCACCGTAGGTAAACCAGCAGTTTTCACTCGAGAGCTCTTCGGTTCGGTCAATAAACTCACGTATATAGGTCCAGCCGTCACCGTAGATATCCTTGAGATATTCGTTCAGCATAGCCGAATACTCATCAAAGGTCATATCCTTGTCCCAGTAGAGCTTGGAGCATAGGTATGCACGCATACCGGGAAAATCTGTAATATCGCTGTAATAGGTGGCACAGCTTCTGACAGCCGTTGCCTCATCAAAATCGCAAAGGAAATCAAAATCCGCCCATATCTCGTAAATATTCGGGAAGGTGTTGCTGCCGGCCTTGTCACTTACCATAAAATGATGCAGACATACGTTATCAAAAACGTCGCACCATCCTGCAAAGCGTTCTTGGTATTTTTCGTTTTTAGGACAGTCGGCATCGCCTCTGGGATGGGAGGAGCAGCCTGTATCGTCTGTCTTAACCATAACTGTGCAGTTTTCGGGAGGAGTTATATCCTTTGACGGAATATACTTATGATCCCATTTTGCTATAAAGCTGTTGTAATCCGCATCGCTTATCTGATCTGCACTCTTAGGTGCTGTTGCGGTCTGTCTGTATGAAAAGGAGAAATACTCTACGTTTGGATATTCGTCGTTTAGTACCTCGCAAACGTAGGTCATTATCTGAACGTAGGGGCCTGAACGTCCCCACAGTCTGTATACAAGAGCACAGTCTGAGCACTTGCAGTATTCTCCCAGGTCATCCTGATTAAGCCAAACGTGAACGTAAGCATCCTTATTATAGGCTATTCTTTCCTCAAGATGAGCACGGACGTTTTCTATAACTCTGTCGATAACCCTGTCGTCTGTAAAGCAGGGGTCGGCTCTGAGATAATGCTCAATATGATGATCGTAGGAAATAGTTCCAACGGTAGCATAAGGACAGTCGGGGTCGATACAGCCAAGCGCATTCAGATTATGACTGGCGTTAAGGAACACGTCGCTCTCTTCAAACGCACCGAGAAAATAGTCCTCGCCTCCGTCCTGCCAGTTGCTTGCATACTTAAAATCCATAGTTTCAACCCTACGGAAACCGTCAGGTATAGAAGCAGTCTTCATATTGGTGTATCCGAAGCGGTCAAGTCCGTAATATCTGACACCGAGGATATCCTCAAGGAACATAGTTGCTGCATAGAACGTGGCGTACATCTCTTCCGAGGAAGCTAAGATAAGAAAATCACCCTGCATCTCATAGATATAGGTGTTATGATCTATATCCTTACGGTCAATATTTACCGCACTTCCCTCTCGGTCTGTCTTACCGATAAGGATCTCCTTTGCGCCCTCTGTATAAGGATGGTCGGTATCACGGTGAATGGGAAGCTCAATGCCAAGAGAAGCCTTGAACTGACCGTTCAGAAAATCTGCGATCTCTCTGCAATCCGGACGGTCCCACGTCGCTCTGTTAAATGCTGTCTCACCGTAAACGATAGTAAACTTGGAAAGGTCGGTTGTACCTAAAGTAAGAGAGCCCACGGGATATTCGCCGTTGTGATATTCCATATAGCCCATAAGTATCTGTGCTGCCTGGGCACGGGTAGCGTTGCCGTTGGGATTGAGAACAGGTGCTCCCTTCTCGGTACCCATACCGCTGATAAGTCCCTTTGAGGACATCCATGTTATTCCCTCTTTTGCCCAGTCCTGAACCTTGGAAGCGTCTGCGTATTTATCAAAGGCGCTTTCTCTTACGTCGGTAAGATCGTAGCCGTCCACGTCTGCCGCATAAAGGGAGAGTATACGAGCCATTTGTGCTCTTGTTATCTTTCCGTTAGGAGAAAAGGTCGTAGGTGTCATACCTGCAACGTAACCCTTTTCGTTTGCCCACTGTACAGCCTTGGCGTACCACTGGCTCTCGGGCACGTCGGTAAAGGCAGTCTTGCCTGTATAGCTATCTTCAGCAACACCCGACAGTCTGAACAGTACCGTCACAAACATACCTCGGGTCATGGTAACGTTAGGTCCGAAAAGGTCACCTTCCTTATTGTTGCCTGCAAATATCCCCTTTTCATAGGTATACTTTACCGCATTGAAAAACCAATGCGTTGTTTTAACGTCTTTAAATGGCCAGCTCTCTGCAGCAGATACACCGAAGGGTATCGCCGATAATAGAGTAAGTGCAAGAAGAAGGATAGCAATCAGTCTTTTCATAGTCTCTCTCCTTAAATGGTAGTTTAATTAATTTTAACATTTATTCCGAAAAAAATCAACTGTCTCTATCGAAATAGATCATATTTCTCATGTTTATTTTATTATTTACATTTTGGGTATAATATGTTATAATTAAAACATCAATTTTGGGGAGACTGATATGAAATATGACATTATAATTATCGGTGCAGGTCCGGGCGGAATTTTTGCAGCATATGAATTAAAGCAGAACAAGCCTGAGCTTAAGGTTGCAGTATTTGAAGCAGGACACGCCCTTGATAAGCGTCACTGTCCCATCGACGGAGACAAGGTGAAGACGTGTATCGGCTGTAAGAGCTGTTCTATAATGAGCGGCTTCGGCGGTGCGGGTGCTTTCTCGGACGGCAAATACAATATCACCAACGACTTTGGCGGTACACTGTACGAATATATCGGCAAGAAGAAGGCCCTTGACCTTATGCACTACGTGGATGAGATCAATATGCGCTACGGCGGCGAGGGCTGCAAGCTCTATTCTACCTCAGGCTCACGCTTTAAGACCCTGTGTATTCAGAACGACCTTCATCTCTTAGATGCTTCTGTGCGTCATCTTGGCACAGACATCAACTACGTTGTACTTGAAAACATTTATGCGGAGCTTAAGGATAAGGTAGACTTCTTCTTTGACACACCCGTTAAGAACGTAAAGATCGTTGCAGGCGGATATGAGATCGTAACGGGAGATTGTTCCTACAGCTGCAGCAAGTGTATCATTTCGGTAGGACGAAGCGGCAGTAAATGGATGGAAAAGGTCTGCCATGAGTTAGGCATTCCCACCAGATCAAACCGAGTAGATATCGGCGTACGCGTTGAGCTGCCCGCAGCTGTTTTTGCACATCTTACCGATGAGCTGTACGAAAGTAAGATAGTTTACAGAACAGAGACGTACGGCGACAAGGTACGTACCTTCTGTATGAATCCCAAGGGTGCTGTTGTTAACGAAAACACCAACGGTATCATTACAGTTAACGGTCACAGCTACGAGGACCCGAAGATGCAGACCGAGAACACGAACTTTGCGCTGCTTGTATCAAAGCATTTCTCCGAGCCCTTTAAGGATTCAAACGGCTACGGTGAGTCTATAGCGCGACTCAGCAATATGCTTGGCGGCGGTGTTATCGTACAGCGCTTCGGAGATCTGATACGAGGTAAGCGCTCTACCCCCAAGCGTATGGAGGACGCCTTTATCACTCCTACCCTGCAGGCTACCCCCGGAGACCTGAGTCTGGTGCTTCCCAAGCGAATTCTTGACGGTATCATCGAGATGATATACGCCCTTGACAAGGTTGCTCCCGGCACCGCAAACGACGACACCCTGCTCTACGGTGTAGAGGTAAAGTTCTACAATATGGAGGTTGAGGTAAACAAAAAGCTGGAAAGCTGTTATACAGATCTGTATATCATCGGCGACGGCAGCGGTATTACCCACTCACTGTCCCATGCATCCGCAAGCGGCGTACACGTTGCAAGAGAAATCACCAAGTAAGATCATACAAGGAGAATAGATATGAACTTTTTAGAAGAAAGAATTGTAAAAGACGGAGTTGTAAAGGCAGGAAACGTTCTTAAGGTAGACAGCTTCCTGAATCATCAGATGGATATTTCCCTGATGGAGGAGATAGGTCGCGAGTTCAAGCGCCGCTTCGGTCATAAGACGGTTACCAAGGTGCTGACCATCGAGGCTTCCGGTATCGGTATAGCTGCCTTTGTTGCAAAGGAATTCGGCGTTCCCATGGTTTTTGCAAAGAAGTCCAAGTCCATCAATATAGACGGTGAAATGTACGTAGCAGAGGTCGAGTCCTTTACGCATAAGAACAAAAACAACGTCATCGTATCAAAGAAGTTCCTTTCGGAGGGCGAGCACGTTCTTATCATCGACGACTTTCTTGCCAACGGATGTGCTCTGCAGGGTCTGATCTCTATCACAGAGGCCGCAGGTGCCATAGTTGAGGGATGCGGTATCGTTATCGAAAAGGGCTTCCAGTACGGCGGTCGCGCCATCCGTAATCTGGGTTATCAGGTTGAATCTCTTGCGATCGTAGATGCTATGGATGCAGAGACCGGAGCTATTACGTTCAGAGAGCAGTAAGCGTTAATACATAAAAAGACCACACGTTTGTGTGGTCTTTTCTGTTAGGTCTTCAAACCGCTGAACTGAGTCATATAGAGGTTATAGTATTCACCCTTGAGAGCCAAAAGCTCGTCATGGTTACCCATCTCAGCAACCGTTCCGTCAGCCAGAACGATTATCTTATCCGCGTCACGGATGGTGGACAGACGGTGAGCGATGATAAGACTTGTTCTGCCCTCCATCAGCTTCTGCATAGCAGACTGTATCTGCATCTCGGTACGGGTGTCAACGCTACTGGTTGCCTCGTCGAGAATAAGGATCTTGGGATCAAGAAGCACCGCACGTGCAATAGAGAGAAGCTGTCTCTGACCTACGCTCAGGTTAGAGCCCGACTCGGTGAGCTTGGTGTCCTTGCCCTCGGGGAGTCGTTCAACAAATACGTCAGCTTCGGCAAACTCGAGAGCATTCTTCAGTTCTTCATCGGTAGCGTCTCTTCTGCCGTACTTGACGTTAGCTTCGACGGTATCAGAGAAAAGCACCGTATCCTGAAGAACTATGCCGATACTCTTACGTAGCGAGGACTTGGAGATATTATTGATATTCTCGCCGTCAAGCAATATCTCGCCGGCATCGATATCATAGAATCTGGTCAGAAGGTTTACTATGGTGGTCTTACCCGAGCCTGTCTTACCTACGATAGCGATCTTTTCGCCTGCCTTGACCTCAAGGTTAAATCCCTTAAGTACAGGCTCATCCTTCTTGTATGCAAAGTGAACGTTACGGAAGCTTACATTACCGCATACATCCTCTGTATTGATATCCTTGCACTCCTCGGCATTCTCGGGAGTGGTGTCCATGATCTCAAAGACACGCTCCGCACCTGCGATAGCGTTGATGATCATGGAATACTGGCTTCCTATCTCGTTTATAGGACGGGTAAACTGCTTGGTATAGAGGATAAACGCCTGAATTATACCAATGGTTATCTCGCCCTTGAGTGCAAAGTAACCGCCTGCAACCGCAACAAGGAGATAACCGATGTTACCTATCATATTCATCATAGGTCCCATGGTACCGCCGAAGAAGTTTGCCATGATAGCGGTGTTCTTGTACTGGCGGTTGATCTCGGCAAACTGTTCCTTGGACTTGGTCTCTCTGCCGTAGGCAACTACAGTCTTGTAGCCTGAAACCATCTCCTCAACGTGGGAGTTAAGGCTGCCGAGTATTCTCTGCTGACGGATAAAGTACTTACGCATTATCTTAGACATAAGTGCTGTACCGCCTATGGTCAGAGGCACGGACACAAGGGCAACAAGAGTAAGCTTCCAGCTATAGGACAGCATCACTGCAAGGGTACCTACAAGGGTTATAACTGCGGAAAAGAGGGATGCTATAGAGGTAGAAACAGTGTTGGAAACGTTCTCTACGTCGTTGGTCATACGGCTCATTATATCGCCGTGCTTGTGGGTATCTGTAAATCTGATGGGAAGATATGCTATTTTGGAGAAGAGGTCATTACGCAGAGTATGCACTGTTTTCTGTGCCAGTCTTGCGGCATATATGCCCTGGAAATAGGTAAATGCAGACTGTAAAAGATAGCTTCCGCCAAGGATAGCAAGGAGTGTGAACACGTGTTGATACTTGCCGTCGGTTATGGCGTCGATTGCCTTACCCTGAAGTGCAGGGGCAGCAAGTCCCAGAAGGGATATGAGTACCATAACGCCGAGCAGAGTGAACAAGAGATATTTGCTCTTACCGATGTACTTAATAAGACGCTTTAAGGTCTTACCCATATTCTTGGGCTTTTCCTTATACATCATAGGTCCGGGGCCTCGTCTGCCGGGAGGGCCCATATGACCGCCTCCCTGTCCACGCTGTGCCTCGTGGCGACGAAGCATTTCGTTATCGTCGTGGTGGTTATGCTTTTTAGCCGACATTGACGTTACCTCCCTTCAGCTGGGAATCATAGATATCACGGTAGGTATCACTACACTCAAGCAGCTCCTTATGAGGAGCGCAATCGGTGATAGTTCCCTTTTCGATAATAGCTATACGGTCTGCGGTCATAACGGATGCAACACGCTGTGCTATCATGATAACCGTTGTATCGCGAAGCTCGGTACGCAGCGCCTCACGGAGCTTTGCCTCAGTCTTGATATCAAGAGCGGAGGTAGAGTCGTCAAAGATCATGATCTTGGGACGACGCAGTATTGCTCTTGCAATAGAAATACGCTGCTTCTGTCCGCCTGAGAGGGACGTTCCCTTCTCATCTATATAGGTGTCGTAGCCATCGGCAAACTCGGAGATAAATTCATCCGCGCAGGCAATCTCTGCCGCACGTTTTACCTCCTCGTCGGTAGCATTCTCGTTACCCCAACGGATGTTATCCGAAACAGTACCTGCAAAGAGCTCACTCTTCTGCAGTATATACGCCGCCTTACCGCGAAGGGTATCAAGGTCGTAGTCGCGGACGTCAACGCCATCAACAAGCACCTGACCCTCGTTTACGTCGTAAAAACGGGTTATGAGGTTTACAAGAGAGGTCTTACCCGAGCCGGTTGCACCGAGAATTGCAACGTACTCGCCGCCCTCTACCTTGAGGTTTACGTCGTTAAGAACGGGACGGCCCTTGGTGCCGGGATAACGGAAGCTTACGTTCTTGAACTCAACGCTTCCGTTGCCGCTGTCCTCGGTTATCTCACCGTTTACTACCTTGGGGTTACACTTAAGAACCTCACGGATACGGCGTGCAGATGCAGAGGCACGGGTTATGGACTGGAAGGACATAGACATCAGCATAAGAGACATCATGATCTGGGTAACGTAGTTTACCGCTGCCATGATCTTACCTACCTCAAGCATACCTGCCTTGACCTGCAGGTTACCGATAAGGATAACCGCAACAACACTGAAGTTGAGCACCAGCATCATAATTGGTGCAAGCTTGGAGATAAGGGTCATGACCTTAAGGTTAGTATCACGAAGATCAGAGTTTGCAGAGTCAAAGCGGGCTATCTCGTGCTCCTCGCTTACGTATGCCTTGACTACTCTTGCGCCGTTTACGTTCTCCTGCATTACGGCGTTAACAGAGTCAAGCTTGGTCTGTACCTGAGTAAAGAGAGGCTTTGCCTTTTTGAGGATAATAAGCACAGCAATTATCTCGATAGGAAGAGATACTGCAAGTACCAGCGCAAAGCTGACGTCAAGGGCAAGTGCCATAACAAGACCGCCCACAAAAAGAAGGGGGGAACGTACAAACATACGAAGCAGCATGGCAACAAAGTCCTGACACATGGTAATATCATTTGTCAGTCTGGTGATAAGAGAGCCTGTAGTGAACTTATCGGTCTGCTCTATAGACAAACTCATAACCTTAGAGAACACTGCGTTACGAAGATCAGAGCCAAAGTTAAGGGATGCATAGTTGGCAAAATATCCGCAAGCTATACCGCAGGCACCGCCTATGAGTGTCAGTATGATCATACGAAGACCTAATTCCCAGATAAGGGGCATATTACCTGCAACAACACCGTCGTCAACAATCTGAGACATAAGGGTAGGCTGCATAAGGTCTATCATTACCTCGCCCACCATAAAGAGGGGGGCAAGGATGGCGAAAAAGATGTAGGGCTTTAAGTATACGGAGAGCTTCACCCTACGCTTTTTTCTCTCCTTTATGCTGTTAATTATCATCGGCAATATTCTCCCTTACCTTGTACAAAAGCAGAGTAAGCTGCTTGATCTCATCATCGCTCAGTCCCTTGGTGGCATTGTCCTCAAGAGTGTTGATGGCAGTATGTGCTCTTTCGTGAATAGACTTGCCCTTGTCGGTAAGATAAACACGGGTACAGCGGGCATCCATAGGATCTGCCTTTCTTACGATGTATCCCTCATTTTCAAGCTTTACCAACGCTACGCTTACCGTAGGAGGCTTTAAGTGAATGTGGTTTGCGATCTCAAGCTGGGTCTTGCCGTCTCCGTGCGCAAGGTTGAATACTATGTCACGGTAGCTGCCCTGGATAAGAGCGTCATCGCTTGAGTCCCTCAGGGTATTGCGGAACATCTTTGAAATCTCGTTACAAAGCATAAGGGGTGTGGGCTTGTCAAATTTTATTCTGCCCGTTCCCACAGGCTTACCGTTGATACTGAAAACAACCTCGCCTGCCTCGTTTATCTCCATAGGCAT
>JAZRQH010000112.1:0-8935 GCA_045649645.1 Eubacteriales bacterium
TTGTACATACAGTCGTCTGCTATGGGACATTCGAGACAGCGCTCGCCTGCACCCTCGGGAGCGTTCTCTTCCTTGAAGTAAGAGAGCATACCGAAGGACTGAACCTTCTTACACTTCTTGCCGATAAGCCACTGAAGGATATCAATATCGTGGCAGGACTTCTGGAGAAGCATATCAGAGCTGCGCTCTGCGTTACCCCAGTTGCCGCGGACAAAGCTGTGGGTCTGGTGGATGTTACCAACACCCTCCTCGTGGTTGATGGACATAAGCTTACCGAGTCTGCCGGAATCGATAACGTCCTTGATAGCATGGAATATTCTTGTATAACGAAGTACGGTACAGATAACTACCTTGGTACCCTTCTCTGTTGCGGCACGGCTTATCTCACGGCACTCCTCAAGGGTAGGAGCGATAGGCTTCTCAAGAAGCAGGTCATAGCCAAGCTCGATACACTTCATAGCAGGGCCGAAATGCTCGCGGTCCATAGTTGCGATAACCGCAAGGTCAGCGATCTTACCCTTTTCAAGCAGAGGTCTCCAGTCGGTGAATACCATATCATCGGGAAGTCCCCATCTCTTCTGCTTATGGAGTCTTCTGTCGTCGATGGGATCTGCGATAGCCACAAGCTCAAACTGCTCGGGCAGACCTCTCATTATATCGGTGTAGGTCTTACCTCTGTTGCCTATACCTATAAGAATTACCTTTAACTTTTTCATAGTAGTCCTCTCACATAGAAAATATATAACACGTATATGATACTATTTATTTTTTACAATGTCAAGTACGCCAAAGATTTTTTACAGCTCTCTCAAGCTCGTTTTCGGTCATATGCCACAGATTTTCAATAAGTCTGATGCCCATGCCTCGGGCTCTGTCACGGAAGAACTCGGCAGAGTCGCCGCCGTTACGCTCAAGGGAGGTGACAACCAGCACCTTTTTGGCATAGTCACCGCCAAAGCGTTCTGCCACCGTGTTCAGCTTATAAAGCTCGTTTACGTCCACCTGACCGTTCTTACAGGATATGAACACGGGAACCACACCCTTGGTCATCATAACGTCTATCTCGTTTTCAACAACGATGCCCTCGCCGTTTTGGAGGTCGTCGCCGTCCCAATCAATACAGACTCCGTTCATAACGTCGTCGTATACCGCCTTGCCCTTGGTGTCTACTACAGACTTAGCTACGGAATATATCTTCATCTCCAGAGCCTGCCCTGCCTTTGTAAGACAACGCTTGATCTGCTCGTTTTTATATCGGTAAGAGATATAGCTGTCGGTCTCCTTATAATCAAGTATAAGTCCTGCCTTGATAAGGCTGTCCATTATCTTAACCTCAAGAGGTCTTTCAAGAGCTGAGTGCTGTATCACGGTGAGAAGTGTATCCTTTGAGGGCATACGCTTCTTTTCCAGCACCTGAAGATCCTTTATCTCACGGTTCCAGAGGGAATTGTCACGGCGGCAGATATCCCACATCTTGTCGATATCTCTTTTAAAATCCTCGGTATACTCCCAGATATGAGTTCCCTCATGGATCTTATCGTCAAATATAACGTTTCCGTCGTATATCCTTATATGCTCGGGAACGCTGAGTCCGGGAATATGCTTTTCATCGCTTGTTCCGAGACACAGAGTATTGCTCTGCACGTTTACACGCTGGAGCCTTATCTTACGGTCAAAGTATCTTTCGTATATCATACCCACCGCCATAAGATATACATCGTCTCCGCCGTCAAGGTCTATGACCACTTCCTCGTTTTCCTCAACGATATCCGACAAAAGCTGTATAACCGAATCAAGGTCGTTCTTTATAACACATCGGTATGAAAAATCAATATCCTTACCCCTACCCAAAAAGATCTCGCGGTAGATGGAGATATATTTCTTCATAAGATTTTTGTTATTACCTACAAATATCACCCTATCCGGCGTATACGCAAGACAGGAGCAGATATTTCGCACCGAGGTCTTATCAAAAAATTCTACGTATGTCATTTTATGCAATATCCTTACGGTTGTATTTTATAAATCCAAGCACAAGGCTTACTGTCATCATAGCTGCGCCTACTATCAAATACTTCCACTCAAGGGCACAGTTATTGACTATATACCCACCCTCCGTATATGAAAAGGGAGTAATATATTTGAGAAATTCAAGACTTTCGGTCAGATTGGAGATGATGTTGATAAAGTACATCATTATTCCGATACCAAGCCCGACGCCAAGACTTCCTCCGCGAAGAAATGCGGAAATGCCGAAGGTGATGCCCCCTATCTCTATCTGCAGAAGAAAATATGCAAAGAAGAGAAGAAGCATCGTCTTTATATCAGATTCCTCGCCTACTATGGCGACAGACAAAAGAACTATTGCCATAACGCAAACGTTGAGAATAAATATCTGCGCTACAACAGAAATAAGCTTACTTAATACTATTTTAATTCTGCTTACGGGATGGGTAAGCAGAAATTCCGCTGTCTTATCCTTTTCTTCCTTGGCAAGAACGGATATACCGAGTATTGAAGCAAAAAGAACTCCGCCCAAACCCAGCACGTTTCCGCACTCAACACCGAAATATCCCATAAACTCACCGAAATTCAGCTCATCCATACCGAACGCCGCGGTAAAGCTGCCCATATCGGCAAACATATCGGTCATCTCGTTCATCTGTCCCTTCATCTCGGGATAGATGAATACACATACTGCAAGCATAAAGGAGATAACCGAAGTCCATATTATAAGAGAAAGTCTGTTGCGTTTTATCTCATGAAAAAACAGGGTCATATCAGTTCTCCTCCTTTGCATAGTAGTGCATAAACACCTCTTCAAGATCGGGATCGGAAATGTTTATATCCTGGAAGGGCAATCTGTCAAGCTCAGATATAAGAGCCTTGATATCTCCGCTGTAAAGGAAGTTTATACTCTCATTTTCTCTTTTTATATCCTTTACTCCCGCTATTGCAGGAATATCCTCGGATGTACGGAGCGAAACACGCTTAACTCCCGTATGGCCTAATTTCTCTACCTTGTCGGATACAAGTATCCTTCCCTCGCGGATAACAGCGGCACTCTTGCAATACCTTGCCACTTCAGAAAGGACGTGGGAGGAGAGAAACACCGTAGCACCCTTACGATTACGCTCGGTCAGTATATCATAAAACTCTCTCTGCATCAGAGGATCAAGTCCGCTTGTCGGCTCGTCAAGAATATATAGCTCGGGAGAATGCTGAAGAGCACATACTATAGACACCTTTTTGCGGTTGCCGAAGGACAGCTCGTTTACTCTTCGGCTCATATCAAGCTCAAGTCTTTGGCAAAGACGCTTTGCTTCATCTCTACAGTCAAGACCTCTCATTTTAGCAGAGAAAGTAAGTATATCCTTGACCTTCATTCCACCGTAGAAGGATGCTTCCGAGGGCATATATCCCACAGAAGCAAGTATCTCTGTGTTATGCTTTGTTATATCTTTACCCAACACCTCTGCTTTTCCCGAGGTGGGTGAGATAAGCCCCAAAAGTGTACGGATGGTGGTGGATTTTCCTGCCCCGTTAGGACCTATAAAACCAAAAAAGTCTCCCTTTTCCACAGACAGGTCTACGTCGACTATTCCTCTTTTGTCGCCGTAATATTTTGTAAGCATCTCTGTATTTATTGCCTTCAATCTATCACCTCATATCATTTAACATATCGGTTAAATGTATTATAGCATAAAACTGCTGCAAATGCAACAGTTTTATGTAAGTAGTTTATTCTGCATTGAACATCAATACCGACAGTATGCACAGTCCTGCCGTCTCGGTGCGAAGAATACGCTTGCCCAAGGTTATGGCTTTTGCTCCTTTTTCTTGAGCAAGCTCTATCTCCTTTTCGTCAAACCCTCCCTCAGGACCGATAAACACCGCAACCGAAGCGCCGTTTTTCGCCTCTGACAGTATCTTTCTTGTGGAATCTATACCCTCTGCCTTTTCGTAAGGAACAAGAACGGTGTCGATGCTGTCGGCATATTCCAACGCTTCCTTTAAAGACATTGGAGCCTTGACCTTGGGAATGATACCTCTGCCCGACTGCTTTGCGGCGGCCTCTGCTATCTGCTGCCAGCGGGCTATCTTTTTGTCCTCTTTTTTGGCGTCTATCTTAACTATACAGCGGGAGGTAACGGTAGGTATTATCTCATACACACCCAGCTCCACCGCCTTCTGGATAATAAGCTCCATCTTGTCAGACTTGGGAAGTCCCTGGAAAAGATATAGCTTCTGCTTAAGCTCCGTACTTGAGGGACTGCTGTCCTCGATATCAAGCATCACCGAGTCACGCTCAAGACGGCTTATAACACAGGCGTAATCGGTTCCCATGCCGTCGCAGACCTCCACGCTCTCGCCGGGCTGCATACGCAGAACGTTCTTTATATGATTTACGTCTATACCCGTTATCTCTATTTCATTTTCTCTTACAGAATCGGGGGATACAAAAAATCTCGGCATATTTTTACTCCAAAAATTTCATTAAAATTATTCTATCATATGTAATTTAAAATTGCAATAATTACAGCGTTTAATATCCTCACCTTATCAAAAAATATTACGGGAGGTGAAATGATGTTAAAAAGATTTTTTTGCATTTTAATATCTGCTTTTATGCTGGGATTGCCTGTCAGCGCATACGACCGCACGCCCAACGGCTGGTACTGTATGCGTAACGGAAGCACTCCGCCCTGTCTTGAGTCTCAATTTTCATTTATAGAAAAATACGACGGATACTTCCTCGACAGAGAGCCCAAGGACAAGGTAATATACCTTACCTTTGACGCAGGCTACGAAAACGGCAACGTAGCAAGAATAGCCGACACTCTGAAAAAGCATAACGCATGTGGCGCTTTCTTTGTCCTTGACAATCTTATCAAAAAAGAGCCCGGACTTGTAAAAAGATTGGCAGAGGAGGGTAACCTTGTCTGCAATCATACCGCAAGCCACAGGGATATGACAAAGATAACCGATATCGAAGAGTTCAAAAAGGAGCTTACCGCATTGGAGGACGTGTACACCGAGTATACCGGACTCAGTATGCCAAAGTTCTACCGACCGCCCGAAGGAAAATTCAGCGAGGAGAACCTTGCCTTTGCAAAGAAGCTGGGGTATAAAACGGTCTTCTGGAGTCTTGCCTATGCCGACTGGGACAACAACGCCCAGCCCGACCCCGAGGCGGCAAAGAAAAAGCTGCTTGACAACACCCACAACGGAATGGTGCTTCTGCTGCACCCTACGTCCGCCACAAACGCGGCTATCCTTGACTCTCTTATGACAGAGTGGGAGAGCCAAGGCTACAGGTTCGGTGATCTAAATGAATTATGCGGCAATTAAAAGAAGTCTGATAATTCTTCTCACCTTGGTGATTTGTCTGTATATCAACTCATCGCTTTTCTGCAGTGCCGAGACGGCGGGAAGAATAGCCCTTACCTTTGACGACGGTCCCCATTATAAGTATACCGAGAAGATACTTGATATTCTGAAAAAGTATGACGTCAAGGCGACGTTCTTTACCGTGGGAACGAACGCGGAGCGTTTCCCCGAGCTTATTAAGAGAGAGCTTAGTGAGGGGCACGAGGTAGCGAACCACACCTATTTTCACAAGCATATGGCAAAGCTGTCGGACGAGGAGTTCAGAGACGAGATAGAGGGCTGGGAGGACGTGATGGCAGAGGCTCACGGATACCGCAGCACCCTCTTCCGCCCGCCCGAGGGCATACTGACCGACAGCGAAAGACAGATAACCAAGGAGCTGGGCTATGACGTGGTGCTATGGTCTATAGACACCCGCGACTGGGCGCACAACCGTGTGGACCGTATCGTCGATACCGTCGTATCCGACGTTACCGACGGCTCGGTGATACTCTTCCACGATTTCGTATCGGGGGACAGCCCCACCCCTGAGGCTCTTGAAATTATAATTCCCAAGCTTAAGGAAATGGGATATGAGTTTGTGACCGTATCAGAGCTTAATAATTAAAATAAAGCCTTCCGTTTGGAAGGCTTTATGAATTACTGCATCTGAGGATCTATCATTATTTCCTTTATCTTGGGATATGCGGCATATGCGCCGAAATACGTACACACCGAGAACAGGAAGGTGATGCCCAGCACCACGCCGGCAGGGATAAAGTATACGAACAGTATCCAGGTAATAGCCGCGGCTAAGAGTATACCGATAAGAGCAAGGAAATTTCTCTTGAAGTTGAGCAGAGTAAAGATAAGTGAGTTCTTAAGTATCTTCCATATAGAAAGATCAAAGGTGATAAGCAGGATATAGATATAGAATCTCATTATCATATAGAGCGCTAAGACAATGAGGTTTACGTACATCATAGACGATGCGTTGATAGCAAAGAAATAGATGTCGTAAAGCAGAAGTCCTATGATAACAGCATCCAGCATGCCCATGATAAGTCCCTGCTTTTTGTTACGCTTGACCGCACCCCAGAAGTCCGCCCAGAGAGATATGGGCTCACGGCGCACCATAGAGCGAAGCACGTAGTTTACACCTACGCTTACAAAGCCGTTGGTAAAGAGTACAAGAAGCGAAAGCGCAAGGAAAACGTAGGTCCACACGGTAGGAGTGTATATAGATGACTGTATTCCGTGAACTCCGAAAAGCGCCTGTGTAACAGGTGAGGCGTCAAACTTCATAACACCGAAGAGAGGTGCAAACAGAGACGAAGACGCCGCCGTTGTGGGGGCGCTGAGATTTCCCGTAAGAGCAAGAAGTCCGAACATCAGAGGGAAATTGCCGAATATGATAAGGAGATTGAGGGTCAGGAGATTGGTGATATTTCTGCCCATGATCTTGAAGCACTTGGGCAGGTCGTCGGGACCTTCAAGATCCTCCTTTGGAATCTCAAGTCCTTTACCCTGAGGGTTAAATAAATTGTAAAGTAAATGCTTTTTTTCTTTTTTCATTTTTACATCCTATAATATTGGTATTAAATATTTCAAAGTTATCGCAATAAGCAAAAACACCGACAGCAGAAGAAAGGTAACGAGATATCTGCCTGTCTGCCTTCTTTTTAGAAGTGATACGAGATCGGGAGCGGCGTAACGCAGAGAGCCTGAAAAGGCTGACGATTTTGCTCCCGTTATTATGTATATGATGAGCAGAAGCACACTTGCCGCCGCCGTCATAACAAACGCCTGCCTGTCTATACTTCCCTTCTGATAGCAAAGACCGAAATAAACCACCGAAAAGCCTGTCATAAACCCCTTATATCCGCATATCAGAGCCGCGGTATAGGGCGCAAACAGAGTAAATCCGAACATAAACACTACAGCAAGTATCCTTGCCTCGTCAAAGAAGAGCATCAAAAGCTCCTCAAGGTCAAGGCTGAAGGAGGTTATAAGCTCTGCGTCCGCCCGAAGCGAAGAAAAATAATCGGTGTATTCATACAGGTACAGACCGCACATAATGCCCGTGACCGAAACAAGGGTCAGCAGTATAAAGCTGTTACGGTATCTTTTAAGTTCTTCCATTTTTCATATCCTCCACACAATAGAGAATATGATAAACGGGCTCGATTTATTACTTCGCTAATTCCTCGGCACGCTTGCCGCATGCCTGCATAGCCTTTGAAACTATGTCGCAGAAGCCCTCTTCCTCAAACACAGCCATCGCGCGCTCGGTGGTACCGTTGGGACTGCACACCATACGGATAAGCTCCTCGGGGGTCTTACCCGACTCCAGCACCATATGACAGGAGCCGATAACCATACGGGCTATGATCTGATCCAGATTCTTCTGCTCAAGACCCATAGCTCTTGCCTCATCGGCAATAGCCTTAATAAAGAGATACGCGTATGCGGGAGCAGAGCCCGTAGCGCAGGTAACAGCAGTTATCTTGTCCTCGGTAACTACCATAACCTCACCCATCTCGGAGAAAAGTCGGCAGATATCAGAGAACTTTCTGTCATTAACCTTTTCGTTTCTGCACAGAGCGGTAACGCCCTTGCCTAACATAAGGGGAGTGTTGGGCATAGTACGGATCACAGCAGTTGCTTCGCCAAGAGCCTCGGTAAGAGCCGAAAGAGTAATGCCCGCCATAATAGAGATAACTACCTTACCGCCAAGGTCACATTCCGCTATCTCGGGAAGAACCGCAGGCGCAACCTGAGGCTTGACGCAAAGGAAGATATAATCCGCCCTCTCTACGGCATCCTTAATGCTGTCGCAGGGGGTATGACCCTTTGAAACAAAACGGTTATATTTTTCCTTATCGGTATCGTATAAGCATATATCGTAGGACGCGGCTCCGTCGATTATGGCGCCTGCCATATTGCCGCATCCGATGAATGATAAAGTTTTTTTCATATCAAAACACCTCGCATTTATATTATAATAACACTAAATTCCTCCGATATCAACACAAAATCAAATATTTTCAAACTTAATATTGTAAAAATCCTATTATAATAGTATAATTATGTTATTAAAGCTTTAAGGAATTGCTATGAGCCTTTTTAATATATTTGACCGTTCTCCCAAAATAGAGACCGAAAGACTGATACTGAGACATATGAAGGTATCTGACGCACGGGATATGTACGACTACGCACGCCGTCCCGAGGTTACGAAATATCTTCTGTGGGCGCCCCACGACAGCCTTGAATACACACGCAGCTATCTTAAGCAGGTGGAACGATGCTACCGTCAGGGAACCTTCCACGACTTTGGAGTCATATTAAAAGAAAATAACCGCCTTATCGGCACCTGCGGCTTTGCCCGTATAGACGAAGCAAACTCCACAGCCGAGGCAGGCTACGTTCTCAACCCCGATTATTGGGGCAAGGGAATTGCCACTGAGGCGCTATGTGCCGTTATAGCCCTGGGCTTTGAAAAAAGAGGCTTTAACCGTATAGAATCAAGATATATGGTGGATAATCAAGCAAGCCGAAGGGT
>JAZRQH010000113.1:0-5471 GCA_045649645.1 Eubacteriales bacterium
AAAATTTATCAAAGTTTGTTTGCTCTTTTATTTAATGTTCCTTAAAGGATTTTTGCTTGACGAGATTTTCCTACACACTACACAGTATTTAATACCTTCGTGCTTGTACTCATCTTTGTTGTTCAATTTTCAAGGATCGCGCCCCGCGTCATGCGGGATTTATAGTATAACTCATAAGCAATAATTTGTCAACCCCTTTTTTTAAAAAAACGCATATTTTTTTCGATACTGTCAAATCTACTAACATGATAGCTGTTTTGTTACGTTGTATTATAATATATGCACTACTGGTGGCGGCTCTGAGGCTTACCGGCAAGCGACAGATGGGTGAATTGGAGATATCCGAGCTTATCACCACCCTTATATTGTCCGAGGTTGCCGTCGTTCCCATTTCCGATCCGGATATGCCCGTGCTCTATTCCATACTGCCTATTTTCACCTTAAGTGCATTTGAGGTCATAGTAACCTACTTCACATCCAAGATACCGAAGCTGCGGACCGTCATCGCAGGCAGGCCCAATGCCGTGATAAAAAACGGAAAGATCGACCAGGCTGAGCTGAAAAAACTGAGATTATCCGCCTCCGAGCTTATGGCGCAGCTAAGGATAAACGGCTCTCCCGATCCCTCAAAGATAAAGTACGCCTTCTTTGAGGAGGACGGACAGCTGTCGGTCGTAGACGACTCTACCGATTATATATACGCTCTGATATGCGACGGCAAGCTCAATTATTTCAATATGAAGGAATCGGGTTGGAATGAAGCCAGAGTAACGAAGCTCCTCAAAAAGCGCAACACCGACGTCGCCGAGGTGTTCCTGATGACGCTGGACCCGAGCGGGAAGATATCCATTATATATAAGGAAGAATAACATGCGATCTTTTGTTGTATCCGTAATAGTCCTGCTGATATGCTTCGGCATATCGGCGCTAAACTGCATATGGACCTGTAACCGTATTGACGCTCTTACGAAAGAGGTGGATTCTCTCACCAAGGACAGCATCGGCAGCTTCAGAGAGGAATGGCGCTCTGCCGAAAGGCTCCTTTCCTTCACCTCAAGGCGCAGCTATATCCGTGATATAGAGGATGCGCTGCAGCGGCTCGGGTCTGCTCTCGAAAACGACGACGATTTTGAACTGGACGCCGCCAGAAAGGCTCTCGTATATAAAATGAAGGAATTATCCCGTTCTCATTGCTTTGATCTCAAATCAATCCTTTAAATATATTGATTTTTTCTTCTTTTTATTATATAATTATTATATATAACTTTAAAGAGGTGTACAGTAATGAATTATTATCCTATGAATATTGCAGGAGTTGACCGCAAGCTCCCCATATGTCGCGTTACAGACGATCTGTATATCGGTGCTTTCGTTATCTTCGGCGATCAGGAGCTCACCGTTGCCTGCGCCGATGCTCTCTTGAAGATAGCTCCCGAATACGATTACATAATCACAGCCGAGGCTAAGGGTATTCCCCTTATCCACGAAATGGCGCGCCAGTCGGGTGCCGAAAAATATTTCCTTGCAAGAAAGAAGCCCAAGCTCTATATGACCGGTGTGTTTGAGGTTACCGTACGCTCCATCACCACCGAGGGTGAGCAGAAGCTCTATCTCGACACGGCGGATGCTGAACTTATGAAGGGTAAGAAGATCCTTATCGTTGACGACGTTATTTCTACAGGCGAGTCCCTCAAGGCTATCGAGGCTCTTGTTGAAAAGGCAGGCGGTATCATCGCCGGCAGAATGTGCATCCTTGCCGAGGGCGACGCCATCGACAGGGACGATATTCAGTATCTCAATCCTCTGCCTCTCTTCAATGCAGACGGCAGCGTAAAGGAGTAAAGCTATGTCTAACATCTGGCACGATATATCACCAAAAAGAATAAAGCCCGAGGATTTTATCTCGGTCGTTGAGATCTCCAAGGGCTCAAAAAAGAAATACGAGCTGGACAAGGAGACCGGTTTTATCATACTTGACCGAATCCTCCACACCTCTACCCACTATCCCGCAAACTACGGCTTTATTCCCCGTACCTTTGCAGATGACGGAGACCCCTTGGACGTTCTGCTCCTCTGCTCTCAGGTGCTTGAGCCTCTGACCCTGTGCAGAGCTTATCCTATAGGCGTTATCACCATGATCGACAACGGCAAAAACGATGAAAAGATCATCGCCATCCCCTACAGTGATCCCAACTATAACTGTTATAAGGACATTTCCGACCTGCCCGCTCATATATTCGATGAAATGAAGCATTTCTTCGAGGTATACAAGAATCTCGAAAACAAAGAAACAGCCGTTAACGAGGTTCAGGGCAGAGACGAGGCTGTCCGCATCATAGCTGACTGTATCGACAATTATATCAAGACCTTCTGTCAATAAGCAGTAAACGACACAAAACGGAGTTATCTTATGAAAAAGATCATTACATATTCGCTTGTATTTGCACTGGTCCTTTCCTTTGCGATATCATTGTTCCCCATAAACGATACCACAGGTATCGCCGCTGCAAGCCTTCCCACCGCAGACAACATAGTCAAGACCTACGGCAGCGACGTGCTCCTGACAGCGGGCAAGGATCCCTCCTCCATGCATCTTACCTGGAGCTCTGTTACCGCAGAGCCCGACAGAGTTGAATGGATCGAGACAAGCAAGCTGACAGGCGGTCAGATGCCCTCGGACTGCAACAAGATTTATTCTACCAAGGAAGAAGCGAACCTGCGCGGCTACACCGCAAGAGCCGAGATCACAGGTCTGCTGACCGATACCGAATATACGTACCGTATGGTACGCTCTGACGGTACAGTTTCTTCCCTGTACACCTTCAGAACAAGCAAGGCCGACAAGACCTTTTCCTTCATTCTTGCAGGTGACCCCCAGATAGGCGCCAGCGGAACCGACAACGACTATACCTACTGGACCGAGACTCTTGATCACATAGACGAATGGTTCGGTGATGATATCGAATTCCTTATGTCCGCAGGCGACCAGGTAAACAGCCACAACGTAACAAGACAGTACGACGGATTTGCGGTCCACGACTGGCTTCGCAGCCATCCCCTTGTCACCACCGTGGGAAACCATGATGACGGCTACGGCTACAGCCAGTACGTTACCTATACCGACGTAGACAGAAGGACCCATTCCTCCGCAGGTGCTTACGGCGGCGACTACTGGGTAAGCTATGACGGCGCTCTCATCATGTCCCTGAACGTCAACAACCGCAGTACCACCATACACAAAGCTTTTATGGAAGAGGCTATCGCTGAGCACACACGTATCTACGGCGAGCCTACCTGGACTATCGTAACCTTCCATTTCAGTATTTATACCGGCGGCGCCCGTGCAAGCGAATTTTCAGAGTGGCGTTCCACCCTCGGCGTGTATATGTCCGAGCTGGGTGTTGACGCCGTGCTTTCCGGTCACGACCACGTGTACACCCGTGCCTATATGATAAACGGTACCGATATCATTAACGACCAGAACGCTTACGCTCCCGTAGGCGAGGATCCCTACGGAAGCTATCACGATCCCAAGGACGGCGACGTATTCTATCTCACGGCAAACTCCTCCACAGGCTCCAAGTTCTACGATCTGCTGGACAGACAGCCTCCTTATGCTGTCGTAGCAAATCAGGAAAACGTTCCCAATATCACAAAGGTGGACGTTACTCCGGATTCTCTGGTGTTTACCACCTACCGTTGCTCCGCCACCAACGAGATGGGCGACGCAATGGACTTCTTTGCCCTCCACAGAAGCACCGAGGAGGACAAATACGCTCCTACCCTCAACGTTCCCGAGGTCACATACTATTCTATACAGGACGGCATCGATCTCTATAAGGGAGTAAGTGCATACGATAACGTAGACGGCGATCTGACCGACAGCATCGAGATCGACGGCGATCTCAACGTCTCAAGCACCGTTACCCTGACCTACCGCATAACCGATAAGGCAGGAAACACCGCCACAAAGCAACGCACCTTTATTCCCCTTGATACACAGAAGGTAATTTCAAGTGACGAAACCGTATGGAAGTATCTCGACACGGGAGTTGATCCCTACGGTCTCTACGACGACAGACTGAGCTGGCGTACTCTTGAATTTGATGATTCCGCATGGAAAGAAGGCAAGAGCGCATTCGGTGCATCGGGTGAAGAGGCGGGAGAACACGACGGTATTATCCCCTCCACTCATATCAGTCTTTATTATCCCGAAGGCTCTGACGAAGAAGGCGCAAACATCCCCTGCTATTTCTTCCGTACCACCTTTGATCTGAAGGACCCCGAAAGGATCAGCCAGCTTAAGGGCAGACTCTACTATAACGATGCTTGCGTGGTATATATCAACGGTGTTAAGGTAGCTGACTTCAATACGGCTGTCTACGCCGAGGGTGAGATAGTCTACAACGGAAACCACGCTCCCGGTGAAGCAATGGCGGCTCTCGGATCAATAAATATTGCCGACGAGAAAACGCTCAGTGCAATTAACCTCAAGGAAAAGGATAACGTCGTTGCGGTAATGCTCTATCAGTTTGAATCCGAACCTGACGGCAGTATTCTGTTCCACTTTGACTACCTTGATGCAAATGCCGACGGAATGGAGTTCCCCTTTACGGACGTAAAGCCCAATCACTGGTACTATGACGCCGTCACAAAGGCGTACGGTAAAGGGCTGTTTGTAGGAACGTCGGCAGACAAGTTCTCCCCCAACGGCTCTATGACCAGAGCTATGACCTGGGCGGTGCTGAGCCGTATCGCAGGCGAGGACATCGGCGCATCTGAGGGTAAGTGGTATCTCGGATATCAGGAATGGGCTATGGAAAACTCAGTCTCCGACGGACAGCGCCCCAACGACAACGTTACCCGTGAGCAGCTTGTTTCCATGCTCCACCGTATGAAGGGCAATCCCGCGGCAGAGTACGATCTTTCTGCTTTCCCCGACGCCGCAAAGATCTCGGATTGGGCAAAGGAATCCGTGACCTGGGCGGTAGACACAGGCCTTATGGTAGGCAAGGGCGAGCTTTTGGCTCCCCGTGACAACGCAACAAGAGCCGAAGCAAGTGTGCTCCTGCTCAAATTTCTTGAAATAAAATAGGTAATAATATGAAAAACAAAAATATTATCCAAAAGCTTGCGCTTATACTGGCAGTATGTCTTACAGTAACGGCTCTGCCCGTGTTTGCGGCAAGAAACGAGGCGTCGGCGCTCCCCGGTAACAACGTCAGAGCCGTCGAGCCTCCCAAGCCTTACGGATACGATACCATCATAACAAAGGGCAAGGACGACAGCTACTATCACGTTACCTGGTCCTCTGAGATAAGCGGCACCGACGAATATATCCAGTGGGTGGAAGCCGACAAGGTTACCGACGGGATATTCCCCGCAAACGCATATACCTCTCAGGCAACTAAGACTCCCGGTGTTTGCCGTGCAAAAATGACGGGGCTTAAATCGGACACAGACTACGCTTA
>JAZRQH010000114.1:0-14823 GCA_045649645.1 Eubacteriales bacterium
GGATGAATCCAAGGTCTCTTCTTGGGCGTACGAGCAGGTGCAGTGGGCGGTTGAGGCAGGTATAATCTCCGGTACAAGCGAGACTACCCTTGCTCCCAGAGCTACCGCTACCCGCGCACAGGTCTGCCGCATGGTAATGAGTCTTTCCGAATTTTTTAATTACGGCTATATAGACAGAAGTGGAGCTTTTGCCGTTATAGTTGATTATATCAAGGCTAACGGCGAATATTTTGAGGACGAAGAATACTATTCGCTTTACGAAGAATATGAAGGATACGATTTCATATTGGAATATGACGAAGATATAAAGAGCTTGGGCATAGCATATCTTTCTGAGCCCTATGAATTTGAGGATAATGGCGAGATATGGACGAACTACCGCGAAGGCGCCGGACTGTCTGCCTACACTCTTTCAGGTATATACGATTTCTACTATTATTACGAGAATGCCAACGGAACAGACCGTATGAACAGCTTTGGCGGTATGACTCTGGATTCTTATGTGGAAGGCGATTATGAGCTTGTGGGCTACGAAGCTATCCAGCTTACCGAGGCTATCGACAAGATCACGGCACTTATTCGCGAGCGTATTGCTTTGATCCTTTCTGAGGCGGATATGACTCTTGAGGATTTCTTCCTTCCCTACGAGAGCATGGACGAGGAACTGCAGGCACTTTACGACGCGCTGGTACGCCATATATATAACGAGGGCGTTGAGTACCCCGACGGTACTGCCATCGGTCTTATAACCGACAACGGAAACGAGGCCTACGTTACCGAATATGTACCCGAGACAGGGGAGATCTGTCTGGTCTACGTGACCGAGCCTATCCCCGGCGGAACTGATATTTTTGATACGAGCTACCGTGAAAGGATGATATTTATCCCCGATATACTGACGGGCAGTCTGTGGTGGCAGTATTCCTACGAGAACGAGGACGGTACGGTCAGCATAAACGCCACAGGAACGGCTGAGGACGAGGATAACTATCAGAACCTCACGTTTGAGGGTATAAGCGAGGAAGAGGCAAAGGCTAAGCTTGACGCCGCCATGGAAAATACAGTCTTATATTACCTCGATTTGATGATGGATGCGGCAAGCTATATCGCTTATGACGCCGTTGCTGATTACGTAAATTCCAACGGTGTTGCCTTTGCCGGTGGTATTGATCTTGTAAAGGACGAGGGAGACAAGGGCTACGTAGCAGAGTATGACAGTGCAAGCGATGCGCTCTATTTCGTATACGTATCCGAGCCTATCCCCGGTGGAAGTGATATTTTTGATACGAGTTACCGCGAAAAGGCAGTGATCGCGATAGACGCTCCTGTTGGGAATGAAAATTTCATCTATACTTACGAAAGCGAGGATGGAAGCGTCGTCATATCCGCACATGGATACTACGACGGATATGAGGTCTCTTTTGAAGCTCTTGATTTTACGGGTCTGAGCGAGGAAGAGGCTACCGTAAAGATACACTCCGCCCTGGAAGAAGCAATGAGCTATTACGTAGAGATCCTTGGAGAAACGACGGTTGCGTAAGTAATTATGTGAATATAGAATGACACCTTCGGTTTGGAGGTGTCATTTTTTGTTGTTAACAAATGTGAACTTTTGTGAATATGAGTGATAAATTTATCACAAATCATTGACAGTTGACAGCAAAAGTGATATTATGTATTTGAAGTAATTTCGCTTCAATATATCACAAAGGTGGTTAATACATGAAGGTTTCATCGAGAAGAGAGGTCATCAGAACTCTGCTCGGTACCAAGCCTTTTATTTCCCTTGAGGAACTTGAAGAAGCCTTTCCTGAGGTGTCCCAGATGACACTTCGCCGCGATATCGAATATTTCGAGAAGCAGGGCGAGGCTATCAAGGTGCGTGGCGGAGCACGCTCAATGAAATTTATCACGACCTCGATGGAGGATGCCTTTTCCAAGAGATTGCAGGAAAACGTAATATCAAAGGAAAGACTTGCCTCGGTTGCGGTCTCTATGATCGAAACGGGCAGAAGTATCTTCCTTGACTCGGGTACTACTATGCTGACTCTGGCATCTATACTTCCCGACGAGAGATTTACCGTTACTACAACAGGACCTAACGTTGCTCTTGAGATAATCAAGAAGCGCAGACCCATGGTCAACATTGTGGGCGGTATGCTCAACCGTGATAACATTTCCGTTGTGGGTAATCCGGCGCTTGACTTTATTGACACTATCAATATTGACATAGCGTTTATTGTTCCGTCAGGTGTGTCAGCCGACGGACTGACCAGTGGAAATTATACCGAATGTGAGATCAAAAAGAAGGTAATTTCAAAGGCGCACAAGGTCGTGGTACTGATGAATTTATCCAAGATCAATAAGGTTTTACCTTATACTGTATGTTCGCTCGAGGACGTGGACGTTATCGTGTCGGACATGCCTCTGCCGCCCGAAATGAGAAGGCAGGCGGAAAAAGCAAATACTGAAATAATTATTACTCAATAATAGGAGGAAAACAAATGGCAACTTTAGTTATCATGCCAAGACAGGGACAGAGCGTTGAGAGCTGTGTCATCACCGAGTGGGTGAAAAAAGTTGGCGACAAGGTTAATGTAGGCGATACACTCTTCTCTTACGAGACCGACAAGTCCAGCTTTGAAGAGGCTGCTCAGGTTGAGGGTACTCTCCTTGCTGTTTTCTGTGAAGACGGTGACGACGTACCTTGTCTTGATCCGGTATGCGTTATCGGCGCGGAGGGCGAAGATTTCTCCGCACTCGTACCCAAGAAGGAGGAGGAGGCAGCTCCTGCACCTGCTGCTGAAGCAGCACCCGCAGCTGTAGTTGAAGCTCCCAAGGCAGAAGTTGCAGCACCCGTTGCAACAAAGAGCGAGGACGGCTTCGTACGTATCTCCCCCAGAGCTAAGCATCTTGCTGAGCGTACAGATGCAGACCTTTCTAAGGCAGTTCCCACAGGCCCCATGGGCAGAATTATAGAAAGAGACGTTAACACTCTTCTCGACAAGGGTTACCTTGTTGGTGCAGTTACCGAAGAGGCAGCCGCAGCTCCTGCAGCAGCTACCGAGGCAGCTCCCGCTCCCGAGTACGTTGACGAAAAGCTTCCCAATATCCGTAAGGTTATTGCTAAGTCCATGCACGCATCTCTTTCCAACATGGCACAGCTTACACTCAATGCATCCTTCGATGCTACTAAGCTTATGGCTCTTCGTAAGACTCTCAAGGCTAACGCAGAGAAGCTTGGTATGAACAATATCACACTCAACGATATGGTTCTCTTCGCTGTTGCTAAGACTCTTAAGAATCACCGTGACCTCAATGCTCATTACCTTGACGCTGAGGACAAGATGAGATTCTTTACAGACGTTCACCTCGGTATCGCTTGTGATACTGACCGCGGACTTCTCGTTCCTACAGTATTCAACGCTAACAAGATGTCTCTTAACGATCTCGCTGCAGCTTCCAAGGGCGTTATCGGCGAGGCTAAGGGCGGCACTATCAGCCCTGACAAGCTCAAGGGTGCATCCTTTACCGTTACCAATCTCGGTGCAATGGGCATCGAGAGCTTCACTCCCGTTGTTAATCCTCCCCAGACCGGTATTCTCGGCGTTGGCACTATCATGCGCCGCGTAAAGAACGTAGGCGGTCAGGATATCTTCTACGATGCAATGGGTCTCTCCCTTACCTTCGACCACAGAGCTCTTGACGGTGCTCCTGCGGCTAAGTTCTTAAAGGAGCTCTGCGCTAACCTCGAGAACTTCGATCTCTTACTCGCTAAGTAATTTGGAGGACAGGATAAAATGATTTACGATCTTATAGTTCTTGGCGGCGGCCCTGCTGGTTATAACGCAGCAGAGCGTGCAGCTCACGCAGGCTTAAAGACCCTCTGTATCGAGGGCAGAAGCCTCGGCGGTGTATGTCTTAACGAGGGCTGTGTTCCTACAAAGACACTTCTTTACTCCGCAAAGATTTTTGATTACGCAAAGCACGGCGAAGAGTACGGCGTAAGCTTTGCAGGCGCTTCCATCGACCACGCAAAGGTTGTTGAAAGAAAGGGCAGAGTAGTAAAGATGCTGGTTGGCGGCATCCAGAATACTCTCAAGAAGGCAGGCGTTGAGGTTGTTAACGCTTACGGCGAGATTCTCGGCAGAGATGCAGAGGGCTTTACCGTAAAGGCAGACGGCAAGGAATACAAGGGTGCTAAGCTCCTTATCTGTACCGGTTCTACCGCAGCTGTTCCCCCCATTCCCGGTCTTCGTGAAGCGGTTGATTCCGGCTTTGCAGTTACCAACCGTGAGATCCTTGATATGACCAAGGTTCCCGAGAAGTTCGTTGTTATCGGCGGCGGCGTTATCGGTCTCGAGATGGCTTCCTACTTCAACTCCGTAGGTTCCAAGGTTACCGTTATCGAGATGCTCGACCATATCGCAGGTCCTACCGACCGCGAAATCTCCAATATCCTTCAGAAGAACTACAAGAAGAAGGGCGTTGAGTTCCTTCTCGGCTGTGCAGTTAAGTCTGTAGGTAAGGACAGCGTTACTTACGAAAAGGACGGTAAGGAATTTACCGTACCCGCTGACTGTGTACTCGTTTCCATCGGTAGACGTGCTATGACTCAGGGTATCGGCCTTGAGAACATCGGCGTTATCACCGAGCGCGGTGCTATCGTAACCGACGATCAGATGAGAACAAACGTTGCAGGCGTATGGGCTTCAGGTGACGTAAACGGCAAGTCTATGCTTGCTCACACCGCTTACCGTGAAGGTGAGGTTGCCGTAAACAATATGCTCGGCAAGAAGGACTTCATCCACTACGATTCCATCCCCGCTGTTATCTACACCAATCCCGAGGTTGCCTCCGTTGGTGAAACAGAGGAGACCATCAAGGCTAAGGGTCTTGACGCTAAGTGCCAGAGCTTCACTCTCAAGTACAGCGGTCGTTACATCGCTGAGAACGAGGGCGGCGACGGTATCGTTAAGATCATCATCGGCAATGAGCACCGTAACATCCTCGGCGTTCATATGATCGGTAACTACGCATCCGAGATCATCTACGGTGCGGCTATGATGGTTGAGAAGCAGATGAGAGTTGAGAACGTACAGAAGATGGTATTCCCTCATCCTTCCGTATGTGAAGTAATCCGCGAAGGATTATTCCAAATTTGAATTTAAAAATATTATTTTAAGGAGATATAACTATGCCTAAGAGTCAATATGTAGATCCCGGTAAAGTCTTTGAGCCCGGTTTTATTACCTTCCAGGACATTCCTGTAAACCAGTACAAGAAGACATTTGCTGAAGAAAAGAAGCTTTACACCAAGGACGACATGCTCAGAATTTACCGTGATATGAGAATTATCCGTGAGTTCGAGACCATGCTTAATGAGATCAAGACAAAGTCTGCTTACAACGGCGTTGAGTACAACAACCCCGGTCCTGCTCACCTTTCTCTCGGTCAGGAGGCTTCCGCAGTTGGTGAAGCTTACGCACTCGACATCAACGACCTTACCTTCGGTTCTCACCGTTCTCACGGCGAGATTCTCGCAAAGGGTCTTTCCTCTATTCACAAGCTCGACGATGAAGAGCTTTACGACATCATGAAGGAGTTCCTCGGCGGTTCCGTTCTCAGCGTTGTTGAGGGCAAGATGGCTGCTCACGAGAGCATCAAGGAGCTTGCAATCGACTTCCTTCTCTACGGTGCACTTGCAGAGGTATTTGCAAGAACCACAGGCTTTAACAAGGGTCTTGGCGGTTCCATGCACGCATTCTTCATTCCTTTCGGTATCATGCCTAACAACGCTATCGTTGGTGGTGCTGCTCCCGTTGCCCTCGGTGCTGCTCTTTACAAGAGAGCTAACAAGAAGAAGGGTATCGTAGTAGCTAACTTCGGTGACGGTGCTTGCGGCCGTGGTCCTGTTCTCGAGGCTCTCAACATGGCTTCCATGGACCAGATCAAGCAGCTTTGGGGCAAGGACGGCGTTAACGGTGACGGCGGTCTTCCCATCCTCTTCAACGTATTCAACAACTTCTACGGCATGGGCGGTCAGACTCGTGGTGAGACCATGGGTTACGATATGGTTGCTCGTATCGGTGCAGGTGTTAACCCCCAGCAGATGCACGCAGAGCGTGTTAACGGTTACGATCCTCTCGCAGTTATCGACGCAGTTACCAGAAAGAAGGAGCTCCTCCTCAACGGTGACGGTCCTGCACTTCTCGACGTTGTAACCTACAGAACTACAGGTCACTCCCCCTCCGACTCCTCTACCTACAGAACTCAGGAAGAGATCGATGCTTGGAAGGCAGCTGATCCTATCGACGCATACAAGGCTAAGCTCATCAAGGGCAAGATGGCTACAGAGAACGACTTTGCAGCAATCGACGAGGTTATCATCAACCGTATGACCGAGATCTGCAAGCTCGCTATCAACGATGAGATCTCTCCCAGAATGGATATGGACAAGGATCCCGATGCTATTGCGAACATCATGTTCTCCAACCAGCACGTTAAGTCCATGGATGAGACCAGAGAGCCCGAGGTTCTCGCTCCCAAGGAAGAGAGCCCCAGAGTTAAGGCTATCAAGAATAAGGTTAGAACTCACTTCGACGCTAACGGCAAGCCCGTAGCTAAGGCTAAGGTTTACCAGGTTCGTGACGGTCTCTTCGAGGCTATCGTTGACAAGTTCTACGAAGACCCCACCCTCATCGCATACGGTGAAGACAACCGTGACTGGGGCGGCGCATACGCTGTTTACAGAGGTCTTACCGAGGTTATTCCTTACCACAGATTCTTCAACTCTCCCATTTCCGAGGCTGCTATCGTTGGTTCCGCAGTTGGTTACGCAATGAGCGGCGGTCGTGTTATCGTTGAGCTTATGTACGCTGACTTTATCGGTTGTGCAGGTGACGAGATCTTCAACCAGGTTGCTAAGTGGCAGTCCATGTCCGCTGGTATCCTCAAGATGCCTATCGTTATCCGTGTATCCGTTGGTTCCAAGTACGGTGCTCAGCACAGCCAGGATTGGACAGCTCTTACTGCTCACATCCCCGGCCTTAAGGTTGTATTCCCCTCCACTCCTTACGATGCAAAGGGTCTCATGAATGCAGCTCTTAACGGTACTGACCCCGTTATCTTCTTCGAGTCTCAGAGAGTTTACGACTTCGGCGAAATGTTCCACGAAGGCGGCGTTCCTACTGATTACTACGAAGTAGAGATGGGCGAGCCCGACGTTAAGCGCGAGGGTAAGGATATCACCATCCTCACCGTTGGTGCTACTCTCTACAGAGCACTTGACGCAGCTAAGGAGCTCCAGGACAAGTACGGTATCTCTGCAGAGGTTATCGACAGCCGTTCTATCGTTCCTTTCAACTACGACAAGGTTATCGAGTCTGTTAAGAAGACCGGTAAGATCATCATCGTAGGTGACGCTTGCGAGCGCGGTTCCGTAATGAAGGATATGGCAGCTAACATCAACGAGTTCTGCTTCGACTACCTTGATGCTCCCGCTATCGCACTCGGCTCCAGAAACTGGATCACTCCTGCATACGAGCTTGAGAAGTACTTCTTCCCTCAGGCAGACACCATCATCGACGCTATCCACGAGAAGATCATGCCCATCGCTGGTCACGTATCTACTCACGACGTAAGCGACATCGAGAAGGTTGCAAGATCCAAGAAGGGTCTTTAATCAATAAAATAAAGGCTTCCGAAAGGAAGCCTTATTTTATTGATAATGCGGAATTAGGAATGCGTAATTCGTAATTAAAGGTAGATTTTTGACCTGGGAGTCAAAAATCATCCATAATTCTGCATTCTGCACTGCGACAGTTTGCGTTCCGCAAACTCCTTGCATAATTCCACCAACCGTATCAAAGATACGGGGTGTCATGGATCTGCATTCTGCATTCGTTTGCCGTTTTCCGTTCATTAATTTCGCTTGACAATCGGCTTATGCTTTGCTATAATATTTCCATTAATTTACGACGGAGGTAAGTTATGCTTTTAGCTATTGATATCGGTAACACCAATATAGTTCTCGGAGGCTTTGTAGAGGATAAGCTCTGCTTTATGGCACGTATCGCCACCAACCCCTCAAAGACCGAGGATGAGTATGCCACAAAGATAAAAAGCGTTCTTTCTCTCCACGGCATAGAGAAGGCAGAGCTTCGCGGAGGTATAATCTCCTCTGTTGTTCCGCCTCTGACCTCTATTGTAAAGAAGGCTATAGCCAAGGCATACGGAATAGAGTGTATGACCGTTGCCCCCGGTATTAAGACGGGTATCAACCTGCAGTGTGATTCACCTGCTACGGTCGGATCCGATCTTATATGCGGATGTGTTGCGGCGCACCACATCTACGGCAGTCCTTCACTTATAGTTGATATGGGTACTGCAACCAAGATCCTTCTGGTTGACAAGAACGGAGCATTCTGCGGCTGCTCTATTATTCCCGGTGTCAATATTTCCCTCAAGGCTCTTGCCTCGGGTACGGCACAGCTTCCCCAGATAGGGCTTGAAGCACCTAAGTCTGTTATCGGTAAGAACACCGTTGACTGTATGCGTTCCGGTGTTGTATTCGGTCACGCATCCATGATAGACGGTATGATAGACCGCTATATCGAGGAGCTGGGATATGACCTTAAGGTATATGCCACAGGCGGACTTGCTCCCGCAATCGTGCCTCACTGTAAGCACGAGATAACCTATGACGATCACCTTGTATTAAAGGGATTGAACATTATATACAAAAAGAATAATTAATTGTGTTTAACTCAAAAGAGTTAATATAAATTTTTATGCGTCGCACCACGTAGGTGGGTGACAGCAAGGAGGAATTTTATGAACACACAAGAGAGAAGAAACAAGACCGAGAAATTGGTCCTTGCGGCATTGCTGACAGCATTGGTAGTATTGCTTCAGTATTTGGGCGCCTTTGTCAGATTCGGACCCTTCTCAATTTCGTTGGTGTTGATACCGATCGTTATCGGTGCGGCAACCTGCGGAGCGGGTATAGGTGCTTGGCTTGGCTTTGTTTTCGGTGTAGTGGTGCTGGCAAGCGGAGACGCTGCGGCATTTTTGGCAGTAGACGTTATCGGTACTGTTATTACTGTGCTGGTAAAGGGAACAGCCTGCGGATTGGTTGCAGGTTTGGTCTATAAGGCGCTTGAAAAGGTCAATTCATGGGTCGCGGTGATTGCGGCGGCACTTGTATGTCCCATCGTAAACACAGGAGTTTTCCTTATCGGATGCTTCATATTCTTTATGGATACCGTAACACAGTGGGCAGGCGGCACAAACGTAGGTCATTATATGATCTTCGGTCTGGTTGGAGGCAACTTCCTGTTTGAGGTGCTTTTCAATATAGTTCTCAGCCCCGGTGTGGTAAGACTTCTTAACATCAAAAAGATAAAGAAATGACAAAAACTCCCAATATGGGAGTTTTTGTATTATAAGCTCTTAATCAAGGTGTGCTGACAATCTACGCATTGTGTGTTTTTTGACGAGTTTTCAATACCGCATACCGGACAGATGTATGAGGTTTGATTCTCCTTAAATACTACGTACTGTTTTGTTCCGCCGATATGTAACATAATGCTTCCGGGTTCGTATACGTCCATCAGACTGTTAAGGGGCGTGTTTTGGGGCAAACGGATAATTTTGTCGAATACTTTATCACCGTATTTTAGTGTGAACATTATAAATGTGCCGGAACGTTTTCGATAGGGAACGAGCCTGCTTGTTCCGCGGACGGGAAGCTCTACTGTAAGATCCCTAACCTTTGCGATCTCTCCGATCCACGTCTTATCAAAAAGATTATTTTTGAAAACAGGAAGATCATAGAATATAACAAAAGCTACGATGAGTCCGATCGCCGTGCCGATAGGCGGGATATATTCGCTTGATATACATATAAAAGCTACGACTGCCATTAACAGAAGAAAGAATATGGCGTAGGGTATACGGCGCTTGAATACGTATTTTTGTATGTCCTTTGGTATATTGAGCTTTTTCAATCCATTCACCTCATAGATATTATACAATACGATATTCAGAAAATCAATATTGGGTCAAGATTATCTATAATTTGATTTCACCCTCGTGTGATGATGTACGAATACAGCTCACCTCATGCGACTGATGGGTCAAGGGACGTGTCCCTTGAAGTAAAAAAGCTCGGTTTACACCGAGCTTTTTTGACTTGTTTGAAGTTAGATAAGTTCCTTAACCTTGGAAGCCTTACCAACTCTGCCACGGAGATAATAGAGCTTAGCTCTTCTAACCTTACCGCGTCTGATGGTCTCAACCTTTTCAACGTTGGGAGAGTGAACGGGGAATGTCTTCTCAACGCCTACGCCGTAGGAAATTCTTCTAACTGTGAAAGTCTCGGAGATTCCGCCGCCGTGACGGGCAATGATTGTGCCCTCAAAAAGCTGAATTCTTTCTCTTGTACCTTCCTTGATCTTGTTGTGAACACGAACTGTGTCACCGATCTTGAGTTCGGGTACTTCCTTCTTTAACTGCTCGTTTGTAAAAGCCTTAATAAGATCCATTGTAGCTTTCCTCCTAATTCTTTACGGATATTCTTGCAGAGCTTCGCAGTGGACTATCCGTGTCATATTTATAACAACGGGATTATACCACATATTTCCCGTGATTTCAACCCCTTTTTGAAAGTTTATTTTTTAGTAACAATTGAAAAAAACTTTAACAAAGGGTATTGTAAAAGTAAACAGTATGTTATATAATATATTATTATACTATGTATGTCAAGAGGAAAAGACCATGAAATATCTTGTACTTGTAACAGACGGCGCAGCCGATTATCCTATAGAAGAACTGGGCGGAGCCACCCCTCTCGAAAAGTCAAACAAGCCCAATATCGACGCATTAGCTAAAAAAGCCTTCTGCGGAACTGTATCAAACGTTCCCGAGGGTATGGTTCCCGAGAGCGACACCGCAAATATTGCAATTATGTCCTATGATCCCAAGGTTTACTCCAAGGGTCGTAGTCCCCTTGAGGCTGTAAGCATGGGTCTTACCATGACACCCACACAGACAGCCTTCCGTACCAACGTAGTTACCATGGGCGACGAGGATGGCTATGAAAACAAGACCATGATCGACCACTCGGCAGACGAGATCACAACCGCTGAGGCGGACGAGCTTATCAAGGCAATTGACGCCGAGCTTGGCGATGAGCTTAAGAAGTTCTACACAGGCGTAAGCTACCGTCACTGTCTGCTCTGGGAGAACGCTCCCGAGAACGTGGACTTTATGAGACCCCATGATATCCTCGGACAGAAGGTTACAAATTATCTTCCTCCCGAGCCCTTCCTCACTCTCCAGAAGAAGAGCTGGGATATACTTACCAATCACCCCGTAAACAAGGCGAGAGTAGAGAGAGGTCTTAGACCTGCAAACTCTATCTGGCTCTGGAGTCCCGGCAAGAAGCCCGCACTTCCCAACTTCAAGGAAAAGTGGGGCGTGGAGGCATCTGTCATCTCCGCAGTTGACCTTATCAAGGGTATCGGTCTCTGTGCAGGTATGGAGTCTATCGATGTTGAGGGTGTAACAGGTAACGTTCACACCAACTACAAGGGCAAGGCTGATGCGGCAATTGATGCCTTCAAGCGCGGTAAGGAGTTCGTATACATCCACGTAGAAGCTCCCGACGAGTGCGGTCACCGTGCCGAGCTTGAAAACAAGATCCTTTCTGTTGAGCTTATAGACGAGAAGATCCTCAAGCCTGTTTACGAGTATCTCGTTTCCACAGGCGAGGACTTCAAGATACTTATTCTTCCCGACCATCCCACACCTATCTGCACACGTACCCACGCTATGGATCCCGTTCCCTTTGTGCTTTATTCTTCAAATGAAGAGCTTGAGGGTGCAGAGTCTTTCTCTGAGAAGGCTATGGAGGGCAAGACCTATATCCCCGACGGAAGCACACTTCTGTCCTACATGATAAAGGAATGAGATAATGGATAACAAGGAAAACGTAACAGCAACCGAAGCTGTAAAAGAAAAGCCCAAGTTCAACCTCTCCCGTTCGGTATTTGAATGGGTGGAGCTGGTGGCTATATCCATAACCGTGGTTATGGTGATACTTAACTGCTTTGCCAGATACTCTCCCGTAAACGGAGCGTCCATGAACGAGACTCTCCAGCACGAGGATATACTTATATTGAGCGATCTGTTCTATACCCCCAAGAACGGCGATATAGTGGTCTTTGAATCTCAGGTAACAGGCTACGACGAGCCCTACGTAAAGCGCGTTATCGCAACCGAGGGTCAGGTGGTGGACTATGATCCCATATCGGGTGAAGTCACCGTCAACGGCGAGGTTCCCCAGTGGGAGCAGTATGCATGTCACAAGGGTAGTCAGCGCTTGACCTATTATGCCGAGATAAATTATCCCTACACCGTACCCGAGGGACATA
This sequence comes from Eubacteriales bacterium, assembly GCA_045649645.1. Classification (GTDB taxonomy): domain Bacteria; phylum Bacillota; class Clostridia; order Oscillospirales; family CAG-272; genus RGIG7300. The sequence continues at coordinate 12,438 of JAZRQH010000114.1, forward strand.
TATTCGTTATGGGTGACAACCGCTGGAATTCCCGTGACAGCCGTGATATCGGACCGGTTGACGTACGTACGGTGCTGGGCAGAGTTGTTTTCAGAATTTATCCCAACACCGGAATTGTAGATTAAGAATATAGAATTTACGAATCATCCGAAAGGAGTAAAGAAATGCCGTCAAATCAGATTCAATGGTTTCCCGGACATATGGCCAAAACCCGCCGACTGATCACAGAGAATCTTTCGGCAGTTGATATAGTTATAGAGATACTGGATGCACGTATTCCCGAGAGCTCACGCAATCCCGAGATACACCGACTCTGCAAGGACAAGCCTATGCTGACACTTTTGTCAAAGTCCTCTCTGGCAGATCCCGTTGCCTCCGACAAGTGGAGAGCCTGGTATCAGAAGAAGGGTAGACACTGTATGTTTATCGACAGTGTCACAGGTGCAGGCATCAAGGAGATCGGAGATGCTGTACGTGAGGTGCTGAAGGAAAAGGTAGAAAAATACGAAAGCAAGGGTATGCAGGGCAGAGCCTTAAAGGCTATGATCGTAGGCATCCCAAACGTAGGTAAATCCTCCCTTATCAACCGCCTTGCGGGACAGAAGAAGGCAAGGGTAGAGGACAGACCCGGTGTTACCATGACCAAGCAGTGGGTGACTACAAACGTTGGTCTTGAGCTGCTTGATATGCCCGGTGTTCTTTGGCCTAAGTTTGAGGACGAATACGTTGGCGAAAATCTCGCCATTACAGGAGCTATCAAGGATCAGGTAATGGACCTTGACCGTATCTCCTGCGCTCTTGTTACCAGACTTCGTAAGAACTATCCCGAGCTTCTCTGCGAGAGATACAAATTAGGCGATATATCCCAGTATGATGACCTTGAGGACTGGGAGCTTGCCGAGGTGATCGGTAGAAAAAGAGGCTTCCTTATTTCAGGCGGAGAGGTAAGCTGGGAGAGACTGTCAAACGTTCTTCTCGATGAGTTCAGAGGAGCCAAGATAGGCAGAATAACCCTTGAACTGCCCGGAGAGAGATAATGAACTGGGATTACGAAAATAAATATTTTGCCCAAGGCTACAGCGTAGTCTGCGGTACCGACGAGGCAGGCAGAGGACCCCTTGCAGGTCCTGTTGTTGCCGCTGCAGTAATCCTCCCTGAGGGACTTATGATAGAGGGTCTTAATGACTCCAAAAAGCTTACCGAAAAGAAAAGAGAAAAGCTCTTTGACGTTATTATAAACGAAGCGGTAAGCTACGCTATCTGTGAAGCCTCTGTGGAAGAGATAGACACCCTCAATATTCTCAACGCATCCCAGCTTGCTATGAGAAGATGTGTGGAGAAGCTTGATCCCAAGCCCGAAGTGGTGCTGGTGGACGGCAATATAGCAAGGGACTTTCCCATCATTGCCGAGCCTGTTATCAAGGGCGATGCTCTTTCTCCTTCTATTGCTGCGGCATCCATACTTGCAAAGGTTACAAGAGACCGTATGCTTGTGGAGCTTGACAGTCAGTATCCCGAATACAATTTCAAAAAGCATAAGGGTTATCCTACAAAGGAGCACAGAGAGGCTGTTATCAAATACGGTCCCAGCCCTGTGCACAGAAGGACTTTTCTTAAATTTCTCGACAAATGAAAACCAAAGAGATAGGCGACCACGGCGAAGCCCTTGCAAGAAGATATCTGCGCAGACGCTTTTACCGAATAGTTGAGACCAATTACAAAACCAAGCACGGCGAGATAGATATCATCGCCAAAAAGGGAAGATATATCATCTTCGTTGAGGTCAAGAGCCGAAAGGAAGAGTATACCGAGATCTACGGCAGACCTGCCAATGCGGTGAACTATGAGAAGCGTGAGCATATCCGCTATGCTTTGAAAAATTATCTCCTTCGCAATAATACAAAGCTCATACCGCGCATAGATGTAATAGAGGTATATTTATCAGAGAAAGGACACCGCATAGAGCATATAAAAAATGCTTTCGGTGCACAAGGATGAGATTATTCGATCTACACTGTGACACTCTTTATGAAATGTACAAAAGGGACTGTCACTTTGATAAAAACACTTTGAATATAAGCCTTGAAAAAGCAAAATGCTTTGATGATTACAGACAGGTGCTTGCGGTCTGGAGCCAAAATGACCTAAGTGAGGAAGAATGCTATAATCAGCTTCTTTCTGTTTATGAAATATATAAGGAGCGAATTCCCAAGGATTTCCCACATATACTTGCAGTCGAAGGCGGCAAAGCCTTAGGCGGCAGGATAGAAAATCTGCAAAAGCTTTATACAATGGGAGTTCGTTTTCTTACCCTTGTATGGGCAGGGGAGTGCTCGCTTGGAGGAGCTCACGATACCGATATCGGACTTACCGACTTCGGCTATGA
>JAZRQH010000115.1:0-26045 GCA_045649645.1 Eubacteriales bacterium
TATGAACAGAAAAATCAAAACCACGTTAATACAGCTGGCAGGGCTTTTGCTCTGTCTTGTTTGTGCTTGTGTGGGAATTTTCTGGCATATGGCAAGTACAAGGAATGTAACCGATACTCCGAACACTCCTTCGGTCTCCGCTCCCCAAAAGGATCTGACAGCAGATAACAAGTCTGAATATGATCCCATAGCTCATATAGAAAACGTAGTCATAAAGGACGAGACCGAGATAAAGAGCTATGATTATTACGAGTCCGCAAAGAACTATAATATGGCGTCCTCTCTGCGCTCTGACGGCTATAAGCCGACGGATAAGAGCTACAACACCGATGACTGCAAGGTAGGCATAGTGTCCTCAAAGCTAAAGCTCCCCGAAGCTCTTTCTCAGATAAAGCATAAGGTAGAGCGACCTGTAGCAAAGGATACCTATCACGGCAAGGTCTGGGAAAATGAGACCGTAAGCGAGGATTGTCCCGTGCTTGTACCCTACTACGGCTACGTTATCTACAGAGCCAAGGGTGTCTCAAAGCTCCTTGACTCTAACCTCAACACCCTTATGGGAAGCTTTGACGGTTACGAGCCTGCATATATGAGAGACTACAGCGGCAAGCCTCTCTTTGTAAAGAACGGAAAATATTATTTTTATTACGACGGAAAGAACTATAACGGCACGGTATACACCGAGGTAGACAACGACACGTTTTCAAAGCTGCCGACAACCGAGCCCGAGGCATATAAATATTTTGAATACGATAAAGAGATGCTCCACAATCTCTTCGTCACAAACGATTTCGGCAAAGATGCCAATATGAAGGGTATAACCTACCTCCTGCCCGAACGCTCGGGTATGGTGGAGTACGCCATAGACGAAAATCTGCTTTACGATACGCGTATCCCCTCTGCCCTGAACAACAAGGGCAACGGAAAGCTTTTCCGCTTCCCCACCTATACCTACACCAAAAAGGAAGAAAAGAAGATCGACGGCAGGATATATTATTCCTACGAGGTCACCGAGGTTCTGTGGGGATATATGGACGCCAAGGGCAAGGTAGTGGTTGAGCCCAAATATCATAAGGCTTACGAATATTCCGAGGACGGCTATGCCGTGGTCGGCGACAAGGATGGGCACCTCTTTGTTCTCAACGAATGGGGAAGCGTGGTATACAATTATGACAACGATTCCTACGAGTTTACCGATCTGGGCATCAGATACGCCCGTGACGGACATTTTCTGCCCGACACCTTCGGCGTGGAGAGCACGGGTATGCTCTACTTTGACCAAGGTTACGTGCGTATGCGCAGAAAGCTGGTGGACGTGGAAAACGGCTATATCGACAAGCGTGACTACAGCACCATCGTTGACACAAAGGGTAAGACCCTCAATATTCCTCTTGATTGCTCTGTAGAGGGATACGGCGACGGTATCGCTCTTATAAAGCGCGGAGACAGGTACGGCTATATGCGTACCGACGGAAGCTGGCTCATAGAGCCCACACTTACACACGCAAAGCCCTTCTCCGAGGGTCTTGCGGTAATGGGATACGCAAAGGACAAGCAGGGTGTTATCGACACCGACGGCAATATAGTCCTCTATCCCATGTACAGCCATATAGAAAGCTGCTCCGGCGGTGTTATCACCGCATATTCGCCTGTTGGCGGCTGGAGCGTGTTCCACAAGATGAGCACCAACGTCAAAAAGGACGTTACAAACCCCATCATCGATCTCAAGCACAGAGCGATAGCAGAGGCAAGAGACAAATATTATAACGTAGAGGTAGTAGAAAATGAGTTATCAAGCAGGCTGGGCTGACGTTGCCGTTATCGGTGCGGGCCATGCGGGAATAGAGGCAGGTCTTGCCGCGGCAAGGCTTGGTCTTGATACCCTCGTTTTTACCATAAATCTTGACGCGGTGGGCAACCTGCCCTGCAACCCCTCTATCGGTGGCACCGGAAAGGGTCAGCTCGTTCACGAGATAGACGCTATGGGCGGCGAGATGGGTAGAGCTGCGGATATGGTAACGCTGCAGTCCCGTATACTCAACCGAGGCAAGGGTCCCGCAGTCCATTCCTCCCGTATACAGGCAGACAGAAGAAAATATCAGGACATAATGAAAAAGACCCTGGAGAACACCGACAACCTTAAGCTTATTCAGGCTGAGGTGGTTCGTATCGGTGTGGAAGAGGGACAGGTAACCGAGGTAGAGACGGCTTTTGGCGCTGTATGGCAGGTCAAGGCGGTCATCGTCTCTACGGGTACATATCTTAACGGCAAGGTCATAACAGGTGATACCGAGTACACCTCGGGTCCTGACGGAATGCTTGCCGCAACCCGACTTACCGAGTCCATGGAGAAGCTCGGCATACGCTTTATGCGCTTTAAGACAGGTACTCCCGCAAGAGTACACCGTGACTCCATAGATTTTTCAGAGCTGGAGATCCAGGAGGGTGACGAGGATATCCATCCTTACTCTTACTATACCGACGCAGAGGAGTTTGCAAAGATAGAGCAGACACCCTGCCACGTGGTATACACCAACGCCGACACACACAATATAATAAGAAGCAATCTTGACAAGAGTCCCCTTTATTCGGGAAAGATAAAGGGCACGGGCCCCAGATACTGCCCTTCCATTGAAGATAAGGTGGTACGCTTTGCGGATAAGGAAAGACATCAGCTCTTTATCGAGCCTATGGGTGCAGACACAAAGGAAATGTACATACAGGGATTTTCATCCTCTATGCCCGAAGAGGTACAGATGCAGATGCTACGTTCCCTTAAGGGATTTTCCAACGCACAGGTCATGCGTACCGCATACGCCATAGAGTACGACTGTATCGATCCCACTCAGCTATATCCCACCCTTGAGTTCAAGGAAATAGAGGGACTTTACGGCGCGGGTCAGTTCAACGGCTCCTCGGGATACGAGGAGGCTGCGGCTCAGGGTCTTGTGGCGGGTATCAACGCCGCACTTAAGATAAAGGGCGAGGAGGAGATGATCCTGCCCCGTTCAAGCTCTTATATCGGAACACTTATCGACGACCTTGTGACTAAGGGTACTCACGAGCCCTACCGTATGATGACCAGCCGCTCGGAATACAGACTTCTCTTACGTCAGGATAACGCCGACCAGAGACTCTGCGATTACGGCTACCGTGTAGGACTTCTGTCTGAGGAAAGATACAACGCCGTAAAAGAAAAGGAAAGAATGGTAGCCGAAGAGGTAGCCAGACTTGAAGCGGTGAACGTTTCACCAAAGGATGCCAATCCCTTGCTCGAAAAATATGAGACCACGCCCGTAAAGTCGGGAGTGAAGCTGGCGGAGCTGCTGAGACGTCCTCAGCTTGATTATGATACCATACTCCCGCTTGACCCCAACCGTCCCGAGCTGCCCTACAAGGTAAAAGAAACCGCGGCGGTGGAGATAAAGTACGACGGCTATATCCGCCGTCAGCTCTCAGAGGCAAAGAAGCAGCAGGACCTTGAGGCAAAGCTCTTGCCCGAGGACATAGATTATAACGAAATAAAAGGACTTCGTCTTGAAGCAAGACAGAAGTTAAACGAAATAAGACCCAAGAATATCGGACAGGCAGCGGGCATCTCAGGAGTCAGCCCCGCCGACATTTCGGTGCTTATAATAACCCTGTGGGGAGGCAGCAAATGAGCTTTAAGGAAATTTACACCGACATAATGACAAAGAACTTCCCCGACGGCAGATACAACGGCTATGCGGATAAGTTCGAGATACTTTATAACGAGCTTGTTGCCTTTAACGAAAAGGTCAATCTGACAGCCGTTACCGATATGGCGGGAGCCTGTGCAAAGCATTTTGCAGACTCTCTGCTTATAGAGGAGTATATCCCCGAAGGCGCCACTCTTTGTGACGTAGGCTGCGGCGGTGGTTTTCCGACCTTGCCGCTGGCAATAGTCCGTCCCGACCTTAAGATAACAGCCCTTGATTCTACCGAGAAAAAGCTTAAGTTCGTTTCGCTTATGGCAGATAAGCTTTCTCTCAACGTCACCACCCTCTCAGCCAGAGCCGAGGAGGTAGGTCAGAGTAAGGATTATCGCGAGAGCTTTGACTGTGTATGCGCAAGAGCCGTGGCAAGGCTGAATATCCTTTCCGAGCTTTGTATTCCCCTTGTGAAGATAGGAGGAAAATTTATCTCCTGCAAGGCTGCCATAGGCAAGGAGGAGCTTTCAGAAGCCTCCGACGGCATTGAAAAGCTTGGAGCTGTACCTACGGTGATAAAGGAGCCTGCTCTTATAACCGCAGAGGGAGAACAGGCAAGAGCAGTTTTTGTTTTCGAAAAGGAAAGTGAAACACCCAAGGCTTTTCCCCGACATTATTCCAAAATATCAAAAAAACCTTTATAGGAGCGTGACAGTATGAAAAAGATTATTTCCGTATTGCTTTGTATCGTTATGCTTATTCCGTCTCTTGTGGTCCTGCCTGTCAGCGCGGAGTACCAAGAGGATGAGTTTAAGTTTTTCGGACCCGAGGAATCGTTCTGGTACAACCTGACAGCCGATGGAGAACTGTTTGTAAGCGGCAGCTCCGGTCCTCTTCCCGATATACACTTTAAGAACTGTAAGTACGACGTAGTTACTGCCGAGATCGAAGGCGGTATCTCCTCTATCTGTATGTCAGCATTTAAGGACTGCGACAAGCTCAGGGAGGTTAAATTCACCTACTTAGATCTTTGGGGCGGCATCGACTACTACGCCTTTGAAAACTGTGTGTCTCTTGAATCGATAAAGTTGCCATACAGTACCTATACTTATTCTGTATACACAAGAGCCTTTGGTGGATGCACGTCTCTTAAAACCGCTATTATCCCCACTATGGTTAGTTATATTGACCGTACCGCATTTGAAGGATGCAGTGATCTTACCATAGTTTGTGCCGAGGGCAGTTATGCCGAGGAATATGCCAAGGAAAATAATATCCCTTATATATACTGTACACACGAGTTTACAGATTACTGGGAAAACGACGACGTAAACTGTGCAGGCAAGGGTACTATGACGGCACAGTGCGATCTCGGCTGCGGTGCGGTGGATACCAAGTATTATGACGGTGAGGCTACCGAGCATCTCGGCGGCAGCTGGACCGTTACAAAAGAGCCTACCTTAACCGAAGCAGGCGAGCAGAGTCAGACCTGTGACGTGTGCGGTAACGTTATCGACGTTCAGCCCTATGACAGCGTTTACGGTATTATAACTATGAGCCGTGTATCAGGCTTCGGTAACAATGCATACCTCTACAGTGACGGTACCATGTTTATCAGAGGTACGGGAAGCACCTACAATTTCCATTCCTCACAGCTGCCTTTTGATGACGGTGAGTATAATATAAAGCATCTTGTTGTTGAAGAGGGCATTACCGCTATAGGTGATTATCTCCTTAAGGATTGCAGTACCGTAGAGACCGTCAGTCTCTGCGAGGGCATCACCAAGATAGGCAAGGAAGCATTCTATAACTGCAGCTCCCTTGCATCTGTAAGCATTCCCACCACCCTTGAGGAAGCGGGTTCGGGTGCTTTTTATAACTGTCCCGAGCTTCATACAGTATACATAAGCGATATCGACAGCTGGTTTAATATCTATTTTTCCTCCGGTGTCAACAGCCCTCTCGGTAACGGAGCGGATCTTGTACTGAACGGTGAAAAGGTGACTCACCTGACCGTTCCCGCAGACGTTGCTACCGTAAACAAGGATCTGTTTTATCACTGTACCTCTCTTGAGAGTGTTGTTGTGTCCGAGGGCGTGACAAATATCGAGGACGGTGCGTTTATGACCTGTCCCAATCTCCGTGAGATCACCCTTCCCGAGGGACTTACCCATATCGGAAGCAGTGCGTTTTCTTCTACTGCCTTTTACAAAAACACAGACAACTGGACTGACGGCGTGCTCTATATAGACAGCTATCTTATAGGAGCAACCGCCGACGTAACCGAATGTCATATTGCCGAGGGTACTACACTCGTAGCAGAGGAGGTTTTCAGACCCTGCAGCAATCTCTATGATATCAGTATTCCCGAAAGCGTTGTATATATCGGTAACAACGCATTTTCATGCGGATATAGCTATGATGATTCAAACTGGGAAAACGGTGCACTGTATATTGATGACTGTCTTATAAGGATCGATTCTACAGCAAGCAAGGATTTTGTTATCAAGGAGGGTACAAGGGTTATCGGTGACCTTGCATTCTATTTTGTATCTCACCTTACCTCTCTGACCGTACCCCGTTCCGTTACCTCCATCGGTGACAGCATCTTTATGAACTACCGTAATATTCTTATGAAGTGCTATAAGGACAGCGCCTATGCTCTTTATGCGGCGCAGAGACCTTATATGCAGGTAGAATATATCTGTAACCACAGCTTCACCAACTATATAAGCGACTCTAACGCTACCTGTACAGAGGACGGCACCAAGACAGCTCTCTGTGACGGTGACTGCGGCAAGACCGATACTGTGACCGACACAGGCTCAGCACTCGGTCACAGCTATATAACCGAAACTACCGATGCCACCTGTACTACCGCAGGCAAAAAGGTAACGACCTGCTCAAGATGCGGTGACAGCGCTGTTACCGCTATCCCCGCTCTCGGTCACACCGAGGGGGAATGGGTAGTTACAAAAGAGCCTACCGAAGCCGAAGAGGGTGAGAAGGTTCTTTACTGCTCTGTATGTAATGAGATCATCAGTACAGAGACTTTAGAAAAGCTTCCCTCTGCCTCCACCGATGTTGACGGCGGTATGCTTACCGATACGGTAAACTGGAGACTTGATGAAAACTACACTCTCTGTATCGAGGGTGAGGGTGCTATGCCCGACTATGATGACAGGACCGCATTTCCCTGGTATTCTTACCGTTACAGGATCGTAGGTCTTGAGATATCCGACGGTATAACTCATATCGGTAAAAACGCCTTCCGCGACTGTACCAAGATAACCGAGATCATCATTCCCGACAGCGTTGAAACCATCGCTCAGAGTGCATTCCAGAGCAACGAGGGAGCGCTCAGCGTTACCTTCGGCACAGGTGTCAAGAGCGTTGGCATATACTGCTTCAAGGATTGCGTTAAGCTGAAGAACGTATATATCAGCGACGTAGCGGCATTAGCAGGCATATCCTTTGATGATGAGACCGCATCCCCTCTCAAGTATGCATCCAATATTTATCTTGACGGTGAGATACTTACCGAAGCCCATATACCCGGCAGTGTAGGTACGGTTGGCGTCAACGCCTTCTATAACTGCACGTCGCTTACCAAGGTTACTATGGACGAGGGTGTTACCGTTCTCTCAAACAAGGCCTTTGACGGTTGTACCTCCCTTACAGAGGTAGAGCTTCCCGAGAGCCTCACCACTATAGGCAAGAACACCTTCCGTAACTGTAAGGCACTTACCGAGATATATATCCCCTCATCGGTTACCTCTATCGATAAATACGGATTCAATAGCTGTAGCGATCTTACGATACTCTGTACGACAGGCTCTTATGCCGAAAGCTTTGCACAGACGAATAATCTTTCTTATACTGCAAGTGCCGCTACCCCTGCGGTAAAATCTGTATTTAACTATACCGTTTCCATCAAGAACGTAAAAGACGTTAAGGAGATCAGATTTGCTATCGGTAAGTACACCACGGTTTCCCAGCTCAAGGCAGCAGAAGGCAACCTTACCCTTTCTGCAGCTGCTGCAGCTAAGTACATCGTTGACGGTGTATTCACCTACGACGTAGCTTATGCAGGTACGTATACCTTCTGTATCAGACACAACGACGGTACTAACGACTTCCTCTACGCTGACGTTAACACCATCAATACATACCTCACATCCGACGGGCTGCGACTTACCGTTAACGATATGAAGGCAGCTTCCACTATCAAGGATATGTGGATCGCAGAGGGTACATGGAAAACCTACTCCGAGATCAAGAACAACGTAGCAGCAGGTGCTAAGTATCAGGCAACCTCTAACAAGCTTGCAAACTACTTTGCAACCAACGACTTTACCTACGTTACCGCTAACCCCGGTGCACATACCGTACTTATCAGATACAACGACGGTAGCGTTGAGTATCATCACATCAACCTCACCGTTGACGTTCCTACCTTCAGTCAGAACGGTCTCCAGCTTACCATCGGCAATATTCCCGGTGTTAAGATCATCAGAAGTGCATACGGCAAATATAACTCCATATCCGAGATCAAGAAGGCACCTCTCCTCCGTTGCTTCAACAACAAGTCCGCAATCAAGGATGCAGAGTCCTACAAGATCCAGTACCGTACCGCAGGCGAGATCACCGTTATCGTAGAGTACACTACCGGTTACAAGCACGTAGAGCATCTCACCATCGATAAGAAGGAATCCACCGCTACCGTTGACGGCAACACCGTTACTATCGGTGCTATCGAGGACGGCTTCGTAATGGTAAGATACGCTATCGGTAAGTACAATTCTATGAGCGATGTAAAGAACGCAGCAGGCTCCAAGTACGTTAAGGCAGAGTCTGTAGTTGACGGTCAGATCGTAATTGAAGACCTCGCTCCCGGCGCATACACCTTCTGTGTACAGTATGATGATGAGTCTTATAATTACCACTACATCACTATAGCATAAGCTATAACATAAAGAAAAAAGCAACCTTCGGGTTGCTTTTTTCATTTGAATGCAAAATGCAAAATTAAGGAAGAAAATAGTTTCCAAAGGAAACTTTTTTCAACCATCACTATTCTCTATTCACTATTTAATGGGTGCAGGGGCGTACTCCTGCAAAAAGCACCTTTTAAGGTGCTTTTTTGTTTCAGTATGAAACAGAAAACAGCATTACAATGAGTTTCCCACTCTCATTGTAATGCTGTTTTCATTAAATAGGCTGTGCCTATGTACTCACATATTAAAACCACAATATATTGTGTTTTCCGAATCAACATCATATATTATATAGTGGCTTTAACATGTTGTCAATATTAAAAAATAAAAAATACCCTATTTTAAAAAAATTAATATTTTGTTCACATTTCCTCTTGCTATATATCCGGTTTTGGTGTATAATCTATCAATAGAGTCTTGACGAGATCAAGGGCGGGCGGGAATATCAATATCCCCAAAAGACCCAGCAGCTTATAGCCCGAATACATGGCAACAAGGGTCAGAAGCGGGTGCATTCCGATAGTGCTTCCGATGATCTTGGGCTCTATTACCTCGCGCACAACGGTGATGATGCCGAAGAGTACGAGTATCCCTATTCCAAGACCGACTCTGCCTGTTATTATGGCGCCTATCCCCCAGGGGATAAGCAGAGTTCCCGTACCGATAACGGGAAGCATATCAAGCAGAGCTATAACGAGCGCAAGAGTCGTGGCATAGTTTACCTTGAGAATAAGAAAGCCTACGAACAGCTGGGCAAAGGTTATAAGCAGTATCACCGAATACGCCTTGATATAGCCTATTCCGGTGCTCTTGAGCCGCGCCGCTGTTTTTTTCAGGCTTTGCTTTGCTCTTTGGGGTATGAGAGTCCCCAGCAGAGAGAGTATTCCGTCAAGGTCCATGGCAAAATAAAAGGAAGCTATAACAAAAACCACAAAAAACAGTCCGATATCCGGCAGTCCCGTGACAAAGGCGGTCAGAAGCTGTGCCAGAGATCCCGACAGAGAGCTTATAATATTTTTCAGGACCTCGGTAAGGCTTCCGTTTATCACATCGCGGTCAAGATGCTCATATATAAAGGGAAATTTTTCTGCCGTTCTGTCAAGCAGAGCCGCCGCATCCGACAGGATCTTGCCCGAGCTTTCGCTCAGCTTTTCAAAGAGCCGCTGAGCCTCGGATATAAGCTGATTGGCAAGCAGAAAGACCACGAAGCCTATAAAAAATATTACCACCGAGACCAATATAAGCCCCACAGCCTTGCGGGGGATACCCAGACGGCGGTGAAGCTTTTCGGTAGGTGAGCGCAGCATCCATCCCACGGTAAAAGCAAACACAAAGGGCAAAAAGAGTCCGATGACCCTGCCCATAAAGAGAAAGAGTACGAGTATCGAAAGTAAAATATACGCCGATAAGACCAACAGTCTCGCCCATTTTTCCTTTGGCAGTATGCTCACACTCTCACCCCCTCATAAAAGTATTATATATTTTTACATAGATAATAATTCATTTTGAAAGGACAAAACATGAAAAAGATCATTGCGCTTATTTTGTGTGCCGTAATGCTCGTATCTGTAGTCGGATGCGGCAGCAAGGAAACAAAAGAGCCTACGGAAAACGAGCAGAGCGTAGCTGCCGATACCAATCATTCGCTTATAGCTCTGGAATCCGAAAACTATAAGATAACCAACGGTATGCTCAGCTATCTCTATCTTTCCGGATTCTATAATGCATACGGCGCATATTCCTCCTACTTTGACAGCATGGGCTTAGATAAATCCAAGCCTCTCGACGAGCAGCAGTATAGCGAGGATATGACCTGGCACGACTATTTTCTTGAAATGACTCTGGGCGATGCGGGCAGATTCCTGCAGTTTGCCGAGGCAGCAAGGGCGGCAGGTATATCCGACGAGGACCTTGACAAGCGTGTTGACGAGCAGATACAGAAAACAATAACCCAGGGTGGAGTAACTATAGAAGAATATATCACTAAGATGTTCGGCAATACTCTTGACGAAAAGGATCTGCGTGACGCTCTGAAGCTCCAGATATACGCTTACGAGTATTACGAAAAGGTACAGGCTGATATAGGCGCCTCCATAACCGATACCGACTGCGAGACCTACTATAACGAAAACGTAAAGCTATACAGCAAGGTAGATTATATATCCTATACCGTGACCGCCAACACCGCAGGCACCGAGGATACCGAGGCGGCATACGCCAAGGCAAAGAGTGATGCTGAGGCACTTGTCACCGAAGCAACCGCCAAGGGCGTTGAGGGATACAAGAGCTGGGTCAAGAGCTATATGACCGCTCAGAACAGTAGTAGTCAGACCCCCATGGCGGATGATGCGCTTGCGGCTCAGATAGACAAGACCCTTGCAGGCACAAAGGACGCAGGCTACACCCAGGGCAACGAGGTATCTGAGTTCTGCTTTGAGGACGGAAGAAAGATAGGCGACAGCAAGCTGGTCGACAACGGCTCAGGCAGCTATACCGTATATATACTGACAGCAGCTCCCCACCGTGCCGAGGGTGCCACAAAGAACGTACGTCACATCCTCTTAAGACCCGAAAGCTACAAGGACGCAGCCGAAGCCAAGGCAAAGGCTGAGGAAGTCCTTAATGAATGGAGAAACGGAGAAGCCACAGCCGAGAGCTTTGATGCCCTTGCGAAAAAGTACAATGAAGACGGCTCCTCCCTCTACGAAAACGTCCGCGAGGGTGAGATGGTACAGACCTTTAACGACTGGCTCTTTGACAATGCAAGACAGATCGGGGATTCTGATATCGTTGAGACCGACTACGGTTATCATATAATGTATTTTGCAGGCGAAGGCTCTGCTGTATGGCAGGCCGAGGTCAAAAACGCTATACTTTCCGCAAGGGTTGGTGAGAGGATGACCGAATACGAGACTACCTACGGCGCTTCTGTTAAAGAAAACAAGGAGAGCATAGACAAGCTCCCCACAACCGTTCCCCAGACTGCCTTTGAGAGCAGCACTACAAACGTATACTAAGAAAGGAATATATAAAAATGAAAAAGTTAATTTCCGTTTTACTTCTTTGTGCTATGGTATTCAGCTTTGCAGCCTGCACAAAGTCCAACCCCGGCAATCCTTCCGACGTAGTTGAGATAGTTATGGAGGACGGCGGCGTAATCAAGCTTGAGCTCTATGCCGATATCGCTCCCATAACCGTTGCAAACTTCAAGAAGCTGGTTTCCGAGAACTTTTACGACGGCCTTATCTTCCACCGTGTTATTGCCAACTTTATGATCCAGGGCGGTGACCCCACCGGTACAGGTATGGGCGGCTCTGAAGAGACCATCAAGGGCGAGTTCCTTAACAACGGCGTACAGAACACCCTCTCTCACACCCGCGGCGTTATCTCTATGGCAAGAAGCCAGGATCCCAACTCTGCATCCAGCCAGTTCTTTATCTGTCACGCTGACTCTACCTACCTTGACGGCTCATATGCGGCATTCGGTAAGGTTATAGAGGGTATGGACGTGATTGACAGGATCGCAAGTGTCCAGACAGATGCAAGCGACAGACCCTTAACAGAACAGAAAATAAAAACAATAAGTTTTGTGGAGGAATAAACAAATGGTAAAGATCGAAATGATGGACGGCGGCGTGATCACACTTGAGCTTGATGCTACTGCTGCTCCCATAACAGTTGCAAACTTTGAAAAGCTGGTAAAGGAAGGCTTCTATGACGGCCTTATCTTCCACCGCGTTATCGCAGGCTTTATGATCCAGGGCGGCGACCCTACCGGTACAGGTATGGGCGGCTCTGAAGAGACTATCAAGGGTGAGTTTGCCATCAACGGTGTTAACAACCCCATCCGCCACGAGAGAGGCGTTATCTCCATGGCAAGAACTCAGGTTCCCGACTCTGCATCCAGCCAGTTCTTCATCTGCCACGCTGACGCATTCTTCCTTGACGGACAGTATGCGGCATTTGGTAAGGTAGTAGACGGTATCGAGGTGGTTGACAAGATCGCTTCCGTTGATACCGACTACATGGATAAGCCTGTAGTTGAGCAGAAGATCAAGACAATTACAATAGAGTAATTTATAAAAAGGACTTGCATAGCAAGTCCTTTTATATTGACATATATTTTATATTATGATAAAATATAATGTAAAACTAACGTAACAACCTATTATATTAAGGAGCGAATTCCTATGATACAGAAACCCAGAGGAACATTTGATATCCTGCCCTCCGATACCCCCCTGTGGCAGTATATTGAAAAGACAGCAAGAGACACCGCGGCTAACTTTGGCTTCGGTGAGATAAGAACACCTACCTTTGAATCCACAGAGCTTTTCCAGCGCGGTGTAGGTGATACCACCGACGTGGTACAGAAGGAGATGTATACCTTCACCGACCGTGAGAACCGCAGCTTTACCCTTCGTCCCGAGGGTACTGCATCTGTTGCAAGAGCGTTGGTTGAGAACGGCAAGTGCTCTGATACACTTCCTCTTAAGTTATACTATATGATAAACTGCTTCCGTTACGAGAAGCCCCAGGCAGGCAGAAGCCGTGAGTTCTATCAGTTTGGTGTTGAAATGTACGGTGCGGCTGATGCGGCGGCTGATGCTGATGTTATCGCACTTGCAAATGAGATCATCTCTAAGTTAGGCATCAAGGACACCACCCTTCATATCAACTCTATCGGCTGTCCCGAGTGCAGACCTAAGTTCCGTCAGGCACTTTACGATTATTTCAAGGCACACGAGGACGAGCTCTGTGATACATGTAAGCAGAGACTTGAAACAAATCCCCTTCGTATCCTCGACTGCAAGAGCCCTGTTTGCTCTGTTATCGGCAAGGATTCACCCAAGTCTATCGAGCACCTCTGCGAGGGTTGTGCCGATCACATGACAAAGTTAAAGAATCATCTCGACGAGATGGGTATAGAATACGTAGTAGACACCAATATCGTCCCCGGTCTTGACTACTACACCAGAACCGTATTTGAGTTCATCTGCACAGGCATTGGCGCACAGAGCACTATATGCGGCGGCGGCAGATACGACGGTCTTATGAAGGAGATCGGCGGTCCCCAGATGCCGGGTATCGGATTTGCTATGGGTATCACCCGTCTTATCCTTGCAATGGAGGCTTACGGTGCTGTTCCCGCAAGCGAGCACGCTCCTCTTCTCTATATTGCACCTATGGGTGCGGCTGCTCAGTGCAAGGCGGCAGGTATTGTGGCAAAGCTTCGCCGTGAGGGTGTGTATGCAGAATACGACCTTGTGGCAAGAAGCCTTAAGGCTCAGATGAAATACGCAGACAAGATAAATGCCAAGTATACTCTCATTATCGGTGATAACGAGATAGAAAACGGCAAGGCTATACTTAAAAACATGCAGGAGTCAAGTCAGGTAGAGGTAGACTTTACCGATATGGCTGCTCTCTGTGAAGCTATGAAATGAGGTAAAAAAAGATGGCAGAGATTTTTACAAGCGCAGATAAAAGAACCAAATACTGCGGAGAGTTCCGCACGGAGGATATAGGCAAGAGAGTAACGGTCAACGGCTGGGTACAGCGTCAGCGTGACCTTGGCGGTCTTATCTTTATCGACCTTCGTGACCGTACAGGCGTTGTTCAGCTTGCTTTTGACGACGAGACCGACAAGGCTATCTTTGATACCGCATTCGGCATCAGAAGCGAGTGGGTTCTTTGTGCTAAGGGTACTGTTCGTCAGAGAAGCTCTGTAAACAAGAACATCCCCACAGGTGACATCGAGATCGCAGTAGACGAGCTTAAGATTCTGGGTGTGGCTCAGACTCCTCCCTTCGAGGTTGGTGATAACTCCAACGTTGGTGAGGAGACCGCCCTTAAGTACCGTTATATCGACCTTCGCCGTCCCCAGATGCAGAAGAATATCATTATGCGTCACCACATCGCAAGAGTTGCCCGTGAGTATTACTATGAAAACGGCTTCCTTGAGATCGAAACTCCTATGATGATCAAGTCCACTCCCGAGGGCGCACGTGACTACCTTGTTCCCTCCAGAGTTCACAAGGGCAGCTTCTATGCTCTCCCCCAGTCTCCCCAGATCTACAAGCAGCTTCTTATGCTCTCAGGTTATGACAGATACATTCAGCTTGCACGCTGCTTCCGTGACGAGGACCTTCGTGCTGACCGTCAGCCTGAGTTTACACAGATAGACCTTGAGATGTCCTTTGCTACACAGGAGGACATTATGGAAATGAACGAGGGCTTTATCAAGCGCCTCTTCAAGGAAGTTCTGGGCGTTGATATTCCTACTCCCATGCCTCGCCTTACCTTTGCTGAGGCTATGAACCGCTACGGCTCCGACAAGCCTGACACCAGATACGGTATGGAGATCACCGATATCTCCGATCTCGTAGCAGACTGCGGCTTCGGCGTGTTCTCGGGTGCTGTTCAGGGCGGCGGCAGTGTAAGATGTATCGTTGCAAAGAACGCAGTTACTACTCTTACAAGAAAAGAAATAGACAAGCTTACCGAGCAGGCTAAGGGCATCGGTGCCAAGGGTCTTGCATTTATCAGATATGCAGAGGATACTCCCAACTGCTCCTTCTCCAAGTTCATGAGCGAGGAAGAAATGGCGGCTATCCTTGAGCGCATCGACTGTCAGAAGGGTGACGTTGCCCTCTTTGTTGCAGATAAGAACAAGGTAGTTCTCCCTGTTCTCGGTGCATTAAGACAGGCTGTTGCTAAGAAGCTTGATATCATTCCCGAGGGATATAACTTTCTCTGGATCACCGAGTTCCCCTTCTTCGAGTGGAACGAGGAGACCCAGCATTGGGATGCTATGCACCACCCCTTCACCATGCCTATGGAGGAGTGTCTGCCTAACCTTACCACCGATCCCGGCTCTGTCAGAGCAAAGGCTTACGATATGGTTCTTAACGGCACAGAGCTGCTTTCCGGCTCTATCCGTATCACAGACTACGAGCTTCAGCAGAAGATGTTTGAGGCGCTTGGCATGACCGAGGAAGAGATCAGCGCTAAGTTCGGCTTCCTTGTTGATGCCTACAAGTACGGTGCACCTCCTCACGGCGGTTCCGGTATGGGTCTTGACAGACTTTCCATGATCATGTGCGACGCACCCAGCCTCCGTGACGTTGTGGCATTCCCCAAGATCCAGAACGCTTCCGAGCCTATGTCCCAGTGTCCTGCTCCCGTAAACGTAGCAGACCTTGACGAGCTTGGCATTCAGGTAAAGAAAATCGACGAACAGTAAGTTTAATAATTAATTCGTAATGCGTAATGCGTAATGCGTAATTAATTGTTGATTTTCGACTTTGGTCGAAAATCTTCCTTCAATTACGAATTACGAATTAAGAATTACGCATTATTTTACGGAGTAAAATTATGCCTACACCCAAAACCCCTTCCGTTCGCCTTCCCGGTGACTTATATCTTAAGTTTTCCCAGACCTCCACAAAGGAGCTGGAAAGATGCCTCCTTAACGGTGCTACCCGTGAGGAAAAGATATTCTACCGCAAGCTTCTTAACCTCAAATTACAGCTTGAGCAGGAGAAGGTAATAGGAGAGCTTCTGTTATGAAGCCAAAGTATACTATATTTGCCGGCGTCAACGGCGCAGGCAAGACCTCGCTTTCCCAGATACTTCGCAAATACGAAAATCTGGGCGAGCGCATAAACGTTGACGAGATCGTAGCAAGCGAGGGAAGCTGGCAGGACAGCCTATTGCAGATCAAGGCGAGCCGACAGGCAATGACCATGATGGCAGACTGTCTCAAGCGCGGAGTTACCTTCCATCAGGAGACCACCCTTGCAAGCTCTACTATCCTGCGACAGATAAAGAAGGCAAGAGAAGCCGGCTATATCATTCAGCTCTACTACGTTGGAGTCGAAAACCTCCAGACCGCAGTTCGCCGTGTCCACACCCGTGTGGAGAAGGGCGGTCACGGTGTAGACGACAAGCTGATACAGCAGCGCTTTGAAAGATTACCCGAGACCCTTCGTAACATTCTGCCCTTGGTGGATTATGCGTTTTTCTACGATAATACCGTCAAGTTCAAGCAGATAGCACACGTAAAGAGAAACATACTGGTGGACTATGACTTTGATCTCCCCGTATGGTTCTGGGAGATAATCGCCCGAAATGATGTACAATTGAGAAAATAGTCGGGCAGTGTTGCCCGACTATTTTTAATTCATAATGCGTAATTAATTGTTGATTTTCGACTTTGGTCGAAAATCTTCCTTCAATTACGAATTACGAATTAAGAATTACGCATTATTCTATATCCCCGATATAAACAACAAAACTAACACCAACAGCAGCTCATCGTCTGCATGGCTGTTGAGGAGCAGGACTATAAGTCCGCCTAAGATAATATCGTCTAGCTGGAAGGATGACCCGTCACGGCGGGTGAAGAGAGAGGATACGCCATCGTTGTTCTTTTCTTCCTTTTCTGGCTTTGGCTCACAGATCTCCTTCTTTTCGCAACCCTCGCATTTGTCACAGGGACTTTGCGTTGGAGGCGGATCAAAGGCGTTACCCTTATAGTTCGGGGGAATATATTCGGCTTGAGGATAGCTTCTCTGATACATTTAATCCCCCCGTTTAAAAAGATTTGCCGAGCCTGTAAGCTCCAGGATGCTCAAAAGTCCCAAAAGCTTATCCGCCTTGTCGCGGCGGTCGGCGTTGAGATATGGCTTAAGAGCGGAGATGAGTCTTGCTCGGTTTCTTGCGTCATCGTTCTGCGGGATCCGAGGTAAGGCAGGAGCCTCGTGCTTTTCCTCTTTTTCGCTCGGCGTTCCCGATACTGCCCCGGATATCGTCTTCATTGCCTCGGGATCGGACAGTATACCTGAGAGCTTACTCATTATCTCGGGGTTTGACATAACTCCTGACAGAAGTGCGGAGAGATCGTTACTTTCCATTGGTTTTATCTCCTGCGTTCAGTTTTTTAAGCAGCTGGGGATCTATTTTTTGAGACATATTTTTTATGTCGTTTTCACTTAAGCCCTGCAGCTTTTTCTGCATTTCATCGGGTGAGCCTATAAGACTTTTTATATATCCCGCATCCACGCCCAAGAGCTTTGATATGGCAGTTATCTTTTCCGACAGCTCTCTTTGATCCATGCTTGAAAGCTGATTTAAAAGTTTGGGGTCAATATTCATTTCCATCGCCTCGCATATATATTTACTATCAATATATGCTTAGAATACAGAAAGGTTACTATGAGAATACTTGTTTTTTCGGATTCGCATAACAACGATACAAACATGAGAGAGGTCTTGCACCGTAATCACAACCGATTTGATCTATGTATACATTTAGGTGACGGTTGTCATGAGTTTGAGGCGCTGGGACAGCTTTACTCTCCGGTTCCCTTTGTTACCGTTAACGGAAACGGTGAGGATTGGGGTCGTAATCAAAGGGTCAGAGAAACTGTGCTTGATCTTGACGGTGTAAGAATAATGATAACTCACGGGCATATGTATAACGTGAAATTCGGTACCACTAATCTGGAATACCGTGCCGTAGAAAATGAATGCGATATAGTTCTTTACGGACATACACATATCCCCGACAACAGATATCTTCCCGATATAATGGGCAGAACGCTTTACGTTTTTAATCCCGGCAGCATTTCAAGACCGCCTTTGGGATATAAGCCGAGCTTTGGCGTTGTTGAAATAACAAAATCGGGAGTTTCGCTGCACAATGCGGAGGTATAATAATATGTATATATATAATCCTAAAAGAGAAACAAAGGCACATATCGTGCTGCCGATATTTTTTATAATAATCAGTATTGCAGCTATGACCTGCTCCCGCGTGAACCTCATCCCCGCTTTTATAACTCAGGCTCTGGCGGTGGTAAGTATTGCTCTGGCGATTCACGTTATCACCCGATATTCCCTGACCGACCACACCTATGAGGCAGACTCGGAGAAAAGGGTCTTTAACGTAAGAAAGGTAACTGGCAAACGCATAAGCCACGTCGCCGCTATAGAGTACGGCGACATAATAGCCGTAGACAAAAAGGAAAAAGGCTATTCCTTAAAGGAAAAGTACCATAAGAGCTATAAGGTATATAATTTCTGCAATAACGTTTTTCCACAGAACGCATACTGTATCGTATGCAGCATTGCGGGAGATGATATTGCAGTGATAATAGAAGCAGACAAAACGTTATTAGAGATTCTTGAAAGGAGATAAATATGGATATCAAGGAAATTCTTTCAAAGGTAGACCATACCTTACTCGCTCCCGATGCAACCTGGGAGGACATTAAGATAATTTTGGACGATGCAATGAAGTATCAGACCGCATCCGCCTGCATCCCCGCAAGCTACGTTAAGAGAGCAAAGGACTATTGCGGAGACAGACTTGCAATATGTACCGTTATCGGCTTCCCCACAGGCTATTCTACCACCGTGGTCAAGGTAGCGGAAACTGCTGACGCCGTGGCAAACGGCGCAGACGAGATAGATATGGTCATCAATATCGGCTGGGCAAAGGAAGGCCGCTTTGACCTTATACTTGGGGAGATCAAGGCAATAAAAGAAGCCTGCCAGGGCAAGCTTCTCAAGGTTATCATTGAGACCTGCCTCCTCACAGATGAAGAAAAGGCAGAAATGTGCCGTGTGGTAAACGAGTCTGGAGCTGATTATATCAAGACCTCCACAGGCTTCTCAAAGGCAGGTGCTACCTTCCACGACGTTGAGATATTTGCCGCAAACGTAGCAGACCACGTTAAAATAAAGGCGGCAGGCGGAATCTCCTCCCTTGACGATGCCGAAAGGTTCATTGAGCTTGGAGCAAGCCGTCTGGGCACTTCACGTATTATAAAGATAGTTAAAAACCCCGACACCGGCGTAGGTTACTAAGCGGGGAGCCCCCGCCGGCAATAACGCACCAAGCATAGTGCGTACAAATCACACGAAATGGAGAAAATTCTGATATTATGAAGAGGATTTTTCTTATCGTCCTTGACAGTTTTGGCATAGGTCACGCAGTCGACGCCGCCGATTTTGGGGACGAGGGCAGTAATACGCTTGAAGCCATAAAAAATTCAGCCTTGTTTAAGGCTGACAATATGGCATCCTTAGGGCTTTTCAATATCGACAAAAACGGCGGTAACTATGATACCGTAGGTGCTTACGGCAGACTGCAGGAGCGCTCAAGAGGTAAGGACACCACCATAGGTCATTGGGAGATTGCGGGTATAGTATCCGAGGAAGCTCTGCCCACGTATCCTAACGGTTTTGATCCCGATATGCTCCGTGAGTTCGGTGAGAAATGCGGAAGAAAAATTCTCTGCAACAAGCCTTATTCGGGTACACAGGTCATACTGGACTACGGCAGAGAGCATATTGAGACAGGTGCGCTTATAGTCTACACCTCTGCCGACAGCGTGTTTCAGATAGCGGCACACGAGGATATCGTTCCCGTAGAACAGTTATATGAATATTGCGAAATTGCAAGAAAAATGTTCCCCGTAGGCAGAGTTATTGCAAGACCCTTCGTGGGAGAATATCCCGACTTTAAGCGTACAGCCAACCGACACGATTTTTCGATAGCACCGCCCAAAAAGACAATGCTTGATTTCCTTTCAGAGGCAGGATACGACACTCCTTCGGTAGGCAAGATATACGACATCTTTGACGGTCACGGTGTTTCGGCACGTAATGCCATTAAATCAAACGCAGAGGGTATGGCAAAGACTACCCAATATCTCGATACCGATTTTTGCGGCCTTTGCTTTGTTAACCTTGTTGACTTTGACTCACTTTGGGGACACCGTAACGACGTAGAGGGATATGCCAAGGGCATAGCAGAATTTGATGCTTGGCTGCCCGCCTTTACAGAAAAAATGAGGGATGATGACCTGCTTATCATCACAGCCGACCACGGATGTGACCCCTCTACCCCCTCAACAGACCATTCCCGCGAGGACGTTCCTCTGCTTATATACGGTAAAAAGGTGAAAAACGTTAATTTAGGCACAAGAACAGGTTTTTGTGATATTGCAAAAACAATTTGTGATATCTTTGGTGCAGAAAACGATCTTGAAGGAAATTCGTTTAAGGATATTATATTATTATGAAAAAAGAACTTTTAGAAAAAGCCTACGAGGCAATGCAGTATTCCTACAGCCCTTATTCCGGCTTTAAGGTAGGTGCGGCACTGCTCACAAAAGACGGTAAGATATATACAGGCTGTAATATCGAAAATTCGGCTTATTCTCCCACCAACTGCGCTGAGCGTACCGCCTTTTTTAAGGCAGTAAGCGAGGGCGTAAGAGATTTTAAGGCTATTGCTATCGTAGGCGGCAAGAACGGAGAGATAACAGATTACTGTTACCCTTGCGGTGTATGCCGTCAGGTAATGGCGGAGTTCTGCGACGGAGATTTTGAGATCATAACCGCTTCCCCCGAGGGTATAAAGAGCTACACCTTAAAGGATCTGTTGCCTGAAGCATTTAAGATATAAAAATCGGACAGAGTTATCTGTCCGATTCTATTTTTATTATAACCAATTCGGGAGGATTGTAGACTCTGGGGATACTGGTTGCCAGAGAAAGTCCTCGGGAGACTACAAGGTTCATACCGTCCTCAAACTCATATAAACCGCCTGCATATTTGGGGAAAAACCCCTGATTTGGAGCAAGGATGCCGTTGAATATTCCGGGAACTACCCACTGTCCTCCGTGAGCGTGACCCGACAGCATAAGATCAACGTCTTTGTGGGTAAACTCTGTCCACAGGTCGGGACGGTGGTTGATAAGTAGGGTGTAATTGTCTGTATCAACTCCTTCGACAGTTTTGTCCGACCAATCAACCTCGCCTGTCATAACGTCTGCGCCGCAGAGGTTTATATTCTCACCTTTGATGTCAACTCTCAGACAGTCGTTTTCTATAAGGACAACGCCGAGTTCCCTGTACAGACTCCTCATCTGCTCCGGGGTATAGCCCTCTACGCCGTATTCATGATTGCCCATAACTGCGTATACGGGATACAGTTCACTTATCTTCCCGATAAAATCACGGCTTACCTCTAATCGCTCGGGTATATCAAACATATCTCCGCCCAGAAGAACTATATCCGGCTCGCAGGAGTTTATCATCTCTATAAGCTCGCTGTTGCCTTCTCCGTAGGTAGAGCCGTGCAGGTCAGAGACAAAGGCTATCTTTATCAGCTTTGATACCTTGTCACTCTTGAATTTGTATTCTTTTAACGTGAGGGTGTTGTCATATCCGCTTATTATGTATATTACCAATGCGGCTATAAGGACAACGCAAACGATCAATGTAATAATAACCAGCTTTTTCATGACTTTATTATATCATATGTATATTAAAAATGCAACCGGAAGGCAAGAGCCTTCCGATTTCAGCTTTCAAGCTGCTTACTTAAAAACGCCGCCGCTGTCTGTACAAGCTTCTTTTCGGTATCCATGTCGATCTCTCTCGCCATAGCCTCGTTCTGAAGGGATGCCACACAGCCTATGATATCCCCTTCGGTTATGATAGGCATAACAACAGAGGCATAATATTCGGTAGGCTCGTCCACCATGGTCAGCTTTTCCTTACCCTCCTCGTAGGTATAGAGGGTACGGCTCTCGATAATATCCTCTATAGCCTTTGACACAGTCTTGTCCTGATAATCCTTTTTGGGAACGCCTGCGTGAGCGATAACGCTGTCGCGGTCGGTGATGACGACGTTAAGGGTACAGGTGCGGTTAAGTGCCTGAGCATACTGACTTGCCAAGGTGTTCAGTTCCCCGATGGGAGAATATTTTTTAAATATCACCTCACCCTCCCGGTCGGTAAATATCTCAAGAGGATCACCCTCACGGATACGCATAGTTCTTCTGATTTCTTTGGGTATAACGACTCTGCCCAGGTCATCTATTCTTCTCACAATTCCTGTTGCTTTCATATATAAAAATCTCCTTGATTTACAGTTGCTGATAATAGTATCTGTAAATCAAGGGGATTTATACTTGATTAAATATCGATTTTTCAATAAGAAATGCTTTTTATGTAAGAGATGGTACAATCATCAAAATCAACTTTAAAATGTATCGCTCCACTCCAATTATCTGGAACTATTCCACCGAATGAATTAGTACCTCTAAAAGAAACCTCTAACAAAGCATAATACGTATCTTCGGAGCCTTTAATAACATCATCAAGATTAAACTCTATTAATTCGAAAGAATTTGGGTTTTTCATAGAATCTTTTACTACTTCTATTGCCAATTCTTCGATTTTAGCTTTTCCAATAGCACAGCCTATAGTTTCAATTTGTTCCACTGTTAATTTGTCATAATATTCGTCAACAAACTCTTTTATTCCAAAAAACTCAGGGTTTTTGCATTGTCTAAAAAGAGTCACTTGGTCCGATATGTATTCGGGAACAAATTTTTCAAATTCTTCTTGTGCCTTATACAAAACATCAATATTTTTAACTTTATTTTTGTCTTTGGGTGAGAGCGAGTTATATGCTTTAGTAGCTTCATCAATAGGCAATTTTGAAGTGACAGTTACTTCTCCAATGGAATCTATTAGTTCTATAACATGCTTCACCTCTTTGTTGGCACAACCAGAAAGAGAACATACGAGAACAACAATTAACAATATTGATAAAGCTTTGCTTATATATTTCATAAGATTCCTCCATATAGAATTGTGTTTTTTATTATATCACATAATTAAAATTCTTTCAATATAATTACAAAAGCGGAGTGAATTTCACTCAGCTTGTTCTTTATACCTATTAACCACACTATGTATCGCGACACAAAATCTGTCGGAAAATGTCAATGTTGTCAGCAACGGGCCACCCTCACGGATACGCATTGTTCTTCTTATTTCTTTGGGTATAACGACTCTGCCGAGGTCATCTATTCTTCTCACAATTTCCGTTGCTTTCATATATAAAAATCTCCTTGATTACATGATACTGATAATATTATCTGTAAAACAAGGGGATTTATACTGTCGTTATTTACTTTTCGGTTTATTTGTGTTATTATAAAAGAAAAATACAACTCGTAGTTGTATTAATTACTATTTAAGGTTTATTGCTTTTTATGCGGAATATTTATAAAATATAATTAAAAAGGAGGTAGGGTTATGACGATAGGTAAGGCGATCAATAAATTGAGAACGGATGCAAATCTCTCTCAGGAGGAGTTTGCGGCGCTTTTTGGAGTTTCACAGCAATCGGTTCAAAAATGGGAGAATGAGGTGTCTGTTCCGGAATTAGGTAAGATCATAAAGATCTCCAAGCATTTCGGGGTTTCGCTTGATGCTCTGATCCTGGGAAATGACAACCGTGTCACCGAAGAAATGAAGGGCACAAAGCAGATAAAGCCCCAATACTCCAATATTCACGTTTGGGAGTTTTATTCCTCTAATCTGTTGATCGAATATCAGCAGTCGATAGAGGAAGGTTTGGATATAGAAGCCTATAAGGACGTCTTTGCCTCTGTATCAAGGCTCCCGAGAAGCGAATACCGCAAAAAAATGGGAGATATCCTTTTTGACATCGTAATCAACGCAAAGAAAAAGGAGGGATATGCCTATAACGAGCCCTCGGATCTTGAATCAATAAATGCGCTGAGAAAACCCTATTCCTATGAGAAAAACAACACCTTAAATATAGAAAGCAGGATCCACGGTGCGTGGGTGGGCAGAGTTTGCGGATGTATGCTGGGTAAGACTGTTGAGGGCATACACACCGATGAGCTGGTTCCTTTTTTGAAGGAAACAGACAATTATCCCATGCACAGATATATCTACCGCAGCGACCTGAACGAAGAAATTTTAAGCAAATACAAATACGCTTTTGCAAGCAGGGATTTTGCCGATGAGATCGACGGTATGCCTGTGGATGACGACACCAACTATACCGTTCTTTATCAGGAGATCATCAGAAAATACGGCAGAGATTTTACACCCTTTGACGTTTCCCGTGCTTGGCTTAACTATCAGCCCAAGGACGCTTACTGTACCGCTGAGAGAGTGGCATTCTGTAATTTTGTCAAGGGCTACGAGCCGCCCGAGTCCGCAGTTTATAAGAATCCTTACCGCGAATGGATCGGCGCTCAGATAAGAGCAGACTATTTTGGATATATCAATCCCGGTAACCCCGAGCTTGCGGCAGAGATGGCATGGCGTGACGCCTCGATCTCACATACCAAAAACGGAATCTACGGCGAAATGTTTGTAGCGGCTATGCTGGCTTGCGCTGCAGAAACCGACAATATAAAGGACATTATACTTGGTGGTCTTGCCCAGATCCCCCATACCTCAAGATTATATAAAGAGGTCATGTCTGTGGTTGAGGGATTTGAAAAGGGTGTTTCAAAGGAAGAGAGCTTCAAAGCTATTCACGAAAAATATGATGAGCATATTACCCACGACTGGTGTCATACAATATCCAATGCAATGATCGTTGTAGCATCCCTGCTCTACGGTGGCGGTGACTTTGGAAGATCGATCTGTATGTCGGTTGATTGCGGCTTTGATACCGATTGCAACGGCGCTACCGTTGGCTCAATTTTAGGTATGGCATACGGAATTGAGCATATTCCCGAATATTGGACTAAACCGATCAATAATACTCTGCACACCTCTATTTTCGGTATTGATACCGTAAAAATAAGTGATAGAGTAAAGCTTACGTTAGAACATATCAAATAATTAAAGCGAGGTGAATTCACCTCGCTTTTGTTTTTATTTTACTTCACCCTCGTGTGATGATAAACAGTTTTAGCCGAACCTAACCCGATTATAGCTGCACCGCAGGTGCCTGCCCATAATAAGCATTGGTTCCGTGCTTGCGGAGATAGTGCTTGTCTAAAAGCTCCTGTTGCATTACCGCAACGTTGGGGTTGAGAGCTTCGGTCTGCATTGCCATAAGGGCGAGCTCTTCCAGAACTACTGCATTATGTACGGCATCAGCCGCATCCTTGCCCCAGGCAAAGGGACCGTGACTGTTTACAAGAACGGCGGGGATCTCATCGGGGGATATACCGTTAAAGCGTTCTACTATAACGTTTCCTGTTTCGGCTTCGTATTCTCCTGCAATTTCTGCGGGGGTCATCTTGCGGGTACAGGGGATAGCACCGTAGAAGTAGTCTCCGTGGGTAGTACCGTAGGCGGGGATGTCTCTGCCTGCCTGCGCCCAGGAGGTAGCGTTGCGGGAATGGGTGTGTACTATACCTCCGATATTGGGGAAAGCCTTATATAATACAAGGTGTGTGGGTGTGTCAGAGGAGGGCTTGTATTTACCCTCTACAACCTTACCCTCAAGGTCGATTATCACCATATCATCAGCCGTCATGGTCTCATATTCAACACCGCTGGGCTTTATGAT
>JAZRQH010000116.1:0-2263 GCA_045649645.1 Eubacteriales bacterium
CGCAAAGGTAGAGGAATACAAGACCACCGTTGAGACCGAGTACCTCTCGGATTACGGAGTAGGCTATGATCAGGTGCTGGTAAACAATGAGTACAGATTCGATTCTGTAAACGAGGTATACGCTACTCAGCACGAATCAACTCTCGGCAACCTTTTCTCGGACGCTTACAGATGGGCAGCAGAGAAGACTTTAGGTCACAAGGTTGATATCGCTCTTACCGCAACAGGCGTTGTCCGTGAGACTATCCCTGTAGGTGAGGTTACCGTATCCGACGTGTTCAATGCCGCATCTCTCGGCGTTGGTACAGAGGGTGAGCTTATCGCAGTTTACGTAACTGGTAAGGAGCTTAAAAATGCCCTTGAGGTGGATGCTTCGGTTCAGCCCATTATGCCTGCAGCACAGCTCTTCTTCTCGGGCGTGGAGTATTCCTTCAACACTAACCGTATGATCTTCAACAAGGTGGATTATGCAATGCTGCGCACCGAGGATGGTCTTGAGGAGATAGATGATGACAAGCTCTACTGTGTTGTTACAGGTATGTACGCAGGACAGATGCTTGGCTCTGTTAAGGAAAAGTCCTTCGGACTTCTCTCTATCACACCCAAGGACAAGAACGGAAATCCCCTTGAGGCAGACGAGCTTGCAAATCACGTTATCCGAGACAAGGACGGCGTTCCTCTTAAGGAGTGGTATGCTATCACCTCCTATCTTCAGGAGATGGAGGGCGAGATGGACGAGGACTACAAGGAGCCTGACGGACGAAAGGTAGTATATTCAAGCCTTAACCCCATCAAGCTTGTCAGAGCTGCCAACAAGTTTACCTATATCGTGATAGCACTCATAGTTGTTATAATCGCGGTTATAGTTCTTATCACAGTTAAGATAATTAAGAAAAAGAAGAAAAATGAAAACAGTAATAATAACTGACGGAAAATACCGTTCTGCCATTGCCGTAGCCGCGGCTTTGGGCAGAGCGGGGTATAATGTGGTCATTACCCAGACTATGGCAGAATCTGCCGAGCCCCCTGTGTTTTCCTCAAAATACGTAACAGCTACCCATATGATAGAGGGAAGCTGTAAGGATACTGAGTATCCCGAAAGACTTATTTCGGTTATAAAGAAATATGATAGCCCCGTGCTTTTCTGCATCGGTGCAGATACCCTCAATATGGTATCCCGCCATAGGGCTGAATTTTCAGGGTGTTGCGATTTTCTTATATCCGAGCCTTCTGTCCTTGATTCTCTCAATGACAAGGAAACGGTGCACCGTAGATGTACCGAGCTTGGACTTAACGTTCCGAAGCAATATGCAGAGGAACCCACAGAATTTCACGTAGTTATAAAACCCCATTGCGGAGAAAAGTTCGGACTTACCGCCGCTGACAGATACAAGATAGCTGTAGACAAAGCGGATTATGAGAAAAAATATGCTCATTTCCAAGAGTATGACCCCACCCCCATCGTTCAGCAAAAGGTAGAGGGCGACGGAATGGGAGCCTGGTTGCTTCTCGACCGTGAGGGCAGACTTATAAACGCGGTATGCCACCGCCGTATAAGAGAATATCCCATTACAGGCGGACCCTCAAGCTGTTGTGTAAGCTTCTATGATGAGTCTATGATAGACTCGGCATACAAGCTGCTTTCCTCCTTTGGCTTTCACGGTATGGCAATGGTAGAGTTCAAGGGTAAATATATCCTTGAGGTCAATCCCCGCGTGTGGGGCAGCTACCCTATGACCGTCTGCTGTCAGTCGGGTTATACTGAGGACTATGCCGCAGCAAGCTCGGGCGAAAGGGTGGAATACGATCCCCGAAAGTACAAAACAAACGTTAAAATGCGCTTTATGCTTAACGATACCTTGAGTATCTTAAGTCATTTAAAGAGCGGACATATAAAAGAAGGAATAAAGGGTATAGGCGATATATTCACCGCGAGAGAGGCTCTGCGTATGCGAGATGACAGAGCACCCTTCAGAAGATATCTGACCTCTGCCATAAAGAAGAAATGATATATAAGGTTGATCTGCACATTCATTCAAAGTCCTCCTTTGACGGCAGAATGAGTGTGGAGGAGATAATAAAATATGCTAAGGCTAAAGGACTCTACGCCCTTGCCATAACCGACCACGACGGCTATTTTGACGGCGAGGCAGAGGGTATGGAGATAATAAGAGGTTGCGAGTTTTCTACCGAATACGGACATCTTTTAGGTCTCTTTATGACCGCGCCTATAGCCGGAAAAGAGTTTCACTCTATAGTGGAT
>JAZRQH010000117.1:0-17834 GCA_045649645.1 Eubacteriales bacterium
TGGGACCTGCCATTACGGTAGTAGCCATAGAAGATACAAGAATAAGTAATGTTGCAGCGATTGCAATGAATTTCTTCATGACGAAATTCCTCCTAATAAATTAACTATCGGCATTATAACACAATCTATGCCAAAATTCAAGTAAATTTCCATTAAAACGACAAATTAATTATGTACACAAAATTAATTTTGAAGTTAAATTGATCTTCTATATATTATTACAGTTGAAAGGCTGAAATTACTACATTATTAAGGTGATTTGTTATGATTAATTAAAAATGCACCCCTTACGGAGTGCATTTTCTGTTAGCTATTAGTCAACGAGCTTAACGATAGCCATCTCTGCAGCATCGCCACGACGGGGACCGAGCTTGTAGATACAGGTGTATCCACCGTTACGGTCGCTGTACTTGGGAGCGATCTGGTCAAAGAGCTTCTTTACTACGTCTTCCTTAGTTACATATGCAAGAGCAGCACGGCGGGAAGCCAGTGTGTTGGTCTTGCCAAGTGTTATCATCTTTTCGGTAAGGCTGCGTACTTCCTTTGCTCTGGTGAGAGTGGTCTCGATCTGACCGTTCTCAAGCAGATATGTTACCATACCGCGGAGCATGGACTTACGCTGAGCGCTTGTTCTACCGAGTTTTCTGTTGCTAGGCATTTAAACTTACCTCCTTTAAAGATTGGGTTCGTCTATCAATGTAGTTTAGCTTACTCGTCCTTCTTGAGATCCAAGCCGAGCGAATGAAGCTTCTGGATAACTTCTTCGAGTGATTTCTTACCGAGGTTTCTGACCTTGATCATATCCTCTTCGGTACGGTTGGTCAGATCCTCAACTGTGTTGATGCCTGCGCGCTTCAAGCAGTTGAAGCTACGTACAGACATGTCAAGCTCCTCAATGACCATCTCAAGAACTTTCTCTTTCTGAGTCTCAGGTCTCTCGACCATGATCTCTGCCTTCTTCGCCTCATCAGAGAGATCAACGAAGAGGTTGAGATGTTCGTTGAGTATCTTGGCACCGAGCGATACAGCTTCCTTAGCGGAAATGGTTCCGTTAGTCTCTACGTTGAGAGTGAGCTTATCGAAATCGGTAACATTGCCCACACGTGTATTCTCTACCTTGTAGCTTACGTTGTACACGGGGGTGTAGATCGAATCGGTATATATAACACCGATCGTAGCGGGATTGTTCTGCTTGTTCTTTTCCTGAGAAACGTATCCTCTGCCGTGATCAAGTGTTAACTCCATATAGAAACGGGTGTTCTCACCAACGGTCGCAATAACGTGATCGGGATTGAGAATTTCGATTTCGCCGTCTGCCTTGATGTCGCCTGCAGTTGCAACTGCGGGACCAACAACATCCAGAACGACAGTCTTCTGTCCTTCACTGAACAGCTTTGCAATGATACCCTTAACGTTGAGAACGATCTCAGTGACGTCTTCCTTAACACCGGGAACGGTGGAGATCTCGTGGAGTACGCCGTCGATCTTGATAGATACAACAGCTACGCCGGGAAGAGAGCTCAGAAGTACGCGGCGGAGAGAGTTACCCAGGGTGGTGCCGAAGCCTCTTTCAAGGGGCTCCACGGTGAAGGTGCCAAATCTGCCATCGTCACTTAATTCCATTGTCTCAATATTGGGCTTTTCTATTTCTATCATGCACTTTTCCTCCATTTACTATATTTAATTAGTTGTTTATAATAGCTATGCGCTATTACCGGAGGCACGATTACTTGGAGTACAACTCCACGATCAGCTGCTCCTCGAACGGGAATTCGATGTCCTCTCTCTTGGGAAGTGCAATTACCTTAGCCTGAACGTTCTTCTTGTCAACGTCGAGCCACTTGGGGAATATTCTTCCGTCGAGACCTTCCATAAGTCCCTTGATCTTCTCGGATGCACGGCTGGTTTCCTTAACAGTAATAACATCGCCTACCTTGATCTGGATAGAGGGGATGGTAACCTTCTTACCGTTAAGTGTGAAATGTCCGTGAAGTACGAGCTGACGAGCATCAGTTCTGCTCTCTGCCATACCCATTCTGTAAACTACGTTATCAAGACGTCTCTCAAGAAGGCTGAGAAGGTTTTCACCTGTGATGCCCTCCATCTTATCTGCCTTTACATAGTAGCTCTTGAACTGCTTTTCAAGAACACCGTAGTATCTCTTTGTCTTCTGCTTCTCACGAAGCTGCATTCCGTACTCTTCAACCTTCTTTCTTGCTGCGCCGTGCTGGCCGGGAGCAGTAGGTCTGCGGTCGAAGGAACATTTACCGGAAAGACATCTTTCGCCCTTGAGGAAGAGCTTAGTGCCCTCTCTACGACAAAGTCTGCAAGCAGGTCCTGTATATCTTGCCATATTTCTGATCCTCCTATAAATTAAACTCTGCGGCGCTTAGGCGGTCTGCATCCGTTGTGGGGGATGGGTGTAACATCCTTGATCATTGTGATGTCAAGACCAGCAGTCTGAAGTGCGCGGATTGCGGATTCACGACCGGAACCGGGGCCCTTTACAAAAACCTCAACGGTCTTCATGCCGTGATCAACAGCTGCCTTAGCTGCTGTTTCTGCTGCCATCTGTGCAGCGAACGGAGTGGACTTTCTGGAACCCTTGAAACCGAGCTCACCGGCAGATGCCCATGATACTGCGTTTCCGGCCACATCCGTTATGGTTACGATTGTGTTATTGAAAGTTGCTCTGATGTGTGCAGCGCCCTTTTCAATATTCTTGCGCTCACGGCGCTTTCTGGTAACTTTCTTTACGTTAGCCATTAGGTTGTCACTCCTTACTTCTTCTTATTAGCGATAGTCTTAGCGGGACCCTTTCTGGTTCTCGCGTTAGTCTTGGTACGCTGACCTCTTACGGGAAGGCCTTTTCTGTGACGCATACCGCGGTAGCAGTTTACCTCGATAAGTCTCTTGATGTTCATACCAACCTCACGGCGAAGGTCACCTTCTACCATGTAGTTGTTTTCGATCTCGTCACGGAGCTTAGCTACCTGATCCTCGGTAAGGTCCTTTGCACGGGTGTCGGGGTCGATACCGGTGGTCTCAAGGATCTTTACAGCAGATGTTCTGCCGATACCGTATATATAGGTCAGTGCGATTTCAATACGTTTAGAATTAGGAATATCTACGCCTGCTATACGAGCCATTTGATTTTCTCCTTAAATTAGTTTGTTGCATTTGTCAAATGCTGCGATTAACCCTGTCTCTGCTTATGCTTGGGGTTCTCGCATATAACCATTACGTTACCTTTTCTCTTAATGATCTTGCACTTTTCGCAGATCTTCTTAACGGACGGTTTAACCTTCATTTTAATACCTATCCTTTCTTATTTGGCACGCCAGGTGATACGGCCCTTGGTGAGGTCATACATAGAAACCTCAACTGTAACCTTATCGCCGGGAAGTATCCATATATAATTCATTCTCAGTTTGCCTGAAATGTGTGCTGTTACAAAGTGTCCGTTGGGAAGCTGTACCTTGAAGTTTGCGTTAGGCAGTGCTTCTACAACAGTTCCTTCGAACTCAATTACGTCATCCTTAGCCACGGATCTTTCCTCCTAATTATGATTGAGAAATATTTTTGATAAGCTCTGTGAGCTTTTTGTTGGTCTCCGGTATCTCTACCGGGTCGATTGCAAGAAGCTTTATATGCTTTAGCTTTTTTCTCTTCGGTTTTTCCAGCTTTCTGAGCTCACCGTCAGACAGCAGAACAAAGTTTTCTTCAGGGGAATCTACTATAATAAATACCCTACCCTTGTCTCTGCCGGACATGCTCACGGCAAATCTTCCTACCATAATGCTTACTCCACAAGTGTGAGGAGCTCGACACCGTTCTCGGTAAGAGCTACCGTATGCTCATAGTGACATGACAGTGATCTGTCAGCGCTTAAAACCGTCCAGCCGTCGGAAAGCTCGATCACGTCGCTCGTTCCTATGTTTACCATAGGCTCGATGGCTATTACCATACCTACCGAAAGTCTCGGACCTCTGCCGGGTCTTCCGTAGTTGGGGACCTCGGGGGACTCGTGCAACTCATGGCCCACTCCGTGTCCAACGTATCGCTTAACGACGTTGTAACCGTTTGCAGTTACGTGTGACTCTATCGCATGACCGATATCGCCTATCCTGTTCCCTGCCTTGAACTGTTCGATACCCTTGAAGAATGACTCCTTGGTGGTTTCGATCAGCTTGCTTGCTTCGGGAGTTATATTACCTACGGCGAAGGTGTTTGCACTGTCGCCGTGAAAGCCGCGGTAATAGGCTCCGACATCGATCTTTACGATATCGCCCTCTTGCAGATAAACATCCTGAGAGGGTATACCGTGTATCACCTGCTCGTTTATGCTGATGCACGCGCTTCCGGGGAAGCCGCCGTAGCCCAGAAATGAGGGCTTGGCACCGCACTTTTCGATATGACGACGGATCAAATCGTCAAGGTACTTAGTGGTGATACCTTCTCTGACCGCCTCACCTGCGAGGGCTAATGCTTCGCCTGTGATGCGTCCTGCTTCTTTCATAAGAGCTATCTGCTCGGGATTCTTTAACTGGATCATAAATGAAGTTATCTCAGTGCCTCAAGAGTAAGTGCAGTAGTATCTGCAACCTCTTCCTGACCGATGACTGTTACAAGCTTACCCGTCTTTTCATAGTAGTCCTTTAAGGGCTCGGTAACCTCGTGATAGGTAGCAAGTCTGTCAAGTACAACCTCGGGCTTGTCGTCCTCTCTGATTGTAAGAGCAGCACCGCACTTATCGCAGGTCTCACCTGTTTTAGACGGTTTATACTCTGTATGGAAGGTAGCGCCGCATGCAGGACATGCGCGTCTGCCGCTCATACGTGTAACTATCTTTTCGTCGGGAACCTCAATGTTTACTACCTTGTCGATAGTAACGCCCATAGCGTCAAGCGCCTCGGCCTGAGGAACCGTTCTGGGGAAACCGTCAAGGATGAAGCCGTTTGCACAGTCATCATTTGCCAGTCTCTCCTTGATTATACCGATAACAACCTCGTCGGGAACGAGTGCGCCCTTGCTGGTGAATTCCTTCGCCTTGGTGCCCATCTCGGTACCGGTCTTGATTGCTTCGCGGATTATCGCACCTGTGGAAATTGCAGGAATATTAAAGGTCTCAGCAGCGATCTCTGCCTGTGTACCCTTACCTGCACCGGGTGCTCCTAAAAATATGATCTTCATATATTATTCCTCCACTCTGTACTCGGGTGGTTAGATGCCCGCCAAAGAGCCTAAGCTCTTTGGCAGCATCGCTTCGTTCATTTTACTCAAGGAAGCCCTTGTAATGACGCATGGTCATCTGACCCTCGATCTCACGTGCAGTCTCAAGTGCAACACCAACTACGATGAGCAGTGAAGAACCGCCGAATGCGATACCCTGGAGGGCACCACCGCTGATCCAGTTTGCGATCATAGGAAGAACTGCGATTATGCAAAGGAAGAATGCACCGATAAGAACTATAGGGTTGAGAACCTTTGTGATGTAATGGGAGGTGGGCTTACGGGGTCTGATAGCGGGGATGAAGCCACCGTTCTTCTTAAGATTGTTGGATACTTCAACGGGGTTGAAGGAGATCGAAATGTAGAAGTATGCAAATGCTACGATGAGCACTGCAAAGAATACGGGGTAGAACCAGTTGTCATAAGCGAAGAAATTAACGATCTTTTCCCATACGCCGCCGGACTTAGGCTGGAAGATCAGTGCGAGGGTCGAGGGCAGAGCCACGATGGAGTTCGCAAAGATGATAGGCATAACGCCGGACATATTAAGCTTGATGGGAAGGTGTGTGCTCTGGCCGCCGTACATCTTTCTGCCAACAACCTTCTTGGCGTACTGTACGGGGAGTCTACGCTCACTTTCGGTGATGAATACAACGAAGGTGATGATAGCGAGAGACACGATTACCATTGCCTCAACGATAACGATACCCCAAGGACCGCTCTTGATGTAGTTGATAAATGTACCAACGATAGAGAAGCCGCTGGAAAGAATGTTAGCGAAAAGGATGATAGAGATACCGTTACCGATACCGAACTCGTTGATCTGCTCAGCAAGCCACATTACAAGTGCAGTACCTGCAACGTAGCAGCCGATGATAAC
This sequence comes from Eubacteriales bacterium, assembly GCA_045649645.1. Classification (GTDB taxonomy): domain Bacteria; phylum Bacillota; class Clostridia; order Oscillospirales; family CAG-272; genus RGIG7300. The sequence goes on from JAZRQH010000117.1 coordinate 6,113, forward strand.
GAATGCTGCAAAAACGCTTGTATCGGTAAGCATACCGTAGTTCTTCATATACATATAATAACCGAATGCGGTAACGAGACCGAGAACAACGGTGATTATACGTGTCCACTGAGTCAGGATCTTCTTGCCTTCCTCACCCTGCTTGGAGAGTCTCTCGAGAGCGGGAATAGCTACAGAAAGAAGCTGAATAACGATGGATGCTGTGATATACGGTGAAATTGAAAGTGCGAAGAGTGTTGCCTGCGAGAATGCAGAACCGGAAAGGATATCCATGTACTGGAATATAGAACCGGCTGTGCCTGCGATAACCTGCGCCATAAGATCAGAGTTGATGAAAGGAACGGGGATGATCGCACCGAAACGGTAAAGGATTACTATAAGAACAGTAATCAGCATCTTGTTACGGAGTTCTGTGATCTTCCAGGCATTTCTAAGTGTCTTAAGCACCTCAGATCACCTCAGCCTTTCCTCCTGCTGCTTCAATCTTTTCCTTTGCGGAAGCGGAGAAGATTGCTGCCTTAACAGTGATCTTTTTGGTAATTTCACCATTACCTAATACCTTGAGTCCGCAGAGTTCCTTACGGATCATGCCGCACTCAAGGAGTGCTGCCATATCAACGGTAGCGCCGTCCTCAAACTTGTTGAGGTCCTCTACGTTGACGATAGCGTATTCCTTGGAGAAGACGTTTGTAAATCCTCTCTTGGGAAGCTTTCTATAAAGCGGAAGCTGACCGCCTTCAAAGCCGGGACGTACACCGCCGCCGGAACGAGCGTTCTGACCCTTGTGGCCCTTACCTGCAGTCTTGCCGTTACCCGAACCGTGGCCTCTGCCCTTACGCCATGCGGGCTTAGCAGAACCGGGAGCGGGAGAAAGTTCATGGAGCTTCATTGGTTTTTCCTCCTTCTAGAATTACTCGCCAACTTTAACGAGGTGAGATATTACCTTAACCTTGCCTGCGAGAACTGCGTTGTCCTCGTGCTCGATGTAGTCACCGATCTTAGCAAGTCCAAGGGACTTAGCGGTAAGCTTCTGATTGGGCTTAGCGCCGATGAGGCTCTTTACGAGAGTAACTTTAACCTTAGCCATTTCTAAAGACCCTCCTTATTATAACTGATCAGCGGAAAGGCCGCGCATTGCAGCAACTTCCTCAGCTGTACGAAGTGCGCGCAGACCCTCGAATGTTGCCTTAACAACGTTTGCGGGGTTGTTGGAGCGCAGACACTTTGCTCTGATGTTCTTGATACCTGCAGCCTCGAGCACCTTACGTACTACGCCACCTGCGATGATACCGGTACCTTCTGCAGCGGGCTTAAGAAGTACTCTGCCTGCGCCGAACTCACCGATAACCTCATGGGGAATAGTTGTACCCTTGAGAGATACCTTGATCATATTCTTCTTTGCATCTTCGATTGCCTTACGGATAGCCTCGGGAACCTCGGCTGCCTTACCGGAACCGTAACCTACGTGACCGTTACCGTCACCAACGATCATGATCGCTGTGAAACGGATGATACGACCACCCTTAACGGTCTTAGATACACGCTTTATAGCAACATTGGTTTCGATAAGATCCAATGTAGCTGCATCTATTTTCTGTGCCATATCTTATTACTCCTCCTACTCAGAATTTCAGGCCGCCCTCACGAGCGCCTTCAGCAAGCTCGAGTACACGTCCGTGATAAAGATAACCGCCACGGTCGAAAACAACAGTGTCGATATTCTTCTCAAGTGCTCTTGCTGCAATGATCTTACCGATCTCACGAGCAGCAGTCTTGTTGCCGCCGTATTCGGTAAAGGTCTTCTCGAGTGTGGATGCGGAAACGAGAGTGTTTCCGTTAACATCGTCTATGATCTGCACAGAGATGTTAGCGTTGGAGCGATATACACAAAGACGAGGTCTCTCAGGAGTACCGGAAATCTTTGCTCTAACTCTTGCATGTCTCTTAAGACGTGCCTTGTTTGTGTCTTTTCTAGATACCATTGCAAACCCTCTCCTTTCTTACTTACCAGCCTTACCAGCCTTGCGGCGGATATGCTCGTCTGCGTACTTGATACCCTTGCCGTGGTAGGGTTCAGGGGGTCTCTTCTCTCTTACGAGAGCTGCCATCTGACCAACCTTCTGCTTGTCGATACCAGATACGATGATTGTATTTGCATCGGGTACATCAAATGTGATACCGTCTGCATCTTCAAACTTAACGTCGTGGGAGAAACCGAGGTTGAGGTTAAGAACCTTACCTGCCTTAGCTGCTCTGTAACCTACGCCGTTGATCTCAAGCTTCTTGGAATAGCCCTGGCTAACACCAACAATCATGTTGTTGAGAAGTGTTCTTGTAAGGCCGTGAAGAGACTTGTGTTCCTTAGAATCCGAAGGACGCTCAACAGTAACTACTGCGCCGTCTACGGTAATCTTCATTGCTGTGCTTAATGCCTGTGTGAGAGTTCCCTTAGGACCCTTAACGGTAACAAGGTTTTCAGCGCCTACTGTAACTTCAACGCCTGCGGGAACATTTATAGGCTGTCTACCAATTCTGGACATATTCTAAATCCTCCCTATCTTATTACCATACGAAGGCGAGAACTTCGCCGCCTACGTTTTCTAAACGAGCCTTCTTATCAGTCATGATGCCCTTGGAAGTGGAGATGATCGCAATTCCGAGACCGTTCATAACCTTAGGAATATCCTCGCAGTTGGAGTAAACACGGAGACCGGGCTTGGATACACGCTTGATGCCTGTAATAGCCTTCTTCTTGTTTACGTACTTAAGTGTGATTCTGATGATACCCTGCTTGCCGTCTTCAACAACCTGGTATCCCTTGATGTAACCCTCGTTGGTGAGAATGTCTGCGATAGACTTCTTCATGTTGGAAGCGGGAACATCAACTGTTTCGTGCTTTGCGTTGCTTGCGTTTCTGATACGTGTAAGCATATCCGCAATTACGTCTGACATTTGCATTATTTTAATCCTCCTATTTGCAATTGCCGGTTTTACCGACTTGATATCGGGGGTTAGCGGGCAGGCTTTGTTGCCCTTGCCCTCTCCTACCGATTAAGCGTGGAGATTTACCACGATGCTTTACGAACTCCGGGGATTTCGCCCTTGTATGCAAGCTCTCTGAAGCAGATACGGCAGATGCCGTACTTACGGAGATAAGCATGAGGACGGCCGCAGATTTTACATCTGTTGTACTCTCTGGTGGAGAACTTCTGTGTCTTCTGCTGCTTTAAAACCATAGCCTTTCTAGCCATCTTTACTTCCTCCTTCTAATTACTTTGCAAAGGGTGCGCCCATGAGTGTGAGAAGCTCTCTAGCCTCTTCATCTGTCTGAGCAGTTGTTACGAATGCGATATCCATACCACGGATCTTGTCGATCTTCTCGTACTCGATCTCGGGGAAGATAAGCTGTTCTTTCAGACCGAGAGAGTAGTTACCTCTACCGTCGAAAGCGTTGGGGTTGATACCCTTGAAGTCACGTACACGGGGGAGAGAGAAGTTGAAGAGTCTATCCATAAACTCGTACATTCTTTCGCCTCTGAGTGTAACCTTAACGCCGATCTTCATGCCCTCACGGAGCTTGAAGTTAGCGACAGACTTCTTAGCATAGGTGGGAACTGCCTTCTGACCTGCGATTGCAGAGATGTCAGTGATAACAGAGTCGATTGCCTTGGAGTTATCCTTAGCATCGCCTACACCTACGTTGATAACGATCTTATCAAACTTGGGGATCTGCATGGTGCTCTTGTAGTTATACTTCTTCATTAAGGCGGGAGCAACTTCAGCCTTGTACATATCGTTAAGTCTTGCCATTACTATACCCTCCTAATTAAAGTTCCTTGCCGCACTTAGCGCAAACTCTTACTTTCTTACCGTCAACTACGTTGTACTTAGCGCGAACGCCCTTGCCGCACTTGTCGCAGAAAAGTGCAACCTTGTCAGCATAGATAGCGCCCTCAACCTTCATGATTCCGCCAGCCTCACCCTGCTTACGGGGCTTGGTGTGCTTGGAAACTACATGAACGCCGTTAACGATTACTTTTCCCTCCTTGGGGGAAACCTCGACAACCTTGCCCTTCTTGCCCTTATCGTCACCGGAAAGAACAATGACGGTGTCGTCTCTCTTAACATGAACCTTATTCATTGTAATTCCTCCTTAAAGTACTTCGGGTGCAAGTGAAAGGATCTTAAGATAGTCCTTATCACGGAGCTCTCTTGCCACGGGACCGAATACACGGGTACCGCGGGGTGTCTTGTCATCTTTTATAATGATAGCTGCATTCTCATCGAACTTGATGTAGGAACCGTCGTTACGCTTAACGCCCTTAACTGTTCTTACTACAACAGCCTTAACTACATCACCCTTCTTTACTGTACCGTTGGGTGCTGCCTTCTTAACTGCTGCAACAATAACGTCACCGATGTTAGCATAGCGTCTGCCTGTACCACCAAGTACGCGGATGCACAATAATTCTTTGGCGCCGGTATTATCGGCAACCTTCATACGTGATTCCTGCTGTAACACTTAGTTATCCTCCTGTCAGTTACTATGATTTGGTAGCAACTATATAGCTTACTTAGCTTTTTCAACGATGTTGACAAGTCTCCATCTCTTTGTCTTGGAAAGAGGTCTTGTCTCCATGATTGTAACTCTGTCGCCGATGCCGCACTCGTTGTTCTCGTCATGAGCGTGAACCTTGAGTGTACGCTTCATTACCTTACCGTACATAGGATGCTTAACGTTGTCCTGGATAGCAACTACGATGGTCTTATCCATCTTGTCGCTTACAACCATACCTACTCTGGTCTTTCTGAGGTTACGTGTCATTTCCATTGTTATTTACCTCCTCTTTCCTTACGCGTTCTTCTCGTTGAGAAGAGTCATTACGCGGGCGATGTCTCTCTTGACATCTGCGATCTTGTGAGGATTGTCGAGCTGGTTGATAGCGTGCTGGAAACGAAGGTTAAAAAGTTCTTCCTTGAGCTCGCCGAGCTTCTTCTCGAGTGCTTCTGCGCTCATTTCTCTGAGTTCATTGATCTTCACTTTTTATGCCTCCTCTTCTACAGCTTTCATAACGAACTTACACTTGATGGGGAGCTTGTGCATAGCAAGACGCATAGCTTCCTTAGCCACCTCAGGTGCAACGCCGTCCATCTCAAACATTACTCTGCCGGGCTTAACTACTGCTACCCAGTACTCAGGTGAACCCTTACCGGAACCCATTCGAGTTTCAGCGGGCTTCTCAGTAATAGGCTTATCGGGGAATATCTTGATCCAAACGTTACCGCCACGGCGGATGTAACGTGTCATCGCGATACGGGCTGCCTCGATCTGGTTGCTGGTGATCCATGCGGGCTCAAGAGCAACGAGACCGTACTGACCGTAAGCGATCTCTGTACCGCGGCTTGCCTTACCCTTAAGTCTGCCACGATGTACACGTCTGTATTTAACTCTCTTAGGCATTAACATTATTCGTTGCCTCCTTCCGCAGTTTCAGCAGCGGGTGCTTCCACAACGGGAGCTTCCTTCACGGGCTTCTTGTAACCGGGATTTCTGTTGGAGAAGTTACGAACTTCCTTCTTCTCGTCGCGGTTAAAGCCTCTGCCGTTACCTCTGTTATTGTTGCGGAAATCTCTGTTTCCTCTGTCGTTGTTGTTTCTGTCTCTACGGTCGTTACGGTCGCCACGACGTCTGTTGTCGCGTCTGTCGCCGTTCTCAGCGGTGTTTCTTCTGGTTCTGTTAGCAGACTCAGCAAGAACCTCGCCCTTGTAGATCCATACCTTGATACCGATCTTACCGTAGGTTGTGTTTGCTTCATAGAAACCGTAGTCTATGTCAGCACGGATGGTCTGAAGCGGAATAGTACCTTCGTGGTAGTGCTCGCAACGTGCGATTTCTGCACCTGCAAGACGTCCGGAAAGGGAGATCTTGATACCCTTTGCACCGAGACGCATGGTTCTGCCGATAGACTGCTTCATAGCACGGCGGAACGCAACTCTGCGCTCGAGCTGACCTGCGATGTTCTCAGCAACGAGCTGAGCGTTGAGGTCGGGAGTCTTAACTTCTACTACGTTTACTACTACAGGCTTACCAACCTTAGCTTCAAGAGTTTCCTTGAGCTTGGTGATCTCAGAACCGCCACGACCGATGATCATACCGGGCTTAGCACAGTGAATGAATACTCTTACACGCTCATTGTCACGTTCGATCTCAACCTTGGGAACGCCTGCCTCTTTCAGAGAATCCTTCAGATACTTTCTGAGATTGTAGTCGGATACCAGTGTATCGCCAAAAACTTCGTCCTTTGCGAACCATCTGGAATCCCAATCTTTGATTACGCCAACACGTAAACCGTGCGGATTAACTTTCTGACCCATTAGGTAATGCCTCCTTCTTACTCTTTTTCCTTAACAACTATTGTCATATGGCTGGTTCTCTTTAAGATCCTGTCGCCGCGACCCTTTGCTCTGGGCATCATACGCTTGAGTGTGGGACCGGGGCATACGAAGCACTCAGATACATAGAGGTTCTTCGCGTCCATATTGAAGTTGTGTTCGGCATTAGCCACAGCAGACTTGAGAAGCTTGATAAGATACTCAGATGCTGCCTTGGGTGTGTTCTTAAGAATTGCCATTGCTGTGTCAGTGTCCTTGCCCCTGATCAGATCGAGAACGATCTGTACCTTGCGGGGAGAAATTCTGGCATATTTAAGATAAGCTCTTGCTTCCATTATTATATCCTCCCTACAAATTACTTCTTACCGTTGTTGCTGGTCTTGGAACCTGCATGACCGCGGTATGTTCTGGTGGGTGCAAATTCACCGAGCTTGTGTCCGATCATGTCCTCTGTAACGTATACGGGAACATGCTTTCTGCCGTCATGTACGGCGATTGTGTGTCCAACGAACTCCGGGAATATGGTGGAAGCTCTGGACCATGTTTTGAGGACTTTCTTTTCGTTTGCATCGTTCATTGCGCATACGCGCTCAAAAAGCTTTGCTTCGACGAAAGGTCCCTTCTTTAAGCTTCTGCTCATTACTTCGCTTCCTCCTTATTTACCGTTTCTGTGTTTTACGATCATCTTCTCAGTACGAGCCTTCTTGTTTCTGGTCTTGTAACCGAGAGCGGGCTTGCCCCAAGGTGTAACAGGTGCGGGTCTACCGATGGGAGACTTACCTTCACCACCACCGTGAGGATGGTCGCAGGGGTTCATTACAGAACCGCGAACTGTGGGACGGATACCCATGTGACGCTTCTTACCTGCCTTACCGATCTTGATGGTATCATGCCCGATGTTACCGATCTGACCGATTGTTGCCTTGCAGTCAAGGCGGACAAGTCTTACTTCGCCGGAGGGAAGTCTTACCTGAGCCATTCCGTTTTCCTTTGCCATCAGCTGAGCTGCAGCGCCTGCACTACGTACAAGCTGACCGCCCTTACCGGGGTTAAGCTCGATGTTGTTGATAAAGGTACCGGTAGGAATGTTTGCAATGGGAAGTGTGTTACCGGGCTTGATATCAGCGTCAGCACCTGTGTAAAGTGTGTCGCCTGCAGTTACACCTGCGGGAGCTACGATGTAGCTCTTCTTGCCTTCTGCGTTCTCGAGAAGTGCGATGTAAGCTGTTCTGTTGGGGTCGTACTCGATACCGATTACCTTGGAAGCGCCTTCGTAGTTACGCTTGAAATCGATAACTCTGTACTTCTTCTTGTTACCGCCGCCCTGGTGACGAACGGTGATTCTGCCGTAGCTGTTACGTCCGGCATTCTTCTTTAAGATCTTTACTAAGCTCTTTTCGGGCGAGAACTTTGTTATCTCCGCAAAAGACGGTACAGACATATTTCTTCTCGCCGGAGTAGTAGGCTTATACTTCTTAGCTGCCATTATTCAGTCCTCCTTTGATTACATCATACCGTCGAAGAACTCGATGGTCTTGGAGTCGGGCTTAAGTGTTACGATAGCCTTCTTCCACTCTGCAGTACGACCTGCAGGACGAGCGCCGAGTCTCTTGGGCTTAGAGTTGCAGTTGATGGTGTTAACCTTTGCAACCTTAACGCCGAACACTGCCTCAACTGCTGCAGCGATCATGGGCTTGGTTGCGTTCTTTGCTACCTTGAAGGTGTACTTCTTATCAGCAACCATCTCCATAGAATGCTCTGTGATGATGGGCTTGATGATTACGTCGTAATTGTTCATGCGTATACCTCCTCGATCTTCTCTACTGCTGCCTTAGCGCATACAAAGGAACCTGCATTGAGAATGTCGTATACGTTGAGTGTGTTAACGTATGCAACCTTAACGCCGGGGATGTTTGCGAGAGATGCAACAACCTTCTCATCCTTCTCTGCAAGAACAACGAGAGACTTCTTAGCAGCACCGACAGCGGTAAGCATGTTTGCCATAACCTTGGTCTTGTACTCGGTTGTAGCGATGCTGTCGATTACTATCATGTTTTCTGTAGCTACCTTGTCGGAGAGTGCGCTCTTCATAGCGATTCTCTTAACCTTCTTGTTCATGGAGATGCGGTAGCTTCTGGGCTTAGGACCGAGAGCCACACCACCGTGTGTCCACTGGGGTGCTCTGGTGGAACCCTGTCTTGCACGGCCTGTACCCTTCTGTCTCCAGGGCTTCTTACCGCCGCCGGAAACCTCGGTACGTGTCAGAGTAGACTGTGTACCCTGTCTCTGGTTTGCAAGATACTGCTTAACTGCGGCGTGGAGAACTGCGGTATTAACGTCCTGTGCGAATACTGCATCAGAAACTGTCATTTCGCCGACACCCTTGCCGGTCATATCAACAACCTTCAGATTTGCCATTGTGTTTTCCTCCTTCCGCTTATGCCTTTACGCTGTTGCGGAGATATACGATGCTGTTCTTAGCGCCGGGAATAGCACCCTTGATAGCGATAAGATTCTTCTCAGCATCAACGCGAACAACGTCAAGATTTAAAACTGTAACCTTTTCGTTACCCCACTGACCAGCCATCTTCTTGTTCTTGAAGATTCTGGAGGGGCTGGAACATGCACCCATGGAACCGGGCTGTCTGTGAACAGGACCGCCACCGTGAGTATTTCTGAGCACGTGTGCTCCCCATCTCTTAACAGCACCGCAGTAACCGTGACCCTTAGAGGTACCTGTTACGTCGATCTTTTCGCCTGCTGCGAATGTATCAGCTGTAAGAGTGTCGCCTACGTTGAGAGCGCTGCAGTCCTCGAGTCTGAACTCCTTGAGGTACTTCATGCAAGCAACGTTTGCCTTCTTGAACTGGCCCTGCTGAGCCTTGTTGAGCTTCTTCTCAACTACGGTCTCGAAACCAACCTTGATTGCTTCGTAGCCGTCATTTTCAACTGTCTTCTTCTGCACAACCACGCAAGGGCCTGCTTCAACAACAGTTACGGGAATTACGTTTCCCACTTCGTCGAAGATCTGGGTCATACCGATCTTCTTAGCAATAATGCCTTTCTTCATTTTGTTTTCCTCCTGTTTTAGGTTATTGGTTGCTCATTTCTTATAATGTAAGAAAGCGGAGCAACGTGACGTAAAACTTCACCTCGGTGAATAGTTAATTCAGATCCCGGCAGTGTGCGTCACTTACGCACTTACCGAGAAGCTTACCTTAATTAATAAATTAAAGCTTAACTTCGATTTCAACGCCGGCGGGAAGTTCGAGACTCATAATAGCATCTGCCGCTGCCTTAGAGGGCTTGATCACGTCGATAAGTCTCTTGTGTGTTCTCATTTCAAACTGCTCACGGCTGTCCTTGTACTTGTGAACTGCACGGAGGATAGTAACTATCTCCTTCTCAGTGGGAAGCGGAATGGGGCCGGAAACTGCCGCACCGTTTCTCTTTGCAGTCTCAACAATCTTTGCTGCCGCCGCGTCGATCAGAGTGTGATCGTAGCTTCTGAGTCTGATTCTGAGCTTTTCATTAACTGCCACTTGGTTTGCCTCCTAAAAAATTATTTTTTCGGCTGGAAGGCGAGAGTTCGCTTACACCCTGCCGGGTGTTTCTTATCCCCACGAAATTAAAACGGAAATTTGCCATGCAAAATTCCGACATATTCCGCACAAAGCCAGGTGAGATCTGACTTCGGGGAGTGCCAACTCTTTGCGCCCGACTGTAGATCGGACATACTCCACGGTAATTCCCTTACTCTATAGGTAAGCCACCTACCGCTTCATCGCACATCAAGCTTGATCAGTATAACATACTATTATATAGAATGCAATACCTATTTTCACAATTTACAAACTATTAATAACATTTCTGATTTTCGTTAATCCGTACTGTCGTTTATACAATATATATGTAGATTTCAGACACATTTTAGCAATCTTTAGTGTTTCTTTACCATCTTTTGATTGACAGTTATATGTTTAAATGTTAAACTAATTATAGTTTTTATCCCAAGGAGGCAAATTTGAAATGAAGTCAACAGGTGTAGTAAGAAAGATAGACGAGCTGGGACGTATAGTTCTCCCCATCGAGATCAGAAATAATATGGATATAAAGAGCCGTGATGCAGTTGAGATATTCGTTGACGGTGATAAGATCATCCTTAAGAAATATGAGCCCGCGTGTCTTTTCTGCGGTAACGCTTCCAACGTTGAGCATTTCAACGGCAAGCTTGTTTGCCGCGACTGTCTTGATAAGCTTAAGAGCTTATAATGCAAAATTCAAAATCCAAAATGCAAAATTATAGATAAAAGGTTGCTTAAAAAGCAACCTTTTTTACATTTCATTTATAAGGTGTATTTCATTCTCTGTATATACAGCAATGCCGTTTTCCAGTAACAGCTCTGCCGTCACTCCGTTGCCGTCGGTAAGGGTACGGGTAAAGGTCCCGTCGTAGATCCTACCCTTTCCGCAGGAAGGGCTTTTGGCTTTGAGTATAGCTATTTTACAATCATTATCTAAAGCAGTCTGTAACGCCTTTTGTGCTCCCAAGCTATACTCGACGGTAACGTCTTTTCCTTCATTATTTATTATATGGGAACCAACACGCTCAGCCGGAGGTCTGGGAACAGGCAGGCCACCGTCAAGTTCGGGACATACCGCAATAAGGTTATGGCCCTCCAAAGAGGAAAGATCTATTTGATTTTTATCCTTGCCGTCATAACGGCATTTTCTGCCCAACAAGCAGGCACTTATAAGTATATTCATTTTCTCTATATATAATATAAAGGAAGATTTTTGTCCGAAAACGGACAAAAATCTTCATTAACTTTGCACTTTGTACTTAATATTTTTCTATATCCACCTTGAATACGTTATCCCCTACAGGCATCTCAAGGAAGGTACTGGCTGCGGATTTAAAGTACTCGACGTCATCGCTGACGTAATACTCTACTCTGCCGCTGCCTCCTGCGGGAGCAACACTTTCAAAAAGCTTCTTTGCCGCCTCGGCTCCCGTGTTGACCAGATCTACTCCCGGAAGCACCTTTGAGATAACGGGTGCTATAATGGGATAGTGAGTACATCCCAAGATAAGGGTATCCGCACCGAAGGCTTTGATATCCTCAAGATAACGCTCGGCTGTGAGATAGGTTATCTGATCGTCAGCATCGGTAAAGCCGTTCTCCACCAAAGGAACGAAGAGAGGACAAGGCGTAGAAACGGTTTCTATATCCGGACGTATGCTCTCTATATGCTTGACGTAAGCTCCGCTCTTGACGGTAGCGTTGGTACCGATTATACCTACCTTGCCGTTCTTTGTAAGCTCGCA
>JAZRQH010000118.1:0-7709 GCA_045649645.1 Eubacteriales bacterium
ACCCTTCTTTCAAAGGAACGCTCTCCCTTAGGTGTTGCTATGACCGAAGCACAGTGTATCAGCTATGCACTCAGCCGTCCCGCGGTTTCTGCAGTCATGGTAGGTATGCAGAGTGCAGAGGAGGTCAGAGCAGCGGTAGAATACTATGATATTCCCGAATCCGAGCGCGATTACAGCTTGGTTTTGGGCGATCTCGGCATGTTCAATGCAGACGGGCTCTGTATGTACTGTAACCATTGCTTACCCTGTCCTCAGCGTATAGATATAGCCGCAGTCAATAAGTACCTCGACCTTGTAGAGCTTGACAAGCGCCCTGCTGACAGTGTAAAGGCGCACTATTTCTCACTTGAAGCTACAGCGGACAAGTGTATAGAATGCGGTGCCTGTGAGGAGCGTTGTCCCTTTAACGTGTCGATCAGAGCGCGTATGAAGCACGCGGTAGAAACATTCAATCAATAAAATTATAAATCACAGCGGAGTTTTTCTCCGCTGTTTTTTGTACTCCCCTTGACAAAATCAATACTTCGTGATATGATGTATTACGGAACAGGAGGTATCGTATGGATATACAGTTAAAAAGAGGACTGCTTGACGTGGCTGTGCTTGCCGCTATCAAGGACGAGGATTCATACGGCTATAAGATAATCAAGGATCTTAAGCCCTGTATCGCGTTATCCGAGTCAACCCTCTATACCATCCTCAAGCGTCTTGAGGGCGGGGGGATGCTGACGGTACACACCGCAGAGCACGGAGGCAGACTGCGAAAATACTATCATATCACCGATACGGGACTGAAGCGTATCGAGGATTTCAAGGAAGAATGGAAAGAGATAATGACCATCTACCGATTTGTGTCAAAGGAGGATGAGGATGAATAAAGCGGAATTTTTAAGCGATCTTGAAAAAGCCCTTCAAGGTTTACCCGCGGACGCAATAAGCGACAGGGTAGAGTTTTATTCCGAGATGATAGACGACCTTGTAGAGGACGGAATAAGCGAGGAAAAAGCTGTTGCAGAGATAGGCGATATCGATAATATCGTAAAGGAAATAATAGCGGATACACCTATAACAAAGATCATAAAGGAAAAGGTAAGATCAAAGAAAAGACTTAAATGGTGGGAGCTGACCCTTATTATAGTCGGTTTTCCCGTATGGTTCTCGCTTTTGGCGGCAGCCTTTGCCGTGGTTCTTGCTCTCTATATATCGGTATGGGCTGTAATCGTATCTTTATGGTCTGTATTTGTTGCCTTTGTAGGTTGTGCTCTCGGAGGTCTTATCAGCGGAGCTGCCATGGCAGGACAGGGCGAGATATGGTCGGGTATTGCAAGTATAGGTATTGGCATTGCCTCTATAGGGCTTTCGGTGTTCGCCTTCTACGGCTGCAAGGCAGTAACAAAGGGCCTTATACTTCTTACAAAGAAGATGTTTATCGGTGTCAAAAAGGCATTTGTTAAAAAGGAGGCGGCGTAATGAAAAAAACAACTAAGATATGGCTTATCGTTGCTGCCGTTCTTGTTATAGTAGGCGGTATGATGTTTACTTTTGCTTTGGCAAAGGAAGATTTTGATTTTAGAGAGTTAGTGATGGAAGAAATGAAGATAAATAATTATGAAGTCGGTGAGCCTTTTGATAAAATTTATATCGATTCTGATACAACGGATATAGAATTTTACACCTACCGTGAGGATAAGGTCAGGGTAGGATGCACCGAGACTAAAAAGATAAAGTATAATGTGACCGTAGAGGACTCCACTCTCAAGATCGAGGTCAAGGATACACGCAAGTGGTATGAACGTATCGGATTTTTCTTTGGAGATATGAAGCTGACGGTTTATCTCCCCGGCGGGGCAGAATATTCTTCAGTGGTTATACATAACACCACGGGTGACGTTATTATCCCGGAACAGATATACGCAGATATCCTCGAGGTTAAGATCACCACAGGTGATATAGAGTGCCGTGCAAACGTAACAGACAGCGTTAAATTAAAGACCACAACAGGAGCTATAAAGCTTTACGGCACCTCATGTCAGGGTGACGTTGATATCACTCTGTCTACGGGTAGAACCGAGGTGAGTGACGTTTCCTGCCGTAACTTCAGCTCTAAGGGTACTACAGGTGACGTGGCTCTTAAAAAACTTGTAGCTTCCGAGGGTCTTTACGTTAAGCGTACTACCGCAGACATTACCCTTGAATCCTCGGATGCAAGTGATATCGATATCAATACCACAACAGGTGACGTTACAGGCAGCCTGCTTAGTGACAAGATCTTTACGGTTAAGACCACCACGGGAGATATTGATCTGCCCGATACCGCAAATGGCGGAAATTGTAAGATTAAGACTACAACAGGCGATATTAAAATAACTATAGAATAACATAATATCCACCCATTTGGGTGGATATTGTATTATTGACAAAGCAGGTCTGTAGTGGTATAATTTCACAGTAAATATAATAGATGTTACAGGAAGAAAAAATATGGAAATTCTTTATTCGGATAAGGATATAATAGTATGTGTCAAGCCTGTAGGACTTGACTCTGAGCACGGTGTTCCCGACCTTCTTCGTGAGGAGCTTGGGGGAGATATTTATACACTTCACCGACTTGATCTCAACGTAGGCGGTGTTATGGTATATGCCCGTAACAAGGAAAGTGCCGCAGAGCTCTCTGCCGCTATTCAGAACGGTGAGATGATCAAGGAATACCTTGCGGTAGTCCACGGCACACCTCCGGCAGAGGGTGACTGGGAGGATCTTCTCTACAAGGATGCCCGTAAGAACAAGGTTTTTGTGGTGGATCGTATGCGCCGCGGAGTCAAGCGCGCAAGACTTGAGTATAAGCGTCTTTCCAAAGGTAAGACCTCTCTTGTACGTATACGTCTTCACACAGGCAGAAGCCATCAGATAAGAGTGCAGTTTGCATCCCGTAAGTTCCCCTTGGTAGGCGATCATAAGTACGGTGCAAGAGATAACGAAACTGCTCCCTTACTCTATTCCTGCAAGCTGACATTCCCTTATAAGGGCGAGACTGTAAGCTTTGAATCTACTCCCGAATGGTAATAATATGATTAAGGAGCCGCTACTAAGCGGCTCCTTAATCAATTCTTAAACATTTACCCTCTTTAAAATTAAGGATAAAAGCCTTATAATATAATCGTGAGGTGATACGATGTACAACATTCTTATATGCGATGATGACAAGGATATAGTAAACGCATTGAAGATCTATTTAAGCGATCCGTCCTACAGACTATACGAGGCATCCGACGGCTTGGAGGCTCTTGGCGTGATGGCAGAGCAGGATATCCATCTTGTACTTATGGATATTATGATGCCTAAGATGGACGGGATATCTGCAATGGTCAAGCTTCGTGAGCACAGTAATGTACCTGTGATACTTATAACTGCCAAAAGTGAGGATCAGGACAAGATATTGGGGCTCAACGTAGGTGCAGACGATTATATAACCAAGCCTTTTAATCCTATGGAGGTAGTGGCAAGGGTAAAGAGTCAGCTTAGACGGTATATGCAGTTAGGCTCGGGCAGGGTAAGTCCTACGCTCATCACCGTAGGAGGTATAGAGCTTGACGACAATACCAAGAGGGTGTTGTGCGACGGAGATGAGATAAGCCTTACGCCCACCGAGTACGAAATATTAAAGCTTCTTATGACAAACACGGGTAAGGTATATTCCCCAAGAGATATTTACCGTAAGATATGGAGGGAGAACCCCGTGTCAGGAGACAACAGTATTGCGGTGCATATAAGGCATATCAGAGAAAAGATAGAGATAGATCCCGCAGAGCCTAGATACCTTAAGGCAGTCTGGGGGCATGGTTATAAGATGGAAGGAGATAAAAAATGAAGCATTGGTACAGAACCATAGGAGCAAAGGCGGTATGCTTTGTGCTCTGTATATTATCACTTATAATGACGGTTACAAGTGTTTTTGCGGCGGTTGTGATGATATCTGCCGAGATATATACACAGCCGGAGGGGGTAGTTGCCGAGAGCCTTAACCGTGAGCATATACGTCATAACGTATACGATATAGCCTACAGGTCGCTTGATATTTACGGTTATACCAAGCAAAGTCTGCTGGACGACTATTCGGGGGACAAGACCAATATGCGCTTTTGCTTTTCGGATATCAAGAGCGGTAAAACAATAACCGAAAACGGATATGATACGGATGCTTCGGAAAGGGTGTACAGCTTCCTGTTTGATAAGGTTGTACATATAGACGGCAGTTTTGATATAGAAATGTTTTACGGTGACGAGAACGTATCTGCCGACTATGTCCTTAACGTATATATCGATTCCTCCATGAAAATATACGACGGCTTTGCGTTTATAAGAGACGCGGTAGCTATAGCGTACGCCCTTAAATACTGGATATATGTTATAGCTCTGTTATGTCTCGGTCTGTGCATTGCGACCTTCGTTATACTTATGTGTGCCTCGGGCAGGAGAAGGGGCACCGAGGAGATCGTTCCCGGAATATTCAATATTGTTCCCATAGATATTCTTACTGCTTTGACTGCTTTTATCTCTGTTTACGGAATATATCTTGTAATAGACGTATTATATACGGGTGAGGCGGCAATGGTTGCTATGCTTATCGCATGGAGTGTGGCTGTAGCGAATATGTTTTTGGGACTCTGTATGAGTATAGCATGCCGTGTAAAGCTAAAAACGCTGTTTTCGGGTACCTTTGTATGGTGGGTTCTTAAGCTTATATTCAGAATTTTAAAGGCAGTATGCAGAGGTATAGGCAGAGGCTTTAAGGCGTTGTTTTCTCTTATACGCCGTATCCCTTTGGTGTGGAAGACGGCTCTTGTAGTAACGGTAAATTTTTTCGTTGACCTTTTGCTCTTCTTTATGGCGATAGACTGGTCGTGGTATGCCGAGTTTTATTTTACGCTGTATACGGTAAAGAGTATTTTCGTTGCAGGAGCGATAATATATATCGCTCTGTCCATGAGAACCCTGCAGAAGGGCGGCGAGGCTATAGCTAAGGGGGACGTCAGCTACCGTGTGGATACACGTCGTATGCTTTGGGATTTTAAGAGTCACGGCGAAAACCTCAACAGTATATCCGACGGTGTAAGCCTTGCCCTTGAACAAAGGCTGACAAGCGAACGCACCAAAACCGAACTTATTACCAACGTATCACACGATATCAAGACCCCTCTGACCTCTATAATCAACTATGCCAACCTTATCTCCGAGGAGACTGAGCCCGAAAAAGCCAAGGAATACTCGGAGGTGTTGTTACGAAAGTCAGAGCATCTTAAACGGCTCTTGGAGGATCTTGTAGAGATATCCAAGGCTACCACAGGAAACTTGGAGGTAGATCTTATCCCCTGTGATGCAGGAGTACTCTTAAACCAGGTTGCAGGAGAGTTTGAGGATAAATGCCGAAGCGCTGAGCTTGAACTTATTACGTCTCTTCCCGAAAATCCTATACGTATTATGGCTGACAGTCGCTGTATTTGGCGTGTATTTGAAAATCTTATGAGCAACGCCTGCAAATATTCGCTTACAGGCTCTCGTGTTTATCTTACCCTGACAAGGGAAGGAAATGAAGCACTGTTCATCTTCCGTAACACCTCGCGCACAGCACTTAATATTTCCCCTGATGAGCTTATGGAGCGTTTTGTACGGGGAGACGGTTCTCGTTCTACCGAGGGTAACGGCTTGGGTCTTTCTATTGCACGAAGCCTCACCGAGCTGCAGAAGGGTACTATGGATATCAGCATAGACGGAGACCTCTTTAAGGTAACGCTCAGTTTTCCCTGTTTGTAAAAGATTGACAAACCGCATATATAGTGATATAATCATATATATTAAATAGAGTACGGATGTTCCGTACTCTATTATCTTATGAGGTCATAATGAATTTAACTTTTACCTTCTTTTTTAACAGTATACTGTTAGGCGTGGGTCTGGCTATGGATGCCTTCTCGGTATCTATGGCAAACGGTCTTAACGAGCCCTGTATGCGTCGCCGAAAGATGTGCGGTATTGCAGGTATGTTCGGATTCTTTCAGGCGCTTATGCCTATGCTTGGCTGGTTTCTGGTGCATAACCTTGTTGTGTATTTCAATGTAGTCGCACCTTTTATCCCTTGGGTAGCCCTTGTGCTTCTTTGCTTCATCGGCGGCAAGATGATTTACGAGGGTATCACCGACGACTGCGAGTGCTGCGAAAAGCCGGGTGTTGGCTTCTGGGCGCTTGTGGTGCAGGGAGTTGCGACCTCTATAGACGCCCTCTCAGTTGGTCTTACCATATCCGAATACAACTTCACCCAGGCTCTGCTGGCTTCGCTTATCATCGCCGCAGTTACCTTTGGTATCTGTATGGGCGGTCTTGTCATCGGCAGAAAAGCAGGAACCAAGCTTTCGGGCAAGGCAGGTATCCTTGGCGGTGCCATACTTGTATTCATCGGTTTTGAAATATTGATTAAGAGCTTTTTATAATATGGAAAATTTTATTTGCGCATCAATAGATATAGGTACTACCACAGTCTCTGCGGTAGTCCTTGATATTTTAAACGAAAAGCAGCTTGAGTGCTTCAATATGGCAAACTCCTCGGACGTTGAAACCGAGCATAGCTATGAGCGTATGCAGGATCCGAAGAAGATATTACAGATAGTCAAAGCACTTTTGAAGAAGATATACGACAAGTACCCTCGTGTCATCTCCCTTGGCTTTACGGGTCAGATGCACGGTATCCTCTACGTTGATAAGGAGGGAAACGCCGTATCTCCCCTCTATACCTGGCAGGATCAGAGAGGAGAGGAGTACGTTGATGAGATGAAGGTAGCCACAGGCTACGCTCTCTCGGCAGGTTACGGACTTGTGACTCATTATTACAATATGAAGAAGGGTCTTGTACCTGAGACCGCCCATACCTTCTGCAGTATTATGGACTATGCCGTAATGCAGATATCGGGTCTTAAGGCACCTATGGTTCACCCCTCGGTTGCAGCCAGCTTCGGTCTTTTTGACATTAAAGCCAATGCCTTTGATAAGACCGCACTTTCCACTCTCGGTATAGATATAGCTCTTCCCGAGATAGTGGGAGACACAGTTATCGCACAGTACGGCAAAACACAGATAAGTCCCGCCATAGGTGACAATCAGGCAAGCGTTTTCGGCTCTGTAAAGGACGAAGAAAACAGCGCGCTTGTAAACTACGGTACAGGCTCTCAGGTGTCGGTTATAACCGATATGACCACAGCGGAAGCGCCTCTTGAGGTAAGACCCTATATCGGCGGCAGAAATATTGTCTGCGGCTGCGGACTTTGCGGCGGATACTCTTATGCTTTGCTTGAAAAGTTCTTTTCCGGCTATGCAAAGGCTCTCGGTATAGAGGACAACCAGTACAAGACTATGGACGCCCTTGCCGAGAAGGCATATGACGAGGGCAGGGAGCCACTTACGGTATCCACACTCTTTAAGGGAACACGCGCTGATGCCGATCTCCGCGGTTCGGTTATGAATATAGGCACCGATAACTTTACTCCCGAGCAGCTTATATTAGGCGTTGACTACGGCATGGCAAAGGAGCTTTACGATATGTACCGCTTCTGCGGAGCAGGGGATAAGACCACCCTTGTAGCCTCGGGCAACGGAGTACAGAAGAACAAGGTGCTTCAAAGCTATCTTACCAATCTTTTCGGTATGGAACTTAAGCTTCC
>JAZRQH010000119.1:0-10176 GCA_045649645.1 Eubacteriales bacterium
CTGGAATACCACAAAGGAGCTTAAGGCTACCTCCACTATCCGTAACTTCTCCGCAAAGGCTGCAATAAAGGGCAAGGACCCCTACACCATTCAGTACCGTGACGAGGGTGCAGTTACCGTTATAGTAGAATATAATAACGGTTATATAGCAAAGCATCACTATAACGTACAGAAGCGTGTTCCTACCTTCAACGTGACCGACAAGACCGTGACCATCGGTAATCTGACAGGCCTGTACGTAATAAGATACGCTCCCGGAGAATTCTCCACCGTCTCAGATATAAAGAATGCTCCCGGCTCACAGTACGTAAGACCCGCGGCGGCTGTGAACGGTGCTATCACCGTTACTCTTGAAAACGGAACCTATTCCTTCTGCGTTCAGTATAACGACGAAAGCTTCTTCTACAAGACCGTCAGCATAAGTGACGAGGTACTGCCTACCGCGACCGTAGCGAACGTATCAAAGGCGTTCTCCAGCAACATGATGCTCCAGCGCGACGAGCCCATCTCGGTATGGGGCTGGTCCACCGCTGCAAACGAGGGAAAGATAGTTACCGCAACCCTTGGCGATATGTTCGGATATGCGGTAGTTAAAAACGGCGAATGGAAGATAACCTTCCCCAACACTCTTCCCGCAACGACAGAGCCCTTGATGCTTACGGTCAATACCACCAAGGCAACAAGGAACTTCCGAAACATCCTTATCGGTGACGTCTATTACGTTATCGGTCAGTCAAACGTATTCTACGGCATGGCCAATCTGGTTCAGGAGACCAACGCCAACGGCATCAGGTTCGACTACGATTTTGACGAAACAAGAAACATCCGATTCTTCCGTAACTCAAGCACATATACCTCCTCTTATACGGGAACAAAGGCGCAGGGTACCACAACACTTTTAAAGGACGTTGAATACAGCACCACCTGGCAGACTCCCACCGGAATCCAGTCTCAGACGGTAAATCCCCCTGCAACAGGCTCCTTCTCGGCTCTGGGTTATATGTTTGCATACAATATGTCAAACAAGACCGACGTTCCGATAGGCGTTATCGAGATAGATGCTTCCGGCTTCCCCCTCATCGCATTTGCTCCCAATGAAATAGCTGACAAGTGGGGAGACGAAAGCTATAACGCTCAGACAGGCGTTTATACCTACAACCTCAACAACGGTTATCTCACCAACCCCTCTATGCCTACGAGATTTGTATACAATCATCTTATCTATCCTCTGCGTAACTTCTGTACCGCAGGTATCATCTGGTATCAGGGCGAGAGCGACTGTGTAAACACCACCGAGATATGGGGTGAGAACGCAGACACCTTCTCACATCAGTTCACCGAGCTTATGACCTACTTCAGAGGTGATTTCGGCAACAGCGACTTCCCCGTTTATATGATCGAGTTCCCCACCTGCTTTACAAACGGCGGTGCAAACGCATTTATAGACATGGGCGGAGTTCAGTGTGAGCAGGGTCTTATCTCAAATATGCTCGGCGACTTCCACCTGGTCAACTCCTCGGATATGTTTGACAACGTTACCTGGTACAACTCGCTTCATCCTTACATCAAGGATAAGCAGGCGGCAAGACTTGCCAACATCGTTGCGGCAAACGGCTACGGTATCGGCAATCTGAACTACGTAAGCGGTCCCGTGTTCCAAAGCGTATCCTACTCAGGTAACAATGCTACGGTTACCTTCAAGAACGTAGGCAGCGGCTTAAAGGCATATAACGGCAGCTATGTTGACGGCTTTGACGTATACGTAAATATAAACGGCACCTACCAGTGGATAGAGGTCAACAACGCTTATATCAGGGGCACAAATCAGGTCGTTGTGCCTTCAAGCTACACCATCTGCGGCATACGCTATAACCGCAATACAGAGTATCTCTTCCCCACTATCGGAATAAATCTCTGCAACAGCAACAACGTTCCTGCATCGGCGTTTATAGACTTAAAGAACTGAATATCAAAGTAATATAAAATCACCCCGAAAGGTCAAGCCTTTCGGGGTGATTTATTGTGTTTTATTTATGCAAACATTGCTTCAACGTCCTCGGCAGTAACACCATTGACGGGAGTAACTATAACAACGCTCATTACGTCGCCTATAGCACGCATATAGTATACCTGAGAAATAATGGATGTATCTACGGTAAGGGTAAAGGTTCCCTTAACGTACTCGTTACCGTTAAGGGTAACTGTTTCCTCAGCCATAAAGTTATAGTCCATACCGGACTGTGTGGGAAGCTGTGTCTTGAGGACATCAAGATACTCCTTTGCACTTAAAGCGTTACCGGCATTGGTTATCTTCAGATTTTCGTAGAGAACCATAACATTGGAACCTGTAGCAGGATCGGTTGCCATCATGTCGTATACTGTACCCATCTCTGCAACAGACTTTGCAAAGTTGGTGGTGTTGAGCTGATCTGCGCTTACGCTGATGAGAGCAGCAAGCTCCTCGTCAGAGGAATAGGTCCACGCATCGGGCTTTGTGAAGCTGATGCCGCTGTATTCGCTTGTGTAGCTGTTACCGTTTATAACGCCGCGGGTGATCTCTTTGTTTGCTTCTTCAACGATATTGTCAACGACGTCGTTTACCACGCCGTCTACCACGTCCTTTGCGCCACAAGCTGCAAAGGAAAGTACCATAACAGACGCTATGATAAGTGCAATGATCTTTTTCATTTTTCACTTTTCTCCTTTTATCTTACAATTCATTCCAAATCGGGCATACCATAAACAGTTTTATTTCAGGTTCAATCCCGTTTTTCGCGGCGGGTCGTACCCACTTATGCCTTAAGATTGATTCCCTTTACGGCAAGCTTTGCGATGATATCGTCAACTGTGGGCTGGATATCAGCTCTTGCAAGAGTCTTGTCGTTAGAGGAGAAGTAGAGACGTACACTGATGCTCTTGGTAGTGCCATCATCGTAGGTGTCTACAACAGAAGCACCTGTGAGGTAGTCATAACCTGCATCAACCCAAGCAGAAGAGATATCGCTGTATCTGGTGTCAGCATCAATAACAAAGGAAAGGTCGATATCCATAGAAGGATACTTAGAGGGCTCAACGTAGTTAAGCTTGTCCTTTACGCTGTCTGCAAAGTCGTCCATATCGATCTCACCGAATACCATAGCTGCCTTCTTTGCGGTCTTGCCTGCAACTGTAGGATGAGCTGCCGCCATTTCACCGATCTTCTTACCGTCAAGCATGATAGCAACGGTGTTCTTGGGATGCTGCCAGTTATGTGCGGGAGCGATGTTCTCAAAGGTAAAGCTCTTGTGCTTAATATCAGCACAGAGATGCATGAACATATCACGAAGCTTGAAGAAAAGCTCCTTTTCGCTCTCGGTCTGTGAGAAGAGGAGAATACCGAGAGTCTTACGCTCGTTAGCCTCGCCGTTTTCGCGCTTGCCCTTAACAACTCTGCCTATCTCAAAGAGACCGAAGGTGGGAGCATAGCCTCTGTTCTCGTGAGCCATGCAAACAAGAGTGGGGATCATGGAGTTACGAAGCACGGTGTGCTCAACTGTCATAGCGTTGATAACTCTTACGTTGTCCTCAACCTCCATGCCGAGGTTCTCGAACTTCTTGGAGTCGCACCAGATGTAGGAGTGAACCTCGTGGAGCTTGAACTTCTTAACAAGGATATCCTTTGCCTGATTGTCGTTGTTTCTGCCTGCGGATTCCTCTACGGGATAGAGAGCAGCCTTGGTGGTCTCGATCTTGAAGTTATCGTAGCCGTATATACGGGTGATCTCCTCGATGATATCAGCAGGGATGGTAACGTCCTTTGTAGCTCTCCAGGAAGGAACGATAACAGAGAAGTTATCACCGTCCTGAGTTACCTCAAAGCCGAGAGAGGTAAGAGTCTTTACGATACGCTCGTTTGTGATATCAATACCTGTGTAACGGTCAACGTATCTCTTGTCAAAGTCGAGCTTAATGGTCTCATACTTTGTGGGATAGCTGTCGGAGAGACGGGAAACTACCTTTGCGTTGGGGTCAACCTTAAACATAAGCTCAAGGAATCTCTCGATTGCTATAACTGTAATTTCGGGGTCAAGCATCTTCTCGTATCTTGCGCTTGCATCGGTACGAAGACCAAGCTTGGTAGATGTCTTACGGATAGATACACCGTTGAAGGTAGCAGACTCAAGAAGAAGGGTCTGGGTATCGTCAAAGATAGATGAATCAAGACCGCCCATTACACCAGCAACAGCCACGGGCTTGTCGTTGGAGGTGATCATAAGCATAGAGGGGTCAATAGTTCTCTCGATCTCGTCAAGAGTGGTGAACTTGAACTCCTCGGGGAAACGCTGAACCTCGATCTTGTCTACTCTGCGCTTGTCAAATGCGTGCATGGGCTGACCAAGCTCAAGCATAATGTAGTTTGTAAGGTCAGCTAAGAAATTGATAGCACGGCTGCCGCAGTAGAAGAGACGGATACGCATCTCCATGGGGCTGCGGTTTACGGTGATATTCTCAACCTTGATGGAGGAATATCTGTAAGCGTTTTCTGTGTCCTTTATGTCAATTGCAACCTCTTCAAGGTTATCATACTGCTTGGTATCGTGAAGAACGTGGGGCTTGAGAGGTCGATCAGCCAGGGCAGCAAACTCTCTTGCAATACCGTAGTGACCCCAAAGGTCAGGACGGTTGGTGAGGGACTTGTTGTCAACCTCAAAGATAACGTCATCTATAGGATAAAGCTCCTTGATGTCGGTACCGAGAGCTACGTCCTCGGTGATATCCATAATACCGGAATGATCTGCGGAAATGCCCAGCTCAACCTCGGAGCAGCACATACCGTAGGACATATATCCGCCTACCTTGCGTGCCTCCATGGTCATACCGCCAGCCTTGCCGCCTTCCTTAGCAAAAGCGGTGAGCATACCCTCGCGTACGTTGGGTGCGCCGCAGACAACGTCCCATACCTTGTCACCGGTATCAACCTTAAGAAGGTGAAGCTTCTTTGAGTCGGGGTGATCCTCAACAGAAATTATCTTTGCCACAACAACGCCCTCGATATCAGCGCCCTTGTGGATAATGTCCTCTACCTCGGCGGTAGAGAGGGTAAAACGGTGGATAAGCTCTTCGAGATCAAGACCGTCAAGGTCTACGAAATCTTTGATCCAATTCATTGAAAGTAACATTGTTCTCTACCTCCTTATATATTCTTAAACTGGTCAAGGACCTTAAGATTACCGCTGTTAAGATCACGGATATCCTTGACGCCGTAGCGCATCATTGCAAGTCTTGTAAGACCGAGACCGAATGCAAAGCCTGTGTACTTATCGGTATCGATGCCGCCTGCCTTGAGTACGTTGGGAAGAATCATACCGCAGGGACAGAGCTCAAGCCAGCCGGAGTTCTTACAGGAGGGACAGCCCTCGCCGCCGCAGATAAGACAGCTTATATCAAGCTCAAAGCCGGGCTCCACGAAGGGGAAGAAGCCGGGACGGAGTCTTACCTTGATATCCTGCTTGAATACCTCGGAGAGCATAGTCTTCATAAAGTAGATAAGGTTAGAGATAGAGATATCCTCGTCTATCATCATACCCTCCATCTGGAAGAAGGTGTTTTCGTGACAAGCGTCGGTGTTCTCGTTACGGAAGCAGCGTCCGGGGAATACTGCACGAAGGGGTGCGCCGTACTTACGCATAATTGCGTTCTGAGCTGCGGATGTATGAGTCTTGAGAAGCTGACCGTTATCGAGATAGTAGGTGTCCTGCATATCTCTTGCGGGGTGGTGCTTGGGGATGTTAAGAGCCTCAAAGCACTTGTAGTCGTCAACTATTTCAAGGTAGTCCTCAATGGTAAAGCCCATGGAAGCAAATACCTCCTCAACCTCACGCTGAACGAGGGTGATGGGGTGATATGAGCCCTCGCCTGTAAAGTCGGAGGGCATAGTGATATCATACTGCTCTGCAGAGTTGATAAGCTCCTCTTCAGCCGCCTTTGCAATAGCTGCAATAGCGTCCTTGATCTTATCCTCTGCTTCCTTTTTGATCACGTTGATCTTCTGACCGTATTCCTTCTTCTGATCGTTAGGAACGTCCTTAAGCTCCTTCATAAGATCTGTAACAAGACCCTTTTTGCCGAGATACTGTACTCTTATCGCCTCGATAGCAGCGGGATCCTTTGCCGCAGCAATCGCCGCATCAAGCTGTGCACGTATGTCGGCTATCTTCTGTTCTAACATATTGTCCTCCATTTTATATAGATATAATATTAATCATTTTAATATAGCTTTTCGCAAAGCGAAAAGCATCCTTTAATTACGCATTACGAATTACGCATTACGAATTAAAAAACGTCCTATGCCAAAGCATAGGACGATATAATCGCGGTACCACCTACATTGCAAACAAGCTGACTTGTTTGCCACTCGAAAATCCTTAATGCGGATCAGACATCCCGTCATTTCCTACGGGAAGCTCTGGTATGCGAAATTCGGTGTCATAACAGTGTCGGGCAGGCTTGCAGCCTGTGACCTACCCTCTCTTGTGAATGATATGACCCTACTGGATATACCGTCAAAGCCTTTACATATTCGATTAAGTTTATCACAAATATATGAGTTTGTCAACACCCTTTTGGGGTGTTGATTTTTAACTCCGAATATTATATAATGTTATCAAACGATTAATATATCGAGGTTATTATGTCAGATATCAGAAGAACCGAATACCCCCGCCCTACCCTTGTCCGTGACAGATGGCTCAATCTTAACGGCGAGTGGGATTTTAGAATAGACAACCCCCGCTCGGGACTGGAGCGAGAATTTTTCAAGGAAGAAAGCTTTGAAATGAAAATAAACGTTCCCTTCTGTCCTCAGTCTAAGCTCTCGGGGATAGAGCATACCGATTTTCTCTACGGTGTGTGGTACACAAGGGAATTTGACCTGCCCGAAAACTGGATTACAAACGAAAAAAGAACCTTTATAAATATCGGCGCCTGCGACTACTATACCATGGTATACTGTAACGGCTCATACGTAGGCTTTCACCGTGGAGGTATGGTATCCTTTTCTCTTGATATCACCCCTTACGTAAAGGAAGGAAAAAACCGCATAACCATTGCCGCCTTTGATGATGAAAGAAGCGACGATACCCCCAGCGGCAAGCAGTCAATGGACTACTATCCCAGCGGCACCATGTACACCCGTACCACCGGCATATGGCAGAGCGTATGGCTTGAAAATACTCCCAAAAGCTACATTAAGTCTGTCAAAATGACTCCCAATGCGGCTGACGGCGAGGTTAATATTGAGGTAAAAACAGCCGATGCCGAGGGATTTGACCTTTACGTAAAAGCATACTTTAAGGGCAAGGCGGTAGCCGAAGCAAAGAAGCATATCGCCTGGGATCACATTTCCTTTACTCTGCCCTTAAACGAGGTTCACCTCTGGGATACAGAGAATCCCAACCTCTATGATATAGAGTTCAGATTAGGTGAAGATAAGGTCACAAGCTATTTCGGACTTCGTGATATTGCTCTGCGTAACGGAGTAACATACCTTAACGGCAAGCCTGTGTTTCAAAGGCTAGTGCTTGACCAGGGATTCTATCCCGACGGAGTTTATACCGCCCCCACCGAGGAAGCGCTTTATCAGGATATCATCAACGCAAAGGCTCTGGGCTTTAACGGAGCAAGACTCCACATGAAGGTGTTTGAGGAGAGATTCCTCTATCATTGCGACCGTCTGGGTTATCTGGTATGGGGCGAGTATCCCAACTGGGGACTTGGCACAGGCAACGGCGCAATATCCTATCAGAATATGGCGTCCGAGTGGTTCAACGAGGTGCTTCGTGACTATAACCATCCTGCAATAATCGGCTGGTGTCCCATGAACGAAACAGGCCATAACGTAGATGTTGAGCTGGTACGCCACCTCTATGAGATAACCAAGGCATACGACCCCACAAGGCTCTTTATCGGTGTTTCAGGATTTCATCACGTAGAGGGCTGCTACGATATGCTTGACTGCCACGATTACAATCAGGATCCCGTTTCATTTAAGGAAAGATACGCGCCCTTGAACGAGGGTAAGCCCTGCGACTATATACACGAGACCCTGTACAAACAGCCTGTATGGGAACGCAGTAACAAGCTCTGCTTCCTCTCCGAATACGGCGGCGCAAGATGGGTAGCCGATCCCGAAAAGAAAACCGAAGGAGACTGGGGCTACGGCAATGACCCCAAGACTGAGGAGGAGTTTTACGAAAGATATAAACTGCTCACCGATGCTTTACTTGACAACAAGGGAATCTCCGCATTCTGCTACACTCAGCTCTATGATATCGAGACCGAAACGAACGGACTTTTCACCTATGACAGACGCCCTAAGTTCGACGTAGAAAGAATATATAAGATAACCTCAAGAAAAGCAGCGGTAGAGAAGTAAGTTAACAAGATAAGGAACTGTTCTTATGTTTGCAATATTCGTATGTTTATATTTGATCTTAATTTCTTTGGATGCAACCGCAATAAGGGATATGAGAGACTTGCTTTTTGACTTTCTGATTGTAGGTAAAAACAGAAAGGGAGCAAATAATATCCACAAACAACAGACCTTAACCGACCGCATTACGTTATCGTACATTAAGCAGAGGGTAAGGAACTACAAGTCGCAATTCAGGTTCAATCATTTTGTGTACCTTTTTGAGTTGTACAGCATAATTCCTCAATACCTCATATTGATCGTATGCAATATACTGTTAAAAGAAACAAGCATGTATGTTATCATTGGATTTTCTGCCTTGAAATTTCTTATATGTTTGATAGCACGCTTCCAGGTTGATTCAAACAGAGTTTCAATATACAGACAAAGGAAATAATAACATTAATACACCCCGAAAGTTTTTCTTTCGGGGCTATTTTTAATATTTTCTTATCACTATAAAATATGATATCCAGTAAAACGCAATAAGGGAAAATACGCTGACCGATATCCACCTTGCGATATCGTGAAGAGACAGAAATGACAGAACTATCACCGCAAGACAGCCGACTATTACATAGAGACCAAACGCCCAGCTTCTTGCCTTGTTGGCAATAGCTATATTTCTTTCGTCCTTCTCTGCTATCTCCTGTCTTCTCAGCTTATCCTCGCTTGTAAGGGGATTGATATTCCTTTTAAGCTGCGCAAGACCTACCACCACCATGGTTACTCCAAAGGCGGATACGAACTCGTTGTCGGTTTTGGTGATAACTCCTGCAAGTATCACTCCTATACCAAGGATAATATAGCATATTCTGACCCAAAGTCTTATTTTTATTTTCTTCTTAAAATCCATCTCAGTTCTCCTCCTCAAATATAAATACTTCCTCGATAGTTTTGCCAAAGTATCTTGATATCTTGTGGGCAAGCATAAGAGACGCGTTGTATTTGCCGTTTTCAAGGGATATTACCGTCTGCCGCGTAACACCCACAGCCAACGCTAACTCATCCTGAGTTATGCTTTTTTCTTTTCTTAATTCTTTTATTTTATTATCCAAAATGCCACCTCCAATATGTAAAGTGAACTTTACATTTATACTATAACATATTATTTCGGAAATGTCAAGTATACTTTACATTCAACAGAAAGAAAAAATCCGCATTAAGCGGATTTTCACATTTAATTACGCATTACGAATTACGCATTACGCATTATTTCTTATGTATTCCTTGATTATCATTGCAGAGTTCTCTGCTGCCTTCTTGGCAAAGACTGCGTAATCTCCGCCCTCTTCATCACTTATAGCACGAAGAACGGCAAAGTCAATTCCGTTTATGTAGCATATCTGGGCAACAGATCCGCCCTCCATCTCGCAGGCAACTGCATCGAAGGTGTCTCTGATCCAGTTCTTCTTTTCACGCTCGGCTACAAAGAGGTCGCCGGAAGCGATAGTTCCCTCTTTATAATTAAGACCGCTTGCTTTAAGACAATTTATGATAGCATTATTTATTCTCTCGCTTGCGGGGAACTTAACTATATTTATACCCGAGATAAGACCCACGGGATCACCTATAGCAGAGGTGTCCATATCATGCTGGCAGAGGCTTGTTGCAACAGCTACGTCAAAGACCTTGAGATCAGCCACAAGAGAACCCGCAACACCTACGTTGATAATCTCTGTAGGTGCGAACTTAAGTATCATGGTCTGGGCGCAGGCAGCGGCAAA
>JAZRQH010000120.1:0-15603 GCA_045649645.1 Eubacteriales bacterium
GAAAGGGATGCCGCTAATAATCGGAGGATAAAACAATGAACTGTCTTTGCAATATTTTTGACGACGGAAACATCTGGGTATGGATCATCATACTTCTCGTACTCTCTGCACTCTGCAACAGCGGCTGCGGCAGCACCTACAATAACGGCTGCGGCGGCACCTATTCCGGCGACCGTTGCTGCCATTAAATAAAAACGCCCGTAAGGGCGTTTTTGGCTAAAACAAATGGAGGGTATAAAATGAACAGGATCTGTGCTCTTATCATCAGCATAGCCGTTGGTATCGTAGCAGGAGTAGCGGCGGGACTTCTGGCAGGCTTCGGATTTATCGGCAGCTACTTTGCAGCCGTTATATTCATCCTTGCGCTGTCCGCCGTTATATTCCTCGGATATGCGGTGCTCAGATATCTGAGTTGTGCTTGCACTATACCTCTGATACTGTCGGGTACCTCGGTGATAGCTAACACTCTGGTGCTTGCGCTTATCAGTGGTTCCCTTGTGGGAGTACCTGTGGCTATCGGATTTATATTCGGTATAGGCTTCGGTATCTTTGCGGCGGCTGTAACGTCAGTGATCATTTGCAGATAATAAAAAATCAGAGAGGTCAAACCTCTCTGATTTCATTTAATTTAGCAATCAATTTATCAACGCTTTCTTCCTTGGTCGCCCAGGAGGTACAGAAGCGCACAAGCACTCTGCCGTCGGGCAGAAGTCCCATGTTCTCAAAGCTGAATTCCTCGGAGAGCTTTTCTACCTGAGGTACCGTCAGCTTGACAAACTGCTGATTTGTAGGGGAATCTCCGTCAAACTCATAACCTAAAGCAGAGATCTCCTTTTTCATTTTTTCTGCCATATTCATAGCGTGCCGGGATATTTCAAAATAGAGCCCGTCACGGAACATTTCATAGAACTGAACGCCTAAGAGTCTGCCCTTGGCAAGCATTCCGCCCTTCTGCTTTATAACGCAGCGGAAGTCTTCCTTGAGAGCGGGGTGCTTTATAACAAGCGCCTCTCCGAAGAGAAGTCCTACCTTTGTACCGCCGATATAGAATACGTCGGTAAGAGCAGTTATAGTGGGAATATCAAGATCGTTTGCCTTGCAGGCAAGTCCGTAGCCAAGTCTTGCACCGTCAAGGAAGAGATAAAGTCCGTTCTTACGGCAGGACTCGCTTATCTCGGTAAGCTCTGCCTTGGTGTACAGGGTTCCCGTCTCGGTGGGATTAGAGATATATACCATTTTGGGCTGTACCACGTGCTCCCACGCATCGTCTGCGCGGTATCTCTCAACGTAGTAGTCGATATCAGCCGCTTTGATCTTTCCGTTCTCTGTGGGAAGAGCGATAACCTTATGACCTGTAGCCTCTATAGCGCCTGTTTCGTGGCAGTTGATATGACCTGTCTCGGCAGACAGAACACCCTGATGAGTGCGGAGCGCTGCGGATATTACAGTCATATTGGTCTGTGTTCCGCCTACAAGAAAATGTACGTCAATATTTTCATCACCGCACACCTTTTTGATGCAGGCTCTTGCCATATCGCAGTATTCGTCGCAGCCGTAGCCTACGGTCTGTTCCATATTTGTTTTTGTGAGGGCTTCGATTATACGGGGATGTGCACCCTCAAGATAATCACAGTTAAAGCGAATCAATGTTATTCTCCTTAATAAGTAAGCATTGCGGGAGCTGCAATTTCCTTCTTAACAACGTATTCGGCAAAACGCTCGATGATAGCTGCTGCCTCCATACGCTGAGCTGTCTTACGGGGAGAAACGGTAACGGGGGAGGTACCGGAAACTATACCACGGTCATTTGCCCAGGATAAAGCGGTGTACGCCCAGCTTGCTACCTCGTCAAGGTCCTCGAACTGAGGAAGAGCATCCTCTCTGATCTCAAGGTTATACTCACGGTACTTAGAGTAGCTGTAGAGCATTGTAACAAGCTCCTGACGGGTGATGGCTCTGCCAACGCCGAACTCGGTCTCGGACATACCGCTTGTAATACCCGTAAGGTGAGCCCAGCCGATCGCACTTTCATACCAGGAGCCCTTGACTACGTCGGTATAGGGGATATCCTCTGTAAAGTCAAACTCGGTATCGTCAGAAATATTGAAAAGTATCTTTATAAACATTTCACGGGTAAGTGTAGCGTCAGCATCAAAGAGACGGTAGCCTGTGCCGTCCATATATTTGTGCTGTGCACAGTAACGGATAGACTCGGAATACCACTGATCTGCCTTGACGTCGTCAAACTCACCTACGTTGTCGGTAACAGACTTGTTATATCCGTCTACGATCTCGTTGCACTCACTGCACCATACCTCAACCTTGCCTGCATCGTAGATGTAGGGCTCGGTAATAACCTTATGGTCAAGGGTGTGCTTTGACATATTGAGGGTCAGACCGTAGCAGGGAATATTGATGCTGGAGGAATGAGTTCCGGGTCTGCCGTCGGGGAGGTATTCTGCAATAGCGGCATATCTGCTCCAGGTGTCTACCTCGCCTGCCTCAGCGTCGTAGAAGCGGTCGTGATAAACTGCCTGAGCGTAAATGGTGTAGTCGCCTGCTGCAAGCATTTCCTTGGAGTAGGTTACAGGATTTTTGGTAGCGCAAACCTCAACGTCTGCGATGACAACGTCCCAGGGAATATATGCTTCCAGTCTCCAGCCCTTGTCGGTAGGCTTTGCCGCAACGTCTACCTTTTCGGTGATGTCAAGGCCGTTACGCTTGATCTGACGGTACATCCTTGCAGTACCGTCCTCAAACAGACCTACGCAGTACCAGGGGGTATAGCTGCTGTTACCGGTATAGCCTGCATTGTACCACATGCGTTCTACGTCAAAGGCAAGAACGAAAACGTCACCGTTGTAGCCGTAGCTGTGGTCGATGTCATCCTCACCTGTGGAGTATACAAAGCCGTTAAGACCGTCTGTGGGTGTGCCGTCCATATAGGTTGCGTGAACGTCCTCGGTGATGTCTGCCGCATAGTAAAGACCCTCCTCGGTGTATGCAAAATACATAACACCCTCGGTGGTCTGAGGTGCTGTTGACCAGCAGTTGGTCATGGACATGGTGTTAAGGTATATGGGCGCTGACCAGCCCTCGGACAGGTCGATATTGGCATCAACTGTAGGGCTCGCCTTGCCGACTGTTATTACCTGCTCGCGCTGGGTCTTGGCGGTGGCGGTGATAGCAAATACGCACAGAACGGTTGTGATGATAAGTAAAAGGGAAATAAGTTTTTTCATAATAGGGTCTCCTTGGTAAAAAAATTGGCAAAGTCTTCTAAGACTTTGCCAACGGTGTCAAAAAATTAGAGAGAATTTACGATATTCTCGGTGTCCTGAGCAATAACGAGCTCTTCGTTTGTGGGGATGAGGTATACCTGAACCTTGGAGTTGTCGGTGGAGAGCTTAACAATGTTGGACTGGTGGTGAGCCTTAGCGTTTACCTCGTAGTCCATCTCGATGCCGAAGTATTCCATGTTACGGCAAACTCTCTCGCGGAGCTCGGTGTTGTTCTCACCCATACCTGCGGTGAATACGATAGCGTCGAGACCGTTCATGGCAGCGGTGTAAGAACCGATGTACTTCTGGATCTGGTATGCAAGGATGTTTGCAGCAAGCTCTGCGCGGTGGTTACCCTCAAGGATAGCAGCCTCGATGTCACGGCTGTCGGAGGAGATACCGGATACGCCGAGGAAACCGCACTTCTTGTTCATAAAGTCGCTCATCTCGTCGGGAGTAAAGCCTTCCTTGTTCATGATGAAGGTAACGATAGCGGGGTCGATAGAGCCGCAACGGGTACCCATCTCAACACCGTCAAGGGGAGTGAAGCCCATGGAGGTGTCAACTACCTTGCCGTCCTTAACAGCAGAGATAGAGGAGCCGTTACCGATGTGGCAGGTAACGATCTTTGTACCTTCGGTCTTGCCGAGGATCTTCTGCATCTCGCCTGCAACGAAGCGGTGGGAAGTACCGTGTGCACCGTAGCGGCGGATGTCGTACTTTTCATACATTTCGTAGGGAATAGCATAGAAGTATGCCTTCTCGGGCATGGTCTGGTGGAACGCTGTGTCAAATACCAGAACCTGGGGAACGCCGGGCATAGCCTCGGTACAACCCTTGATACCCATAAGGTGTGCGGGGGTGTGAAGGGGAGCAAGGTCAATACAGAGATTGAGCTTGTCGATAACATCGTCGGTGAGGAGCATGCTTTCGGAGAAGTAAGCACCGCCGTGTACCACACGGTGACCTACAGCCTCGATCTCGCTCATATCCTTGATACAACCGATAGTTGCATCAGTAAGAGCTTCAACTACGTACTTGGTAGCAACAGAGTGGTTCTCCATCTCTACCTCGCGAACGGTCTTGGTACCGTCAGCCTGCTTGTGCTCGAGCTTACCGCCCTCGATACCGATACGCTCACAGATACCCTTTGCCAATACGTTACCGGATGTAGTATCAAAAAGCTGATACTTAAGAGAAGAGCTTCCGGCGTTTACAACCAAAACATTCATTTTGTTAACCTCCAAGATTTATGTACTTGTTTTTTTTTGATTTATCTAGTATAATATGCATTATACAATATATATAATGTAAATTCAAGGGAATTCACGAATTTTTTATATTTAAAAAGATGAAGATTTGCGCAGTAATTACAGAATACAACCCGTTTCATAACGGGCACTTAAAACAAATTGAATATATAAGAGAGGTTTTACCAGATACCGTTATAGTTGCCATTATGAGCGGAAACGTGGTCCAGCGGGGCGAGCTTGCGGTTTATGATAAGTATACCAGAGCAGAGATGGCACTTCGCTGCGGTGTAGATGCCGTGCTTGAGCTACCCTACCCCTGGTGTGGCGGCTCTGCAGGATATTTTGCCAAGGGCGGTGTGGAGATAGCAAAGGCAATAGGTGCAGACTATCTCTGTTTTGGCTCTGAATCGGGAGATATAGAGGAGCTCAAAGCCGTAGCACACAGGACTGCCGGTGCCGAATACACCTCTTTACTTGATGAGCTTATAAAAAACGAGCCCGAGGCGGCGTATATCTCTCTTTCAAGACGTGCGTACAGAGAGCTGTACGGCGAGGATATTCCCGACGGAGCAAACAACACCTTAGCTATAGAATATCTTAAGCATACCGCAGACATAACCCCCATAACATATAAGCGTACCTTCCCCTCAAGCGCAACGGCGGCAAGAGGCTTTTTGAGAGGCGATGAGCTCGATTCCTTTAAGGCTACCGTACCCGAAAAAGCGTTTGACGTATGTAAGAATACCGAGGTCACGAACAGCGAAAGGATATCGGCTCTCGTTTTGTGGACGCTTTGCAATTCAAACATTGAGGAGCTCTGCCGTTATGCGGATATAGATGCGGGCATAGCCTCCCGTCTTATTTCCTGCGCTAACGAAAGCGTAAGCCTTGCCGAGCTTTTTGAAAAGTGCGCTACAAAGAAATATACAAACTCAAGACTGCGCCGAGCCGTGCTTAATATTATTTTAGGTACCACCAAGGAAAAGCTTGAGGCGGAGCCCGCCTTTACCACTCTGCTTTCGGCAAACGAAAAGGGAAGAGCTACGCTTAAGCAGATCAAAAAGAATTCGGTTATTGAGATCATCACCAAGCCAGCCGACCATGAAGCCGTAAGGGAGCAGTTTGAATTTTCAAACAAAGCCGACCGTCTTTTTGCCGCGGCAAGGGGTGAAAACTTTTCGGATATATTTAAAAAGAAGCCGTATATAATTTGATTATCGGTTGACAATTTGCCGATTATATAGTATCATATATCTTGATAGAAAATAATTACAGAAAGGGAGATTTGATTATGAAGGACGCACAGGCAACCGTAAACGGCGAGTACCTTATGTACTGCGACAAGCCCTTTGTACGTGAGAACAACACGATCTGCTATGGTGACATGACAGACGATTATGTATTATTTATGTTCATCCTGACCAACAAGACTGTTGAAGGTGCAGGTGGCAAGAAGGTGGAGATCCCCGACCAGATACTGGTTCAGATACTTTCCACCGATATGTCAAAGACACCCGCAGAGCGTGTGGCAAAGCAGTTCAACAAGAGCGGTCTGTATGAGGCGATGGACATCGGTCTTATATGGCTCGACAAGCTGAATAAGAAGTAATTCAAACGAAAGGGCATTTTTGCCCTTTTTTGAATTTATCAAGGAGAATCAACATGGCAAAGAGAAAATCCAACGCAAACAAAAAGAAAACACTTATTATCATCATTTCCGCAGTAGTATTGCTTCTTGCTGCAGCTATAGTTACGGTCGTGCTTGTCACAGGCGGTGAAAAGGAGATCCCCTCGGTGGTTACCGATGAGATCACCACCGATGAAATAACCGGCTTTGAGACCACCACCACTGCTCCCGAAACCGAACCCGCCGTAGTAGCTGAGCCCGAGCCCGCATTTGCTCACGGTACGGCATTCAGCTTCGTGAGAAAGGATATGGGCACAAAGCCTGCATTTACCGATCCTCTTACGGGTCTTGAAGCAACGAAGGATCTGGGCACTACACGTCCCGTTGCCATAATGATAAACAATATTGAGCACGCTATCCCTCAGGTAGGCATCTCCAACGCCGACGTTCTTTACGAATGTCTGGCAGAGGGCGGTATTACCCGTCTGCTTATGGTCACCCGTGACTATGAGAGCCTCGGAACCGTCGGCTCGATCAGAAGCTCCAGAGAGTACTATATCGATTTTGCCAAGAACCACGACGCTATCTATATTCATGCAGGCGGAAGCGAGAAGGCTTATTCTCAGATATATTCCAGAAGCATCGAGCATCTTGACGGTGTAAGAGCGGATGCCAGAACGGGTAAAAATATGAGCGGTACGGTATTCTACCGCGATCCCGACAGACTTAAGAAATTTGCTTACGAGCATACTATGGTCACCACGGGTGAGCGTATAGTCAAGGGCATCGAGGCTATGGGCTATACCAAGCAGCTCAAGACGGGCTTCAACGAGCCTATCAAGCCCATCGACTGGGGCTGGAGCGTAGTTCTTTCCGGCGAAAACGCTACCAAGGTCAAGATCCCTTACCGTTCCAACCGCGTGTCTGAGTACGAGTACGACGCCGCTACAGGCAAGTATATGAGATATCAGTTCAATCACCAGAAGCACGTTGATGGTGCAAATGGCGAGCAGCTTTCGTTTGAAAACATCTTTATACTCAATATGCCTCACCGTAATACAGGTGACTATGCAGGCCACCTTGTTGTTACCACCACAGGTACGGGCAACGGCTGGTATATAACCGGCGGCAAGCGTATCCCTATAACATGGTCCAAGCCCTCTCAGGACGAGCCTATGACCGTATGCGATGCAGAGGGTAACCCCATCGTTATCAATCAGGGCAAGACCGCCATCAATATAGTTGATAACGGTGTGTGGAGTTCGGTAAGCTTTTGATATTTAATATGAATTTAATCAGCTTTTTCCATTGTGAAAAAGCTGATTTTTTTATTTAAAATCATTGAAAAAAATCAATAGGTATGATATAATATACAGTGTATAATTATATGCGGAGGAACGCAAATTGAAGGATAATATCAATAACTCAAGTCAGCTCCTTATAGAGGAGAATGACGGCATAAACACGGCGTCGGAGGAGCTTGTTTTCCGTAAGCCGAAAAAATTCGTCAAGAAGAAAAGAGCACTTACCGTGCTAATCATATTGCTTGCGCTTCTTTTGCTTGCGGGTCTGAGCTTTGCAGGCTTTAAGCTGTTCGGTCCCGGTGAGGTGTACGATGACAGCACTGCCTTCTACTTTACAGGGGACCTTGTAAGCGAGGAGGGCGGCGAGTATACCGTATACGACCGTATAGAGTTCAACGTTTATAACTACGCCGACTCTCTGCGTGTATCAAAGGAGCCTCTCGAGAGCTTTATCGTAAAGGTGGAGTGCGATGGCAAGGATATTACGTCCAAGTCCAATATATCTATGGGCGAGACCGCTATGGCGGCGGACGTGCGCTCAGGCTGTGCCGTATCTGTCAAGGTACCCGAGCAGTACAACGGCTCCGTTATAGATATCAAGGTTACGTCCTATCCCATAAACAAGGAGCTGCGCGGCAGCTTTAAGGTGCTTCCCGAGTGGGGCTATGAGATTAAGGACGAAAAGGGCAACGTATGTGCCGAGCTTACGATATACGCTAACAAGGACGTGTCTCTTGAGCTTGAGTGGGATGGCGAAAAGCTTATTCCTGACAGCACCGATTCTTACATAAGAACAGCGGAAAACGGCGAAAGCAAGTGTAGTATCCAGCTTTCGGCGGGTATGAGTACGACTATACCCCTTTTCAAGGTGAACCCCGATAAGGTTTACGATAACAAGACCAAGGCGATAAGCCTTAATGCTTCAAAATACACAGTGACCGAAGATCCCGCAGATGACACAGCTGAGGCTGACGAAACTGCCGAGATCGCCGAAACAGAGGAGGTAAGCGCATGATGAAGAAAATACTTTCTCTTTTGCTCTGCCTTTCTATACTGGTGGGCAGTATCGTTACAACCGGACTTACCGTAACGGCAGACGGTGCCGAGGCTACGGTAGGCAGTACAGAGTACGCTACCCTTGAGGAGGCGCTTGCAGGTGCCAGAAACGGCGACGTGGTTGTTCTTCTCTGTGACGTACAGCTTGAGGAAACTCAGGAGATATCAAAGACCCTTACCCTTAGATCCGACGGCGGCTTCAAGGTTACGGGTGACACAAGTGTGTTCAATGTAAGCGGCGCTCTTACTCTTATGGGAGTATCGGTCGGCGGCGTTGAGGTAAACGGCGGCACCTTTACCATGAGAGATTCCACTTCTGCGTCTTACGTAAACGTTACCGACGGCGTGTTCAACTTCTACGGCGGCAGCGTTACATCCGATATAGTACTCAAGGATGCCTCTGCCCTGATGCGTATGTCGGGCGCGGCTGAGCTCGAGTCGGGTGCGGTGGTAATGCCCTCCACGTCCTATATCGAGATAACAGGCGAGCTTACCGGAAGCTCAAAGATCACGGTACGTACCGACTCCGTGGCTTCGGGCAACCGTATAGCAACTCTTTCGGGAGTTTCGCTCAGCGGATCACAGCTTGAGAGATTCAGCGTATACGACGGCAGCACCGAGTATACCGTTATCGTCAACGGCAACGACCTTGTGGTAGACAAGGCGGTAGGTAACAACGACGTTGCAAGAATAGGCGAGGTAGGTTATCCTACTCTCAAGGAGGCATTTGACGCGGCTGCGGCTGTGACAAACGCAACCGTTACGCTCGTATCCAATGCAAGCGTTACGGAGCCCGTTACCGTCAAGGGCAACGTTACCCTTGAGGCAGACGGCAACTATACCGTATATACCTCATCTTCGATCATTATTTCAAAGGGTGCTGCCCTTACCGTCTCGGATGCAGACAACGGCATCACCGTAAGCGGCTCCTCTGATAACGGCTGTGCTCTCTTTGACGTACAGGGAACACTTACAACAAGCGCATCGGTTACCTTTACAGGTAACGTCAACAGCACCGAGAGCGTAAATAAAGGCGTTGTTTACGTCAATGGCGGTACCTTCAATATGAAGGGCGGCGCTATAACCGAGAATACAAGCAAATCCGGTACCGTTTATGTTGCAAGCGGAAGCTTCAATATGTCGGGCGGTGTTATCAATAACAATAAGGCAACTGTTGCGGGCGGCGTTTACGTTGCGGGCGGCAGCTTCAGTTTAAGTGGCGGCAGCATCTACGCAAACTCAGGGGATGCGGTCTGGAATGCCGGCAGCTTTGCTCTTTCCGGCAGCGGCACTATCTATTCCAGCGCTACCTA
Organism: Eubacteriales bacterium; assembly: GCA_045649645.1. Classification (GTDB taxonomy): domain Bacteria; phylum Bacillota; class Clostridia; order Oscillospirales; family CAG-272; genus RGIG7300. Next base: position 9,835 of record JAZRQH010000120.1, read on the forward strand.
TCCCGCGACCCTCTTCCTCAGCGCAGGCACCAAGGTAAAGGTTTCCTCTCAGTGGAAGCCCACGGCTGCTCCCGACGGCTACAGCAACATCATTCCCGTGGCGGCAACAGAGCCCAAGCTCTATGACGTAATAGCCGAGTTTGACGGCGCAGCAAGTGCCGATTACTTCAAGATGAGCGACAGATATGAAAACAAGTTCGCTCTTATGCCCAAGGATAAGACCCTTATCATTGCGGCTGCCGACGATGTGTACAGCGTATACTGGGGCAACAACCCCTATATGAGCCTTGAGGAGGCTGTAGCAGCTCTCCCCGAGAATACGGCGGCAACCCTTAAGATAGTAGGTGATACGGCAGTAAACGCTCCCGTAGTTATCAAAAAGGGTATGAATATTACTGTCACCACCGATGCAAACCCTGCCAGCATGGCTGACTATACAGGCCGTACCGTCAAGCGCGGTGCATCCTTTGCCGATGCGATATTCCGCGTAGAGGCAGGAGCTACTCTGATCCTTTCGGCAGCGGATAACAAGACTCTGGTGTTCGACGGTGAAAACAAGGCGGCAAAAAGCGCTATGGTGATCACCTCCGGCGGCGTAGTTTTAGGCAAGGGCGTCAAGCTTACCGCAAACTCCAACAAGGCTGCAGAAAAGCTTGGCGGCGCAAGCCACGTTATGACCTTCGGCGGCGGCGTTTACGTTGAAAAGGGCGGCAGCCTCAGCATAAACGGCGGTATCATCGCAGGAAACTATGCAAGCTACGGCGGCGGTATATATATCAATGACGGTGCAGTTAACCTTTCTGAGGGTGAGATAACAGGTAACTCTGCGCTTTACGGTGCAGGCGCATATCTTGAGACCTCGGGCAGCGACGAGGCGGTATTCTCCGTACTCAGTATGGTAGGCGGTAACCTGTCTGCCAACAAGGCGACCGAGTCAAAGGCTGTCAAGGGCTCGGGTGTAGGCGGCGGTGTATACGTGGGCAACGGCTCCAAGCTTATGCTTTCGGGCGGTAGCGTTCACAAGAACACTGCGGCTGTAGCGGCAGGCGTCTGCGTAGGTACTCTCACTTATGCAGAAAAGATCCCCGTACCTCAGCTCGTTCTTTCGGACAAGGCAAAGGTAGCCTCCGACAATAACATTTATCTGGCAATACCCAATATTTCATATATCCTTGTTACATCCAATCTTACCGCACAGTCGGGATCCTTTGTGATATCGATCCCCACCACCATGCCTCAGAACATGATGCTGGTCAAGTTCGGTTACGGTGACAAGGCAAACGTAAACGAAACTGCTGCTGCAAACGCACTTAAGAAAAAGCTCTTTACCCTTGACAAGGCAGCTTCCGAGTACTTTGCAGTAGGCGCATCCCAGGTAGACAGAAGCCTGCTTATCAATACCGCAGGCGACAATCTTCCTTCCCGTACCAAGGCAGGTAAGCACCATAACGGACTTGACCTGTACGTAGAGGATGAGGCGGAACTTAAGGAGGGCGAGACACGCACTCCCGTTACATACGATCCTGTGACGATCCGTCCTAACGGCTCATTCACCACATATTATGAAATGAGCTATTACCCCAATCTCTATAAGAACATCAATACTGCCATCACCGCACCCTTCCCCGAAGGAACAAGAATAGTAATGGTAGATACCACCGATGCAGAAAAGGTCGGCTATTATTATTACGAGGTCAGCGGTGACGAGACCGTAGTCCTTGCGTCAGAAGCAGAAAACGGCAAAAAGACTCCCGATATAATAGAGATCCCCCTTACCTCCTTCTACAAGATGGGAACCAAGGATACCTATTATGAGCCCCATGCCGGCACAGCCACCGAAAAGAAGGCTGTGACCCTTGAAAAGATGCTCTTTGTCATTGACTTTACCGATGCAAAGGCAGAGGAGGGCGTTACCCTTGAGGGTCAGTTCTCCATGGTATGGAATCACTACTATCCCGGCAGCGTTGAGGGCGAGAGATACGATATCTCCGCTAACGCAACACAGTCGGTATATACCGTATCCGCACAGAGCAGCTCCACCGTTACTCTTACCGCAGAGGGCGAGACTCTTAAGGTCTCCTATACCCTTGGAACGGACAGTACGGCTCTTGCATCAGGCGACGGTGTGATACTCTTTCAGCTCGGACAGGGCAGCTTCCAGCACGGAAGCGTGCTTACCGATGCAAGCGGCAATAGCTACGTATCCTCAAGTGCATCAAACAGTATAGCAGTTCCTCTTCCTAAGAACGAATCAGGTGAGCTTGCGGCTACAGGAGAGCTTGAGCTTGTATATTCAAACTATTACGGCACTGCTCTGGTCAACGCAACTCTCAGATGCGTTATCCTTGCAAGTGACGACGGAGTTCATCCCACGGTAGGCGGCGTATACGATGCCGAGAGCGAGGGAGTTCGCTTTGAGACAAAGGCAAATGACGAGTATTCTATACTGGTTACCACTCTCGACGGAGAAAAGAAGCCCTACTACGAAAGCTACGAGATCTTAAAGGAAAATCCGGGTCTCCAAATGAACGTAAAGGGCTTGGTCAACACCGTAGAAGCAGAGACCTTCAACCTCTCTCTTCTGAAGAAGGTTGGAGACAAATACGTAGAGTGTTCTCTTTCCGAGCTCTTCTCGGTAAGCGAGGAGTACGGATACGAGGTAATACTTAATACAGGAACCCTTGATCTTGAGCTTGTCTCCGGTATAGATGAGCTTATCGGAAACGAATATAAGGTGGTATTCAAGGTAGGCGACGCCGTTGAATACGTCAAAGTAAACGTAATTAAGGAAAAATGATTAAAGGGCGGTAACGCCCTTTAATTGCATACTGATATGAAAAAATTTCTTGGTATTTTAAAGAACACGGCTGTATCGGTAGGAATTCTGTTGGCCGTTAACGGTATAAACTATCTTTTGAGGTTTATTCTTGACGTGCGAAGCATGGTCCCCATGTTTTTCGTACTTGGAGTGTTTTTTATATCTATATGTACCGAAGGATACTTTTACGGTGTAGCGTCCGCATTCGTCAGTGCTCTGCTGGTAAACTATATGTTTATCAGGACCGGCGATGCACTGGTGTACACACACGATCTTATTGCAACCGTGGTTATTATTCTTTCGGTGGCGATCCTGACCTGTACGCTCGTTACTCAGCTTAAGAAGAACCGACGTATCAGAGAGGACGGTGTTGCTGAGCATATGAGGGCAAACCTGCTCCGTGCCGTGTCTCACGACCTGCGTACTCCTCTTACCTCTATATATGCTTCTTCCTCAGCTATTCTTGAAAATTTTGATTCTCTTGAGCAGACCCAGAGAATTGAATTGGTAGAAAAGATACGTACCGAGTCCCACGGACTTATCCGTATGCTCGAGAATCTGCTGTCGGTCACCCGTGTCAACTCTAAGGACGTAAAGATAACCAAGACTCCTACCGTTTTGTGGGAGCTTATAGACTCTGTGGTGGTACGTTACAACAGATATTTTCCCGAGCAGCCGCTTGAGGTGGAGATACCCGACGATTTCGTCACCATACCCATGGATCCCATGCTCATAGACCAGGTCATATTCAATATTCTTGAAAACGCCAACATTCACGCCAAGGGTATGACACAGCTTAAGCTGCAGGTGTATATCAGAGATGAAAACGCCGTGTTTAAGATAAGTGACGACGGATGCGGAGTTCCGCCCGAAAAGATGAGCCGGTTGTTTGAAGGTTATTTTGATAACCGTGATATGACAGATCATGACGGCAGACATAATCTGGGTATAGGGCTCAGCGTTTGTGCCGCTATAATCAAAGCCCACGGCGGCAGAATACACGCTACCGTCAGTGATATAGGCGGAACCAGCGTTTACTTTACGCTTAAGATGGAGGGTAATGATGAGTAATAACAAATACAAGATCCTTGTCTGCGAGGATGACGCGGGTATCTCGGGCGCTATCAAGGCTGTTTTTGAGAGTAACGGTTACCAGGTAATAACTGCATATACCTGCCGCGATGGAGAAATGATGTTTGTGACCCATGTTCCTGACCTTGTGTTATTGGATCTGGGACTTCCCGACCGAGACGGTATGGAGCTTATTAAGATAATAAGACACCGTTCTGCCGTTCCCGTGCTTGTGCTTTCTGCCAGAACTGATGAAAGCGACAAGGTGCAGGCACTTGACCTTGGCGCAAACGACTATATCACCAAGCCCTTCGGCACGGCAGAGCTTGTTGCCCGTGTCAGAGCGGCACTGCGTACCGCTAATTCAAGCAACGTTACCCTTGTGGGCGAAAACTTTATTCTTAACGGTATGGTCATAGACTATGACCGAAGGCACGTAACAATAGACGGTCAGGAGATCAAGCTTACACAGACCGAGTATAATATACTCTCCCTTATGTCCCGTCACAGTGGCAAGGTCATGACCTATACCGCTATCATAAACGAGATATGGGGAACTGCCGATATGAACGCTATAAAAAAGCTTCAGGTAAATATGGCAAACCTCCGAAAAAAGCTGGGCACCAAGCCCGGCGACAACCGCTTTATAATAAACGAGCTTGGCGTAGGTTACCGCATACAGGATCCTATGTAAATAGAATACAGAATGTAGAATGCAAAATGCAGAATTATTGTAGAAAACCGCTTTGGCGGTTTTCTTCTTTTAATTACGCATTACGCATTACGAATTACGAATTGAGTAAAAAGAAAAACGGGCAATGCCCGTTTTATCTTTTTACTCTTGCGTTACCGCCCCAGATGGACCAAACCTGATCCTCGTCCATGGGCTGTGCATAGTCGGTTAAGAATGTGGTCGCCATAGCGCCTGTAGCCCAACCGAACTGGATCCACTTTTCAGACTCCCAACCCTTGAGGATGGAGTAGAGAAGCCCGCCAACAAAGCCGTCACCGCCGCCGATACGGTCAAGAACGGTGATGTCTCTGGGCTCAACAACGTGCCACTCGTCACCTGCAAGGAGGATCGCGCCCCAGAGGTGGTGGTTAACGCTGATAACCTGACGAAGGGTGGTAGCAAATACCTTTGCGTTGGGGAACGCTTTTCTTACGTTCTCGATCATGCCCTTGAAGCCGTCGATCTTAGCAGCGATATCCTTACCGCCTGCCTCGGGACCCTGGATACCGAGACAAAGCTGGAAGTCCTCCTCGTTACCGATAAGGATATCGGATACAGAAGCGATCTCGGTGAAGATATCGTGGAGCTCTTTTTCTCTGCCTTCCCAGAAGGAAGCACGGTGATTAAGGTCGAAGGAAATAAGTGTGCCGTACTTCTTAGCAGCTCTTGCAAGCTCAAGACAGAATGTGCTTGTCTCGTGGGAGAGAGCACCGATAAGACCGGAGAGGTGAAGGATGCCAACACCCTCCTCGCCGAAGATACGGTCAAGGTCAAAGTCGTTGATATTAAGGGTACGTCCTACCTCGCCTGCACGGTCGTTGCATACACGGGGACCGCGTGCGCCATAGCCGCTGTCAGCGATGTTGAACTGGTGTCTGTAACCCCAGGGGCCACCCTGAGGAACTTCGGGACCTTCGTATGCCATACCGCGGCTTCTGAGATCTCTCTTGATGAACTCAGCAACGGGGCTGTCCTTAACGAAGGTGGTGAGAACCTTAGTAGGCATACCGAGGTAAGCTGCGATGGATGCAACGTTGGTCTCGGCAGAGGTAGCCTGCATCATGAACATATTGCTTGATGCAACAGGCTGACCGTTGGGAGGGCAGATACGAACGCCCATACTTGTAGGAACTACAAGGCTGTATTT
>JAZRQH010000121.1:0-3199 GCA_045649645.1 Eubacteriales bacterium
TCGAGAGCGCAGAGGGTGAGATGTCCTTCTATATGAAGCTGAGAGACAGCGTGCCCACTCTCTAGCGCTATACACTCCGTGTGGACGGCTTTACCTCCGCTATGGGTACAAGCCTTACCACCAAGCCCATGATCTATGAGGGTGATGAGCTTGAGCTTAACTTCAAGGGTGAGGTCAAGGTTACCGTGACAAACCAAGACGGAGTCTCTGTTACAAGCGAATGGATAAAGGGTGATGAGATCGCTAAAATAATAGAATTTGACGGCGATCTGCCCGAGGGTGAGGTTACCCTGAATTTCGAAATGAAGGAAGGCACCAAGCTCTATTCCTTTAAGTTTAATAAATAATTTTTAAGGAGATAAAAATATGAAAAAGATCGTTGCATTCATACTTCTTGCGGCTACGTTGATCTCTTGCTCGGTATACGCCGTTGCAAAAAATCAAGAAAGCATAGTCCTTGAAATAACAGAGCCTTTGACGATGCCTTTTACCGATGTAAAGGAAAGCCACTGGTTCTACGATGAGGTAAGCTATGCTTACACCAACGGTATTTTTACAGGTATGAGCGAAACCACGTTTGAACCCAATACCGCGATAACCAGAGCAATGTTTGTTAAGACCCTTGCTAATATTGAGGGTGTTGACCTTACTGCCTATGACGGTGTAACAGAGTTCCGTGATGTAAAGGAAACTCATTGGTATGCTCCCGCTGTTCAGTGGGCTGTAGAGCAGGGCATTACCTCGGGTGTAAGCGCTACTCGCTTTAATCCCAACACCTATATGAGCCGCGAGCAGCTGGTTACTATGCTCTGCAACTACTCCAAGCTTAAGGGACAGCTTCTCGGAGACAACCCCGAAATACTTAACGGCTTTGAGGATGCAGACAAGATCTCGAACTGGGCAGAGGAATCTATGAGATGTGCGGTCAGAGCGGGTCTTGTTACAGGTGTTACCGAGACCACCCTTGCTCCCAAGGGCGAGTCCACCCGTGCACAGGTTGCAAGAATACTTATGCTCTACATCGAGATGTTCAAAATAGATGAGAGCGGTGTTGTTACTGTAGGCTCCGACCGTCAGCTCTTCCTTGACGACTATCTTATAAATGCCGAAATGAGCGATGCGATGATAAATATCGAAACTCCGGTAAAGCAGGAAGCGGTATTTAAGTTTGATAAGCAGTATGAAAAGGGTGATACCGTATATCACAACATCACCCGTATGCCCGACGGTACATACCGTATGTACTATAAGGCTACCGACGATATCCGCCGTATTTGCTATATTGAATCCAGAGACGGTCTTAACTGGACCCGTCCCCAGCTTACCACCAATATGTACGGCGGTCAGACCTCAAATATAGTAACCATCGATGACAACCGTCCCGACAATCTCTTTGTGTTCTATGATACCAACCCGGCCGTTGCGGAGCATCAGCGTCTCAAGGGTATATACGGTCAGTGGGGCGACGGACTTTTCCTCGAATATTCTGCAGGCGGATTAGGCTATAACTTCCCCTTCTGGCCTAACGAGGTCAAGATGATGGGTACGCCCGGCGAGACAGGCGGATGCTATTTTGACACTCTCAACACCGTCCATTGGGATGCGGTAAGAGGTCAGTACATAGCCTTTGTTCGCGGATTCCATACCGCTGACGGAAACTACAATCTTACCGATCCTAACTTTGTATCTGAAAATCCCGACCTTATGCGCCGTGATATCCGTGTTGCTTACAGTAACGACTGTATCAACTGGACCACCCCCGTACCCCTGCAGTACAATACTACCGACGACTACCAGCTTTATACCAATGCGGTACAGTCCTATTACCGTGCGCCTAAGACTTACGTAGGTATGCCCACCAGATTCTTTGAGAGCAACGGCAACTACTATACTCAGGTATTCTTTATGAGTAGCCGCGATACTCTGAACTGGACAAGAACCGAAGAGCCTTATCTTACTCCCGAAAACTCCAAGTCCTACAGATATCAGCGCAGCGGTTACCCCTGTATCGGTTATATTGAGACCACACCCGGCGAGATGTCCTTCTATATGAAGGAGAAGGCAAGCGACTACGGCACCTCAACTCTCTATCGCTATACTCTCCGTGTGGACGGCTTTATGAGTGCTATGGGTACAAGCCTTGTGACCAAGCCCGTAAGCTACGAGGGTACAAAGCTCCTTCTTAACTTTGAGGGCGAGGTAAGACTGAACATCAGAGATACCCTTGGCAACTCTTTCACAAGTGAATGGATCTCGGGTAACGAGATAGACAAGGTAATAGAGCTTGACGGCATTCCCAATAGCGGCACTGCAGTTATTACCTTTGAAATGAAGGAAGGAACAAAGATCTATTCCTTTAAGTTTGAATAATATAACAAGCCTTTGACTTTTGTCAAAGGCTTGTTTGCTAAATGATGAAACGACCGTAGGCAAAAACTGATTTATTTACAAATAGATAATTGATATTTATTCTTTTCCATGTTAAATTTAGATTAAGGAGGTGTTCCTATGAACAGATTTTTTAAGATATCATTATATGTTCTTATCGCAATCTTCGCACTTGCGCTGATATTATTCGCTATGTTTGCTTACGGTATGGCTACACGGGGTAACGTTCCAAAATACGAGCCCGGCAGCATATGGTATAACGAAGAAACGGGAATCACCTTGACGGCAGATGATGACGGATCGCTGGAGGGCAAAAACGTCCTTGGCGGTAAGGAATACGATCTGTCGGTGGGTCACCGTGCGGGAAACATATCTTTTAACTATGTGTATCATGACACCGAGTCTGACGAATTCGAGTATGTGACACGGACCCTCTTTATGGGTGATTACAGATTAAAAAAAGATAAGCTGATAATACGCAATATAGATCATTTTGAAAATATCGGTATCAATGAAGATAAGTTGGTATTTGTAAAGCAGTAGAACACAAAAGGAAGGCATTCGGCCTTCCTTTTATAGTTTATCTTTTTCTTCTCTTCCTCTGAGATTTTTTAACGTAATAATCTCTTGGCTTTGGTATTACAAGCTTGGGCTTCTGCTCGGCAAGTCTCATTTCTATCTTACGGGCAATGAGGTCTACCGACTCTATACGCACCTTGATACGGTCGCCTAACTTATAGCTCTGCAAGCCGCAGACCAGCGAATAGGTGGCTTCGTCGTATACGTAGTAGCCGTCAAGGGCGGTTATGGG
>JAZRQH010000122.1:0-12900 GCA_045649645.1 Eubacteriales bacterium
GAAGGTAGGTTCGGAACCCCCAAAACTCGACAAGCTCGTTTCGGGGAACCCCAACCGGTTTTCGTGAAAAGGGTCCGTAGGCGTACTAAGTACGGTAGTGACCCTTTTCGCGGAAAAGTGTGAAAGGACGGCATTAAACTCAATGTTTATGCCGTCCTTGAATACTTATCTGACTATATTGGGAGATATAATCATTATATAATTGCTGTCCGTTGGTTGGAGAGATGGTCTAAAACAATAATCATTATACACGTCCGACCGACTTTTTCGACAGTCTGTAAAAATAAGGTGGATTTAATCCACCTTATTTTCTATATTGTTCATTGACTTTTTAAATTGAAAGAAGAATAGTATAGCCGTAAAGGTTACCGCTATTATATCCGCCACAGGCTCGGCAGTATAAACGCCAACCGTGGTATCGGAGATGATATGAGGCATTATATATATCAGAGGTAAAAGGAGAATGAACTTTCGCACCACCGCCACCGTAACAGAGGACAGAGCTTTGCCCATAGAAACAAAGGTCATCTGGCAGGCTATCTGTATACCGAAAATGAGCATTCCGCCAAAGTAGATACGGATAACTCCCGCGGCAAAGTCGATAAGTGCCTTATCCGAGGTGAACACCGCAGCAAAGCTACGGGGCATCAGCATAATAAGAGTCCATAGGATAACCGAATAGATAAGACAGGAAATGAGCAAAAGCTTGAATGTGTTTTTGACACGGGACGTGTTTTTTGCTCCGTAGTTGTAGCTGAGTATAGGCTGTGCACCCTGAGCTATTCCCTGCATTGGAAGCATAGCAAACTGCATAACGCTTGTCAGTATGGTCATTGCTCCCACTGCTATATCTCCGCCGTAAGCGAGAAGCGAGGAATTGAAGCACACCGATATAACGCTTTCGCTTGCCTGCATAACGAAGGTGGCAAAGCCAAGGGCTATACAGGGGAGTATCAGCCTTGGCGATACTATGAGATTTTTTGTCCTTAAACGAAGGATAGGCTTTTTGGAACACAAGAATGACACTATCCAGACACAGGACAAGCCCTGTGAGATAACCGTAGCAAAAGCCGCTCCCTTTACTCCCATATCAAGAGTATATATAAATATGGGGTCAAGAATAATATTTGCCGCGGCACCTATGACTACGGAGAACATAGATATTTTTGTATATCCCTGCGCGCTGACAAAGGAGTTCATGCCCAGTGTCAGCTGAACGAACAGTGTGCCTAAAGCGTAGATGTTCATATACTCTACAGCATAGCCTATCGTATTCTCGCTGGCACCGAAGGCAAGCAGCAGAGGTCGGTTAAATATAAGCAGAATAACAGTCAGAACAGCTGATATTATCACCTGCAATCCAAAGCAACCGCCCAAGGTCTTCTCTGCCTTGTCGATTTCCTTCTGACCCATAAATATAGATGCTCTGGGAGCACCGCCGGATGCCACAAGGGCGGCAAAGGCGGATACTATCATAATGATAGGCATACATACGCCCACGCCTGTCAAGGCAAGGTCGCCTTTTTCCGGCATATGACCGATAAATATACGGTCAACTATATTATAGAGCATATTGATAAGCTGTGCCGCAACGGTGGGCACGGCTAACTTGAACAGCAATTTTCCTATCGGTGCTGTTCCCAAAATCTCTTTGTTATCTGTCATTTTTTGATCCTGTAATTATCTATATCCCTATGGGATCTGAAAATAATTATATTTTTGTCCTTGTATTTTTCTGTCAATTCATAGATATGAGGTAAGGCTCTTTTTGGGAAATCCAGTATCCACTGTCTGAATTCTTCGTCAAGCTCCTCTTCTATCCAGGGCATATCCTCACGCTTTTTACCGATGCGGTTACGTACTCCCTGTAAGCATATCTCTGTGGGAAGGTCAAGCACAAACACCGTATCACAATGCTTGAATCTGACCTCAAGGGTACGGTCATAGTTTCCGTCTATTATCCATTCGTCCCTGCATAAGATTTCGGACAGTTTTTTATCAAATTCCTCGCGGCTGATATTAGTTCTGTCCGGCTTATGCCATATCATATCAAGGTGATATAAGGGCAAACCGGTTTCTTCCCTCAGCCGTCTTGCAAAGGTGGATTTACCCGCTCCGGGACAGCCGATTACTAATACTTTTTTCATATCATTATCTTAAAAGGACTATGAAATATCATAGTCCTTTATCTAAATATACAGTAATTTGCTCCAAATCGGGCACCGCAAAAACAGTTTAATCTCAGTAAGAGTCCCGATTATCGCAGCAATCCGGTGACCGCTTAATAAAGCTTTGCGCCTGCAGGGATGTGGTTGTCTACCATAAGGAGGTGGAGCTTTTCTTCGCCTTCCTCTGTGTGGATAGCGGAGAGAAGCATACCGCAGGATTCGATACCCATCATGGGTCTGGGAGGCAGGTTGGTAATAGCGATAAGAGTCTTGCCGATCAGTTCCTCAGGCTCATAGAAAGCGTGGATACCGCTGAGGATCGTTCTGTCCTCGCCTGTACCGTCATCAAGAGTGAACTGAAGAAGCTTCTTGGACTTCTTAACAGCCTCACAAGCCTTTACCTTAACCGCTCTGAAGTCGGACTTAGAGAAGGTCTCAAAGTCAACACAGTCAGCAAAGAGGGGCTCGATCTCAACCTTGGAGAAATCAATGATCTCGGGCTTGGCAGCAACAGCGGGAGCTTCCTTCTTCTCCTTCTTGGGAGCGTCTGTAGGCTTCATTGTGGGGAAGAGGAGCACGTCACGGATGGATGCGGAGTCGGTAAGGAGCATTACAAGTCTGTCGATACCGAAGCCAAGACCGCCCGTGGGGGGCATACCGTACTCAAGGGCGTTGATGTAGTCGTAGTCTACCTCTGCCTTGGTATCGGGCTCAAGAGCACGACGGTCTGCAACCTGCTTTTCAAAGCGCTGCTTCTGGTCGATGGGGTCGTGAAGCTCGGAGAATGCGTTACCGAACTCGGTAGCATTGATAAAGTACTCAAAACGCTCGGTAAACATAGGATCCTCGGGCTTACGCTTAGCCAGAGGGCTGATCTCTACGGGGTAATCGTAGATAAATGTAGGCTGAATGAGATTTGCTTCAACGAATGCATCAAAGAACTCAGCGATGATAGCACCCTTAGAGGGAACCTCGGGAAGCTCAACGTGATGCTTCTTTGCAAGCTCGATGGCCTCTTCGTCGGTCTTGACCTCGTTGAAGTCAACACCTGAGTACTTCTTGACTGCATCTACCATAGTGAGCTTCTCCCACTTGGAGATATCGATGGTATGACCCTGATAGGGGATCTGGAGAGTGCCGCAAACCTTAAGAGTTACGGTCTTCATCATCTCCTCAACAAGGTCCATTAAGCCGTGGTAGTCGGTGTATGCCTGATAGAGCTCGATGGAGGTGAATTCAGGATTGTGCTTGGGGTCCATACCCTCGTTACGGAAGATACGGCCTACCTCGTATACACGGTCCATACCGCCTACGATAAGTCTCTTTAAGTAGAGCTCTGTCTCTATACGGAGCACCATATCCATATCAAGGGTGTTATGGTGGGTGTAGAAGGGTCTAGCTGATGCGCCTATCTCAAAGGGTGTGAGGATAGGGGTATCAACCTCAAGAAATCCCTTTTCGTCAAGGAAGTGACGGAGCTCACGGAGGATAAGGCTACGCTTAACGAAGGTGTCCTTAACCTCGGGGTTTACGATAAGGTCAACGTATCTCTGACGGTATCTGGTCTCACGGTCGGTAAGCCCGTGGAACTTTTCAGGCAGAGGAAGCAGAGACTTGGAAAGAAGGGTGATCTCCTGAGCAGAAACAGACATCTCGCCTGTCTTGGTGGTAAATACAAAGCCCTTGATGCCGATGATATCACCGATATCCCACTTCTTGAACTCGGGGTACATACCCTCGGGAATATCGTCTCTCTTTACGTATACCTGAATTCTGCCGTCGTTGTCCTGAATATGACAGAAAGCAGCCTTACCCATAATACGGCGGCTCATCATTCTGCCTGCGATCATAACAGTCTGACCCTCAAGCTCTGCAAAGTTCTCCTTGATGGTCGAGCTTGTATGAGTAAAATCAAACTTGGTTATCTCGAAGGGATCGTTGCCTGCCTCACGGAGTGCCGCAAGCTTATCTCTTCTTATCTTAAGGATCTCGGAAAGGTCCTGTGTTTCAATATTGTTGTTCTGTTCCATTGTTATTTCCTTTTATACGTCTTACTTGGATATCTTAAGGATCTCAAGGTGTGCCACACCGCCGGGAGTGGTGAATTCAACGGTATCGCCTACCTTAGCGCCCATAAGAGCCTTGCCTATGGGAGAAAGGTCGGAAACCTTGTTCTCAAGGGGATTAGCCTCGGTAGAACCTACGATAGAGTACTCTACGTCCTCGTCGAACTCTACGTCGTGAACAAGAACGGTGTTACCTACGTTTACAACGTCGGTCTTGATGTCGGTATCGTTTATAACCTTAACGTGCTTGAGCATCTCCTCGAGCTCGATAATTCTGGACTCGGTCTTACCCTGCTCGGTCTTAGCCTCGTCGTACTCGCTGTTCTCGGATAAGTCACCGAAAGAAAGAGCTACACGGATAGCCTCAACGTTATCCTTACGCTTGACTGTCTTTAAGTATTCTAACTCGTCCTGTAATTTCTTAAGACCCTCGGGGGTTACTACAATAGATTCTGCCATTGTTATATCTCCTTTAATTAATTATCATTTTCAAAGCTTCGTACAGCAGCTGCAAGCTGTGTATCCTTTTCGTCTGTTATCTTATACAGACTTATATCTCTGACATCCTCTGCCATGTCGATATCAATATGAGGTGTAATGCCCACGCCGTCGTAGTTGTCGGAGAAGGGCGGTTTGTACATACGGTAGGTTATACGCAGAGCCGAGCCGTCGATTAGCGGCAGTATGGTCTGCATGCTTCCCTTTCCGTAAGAGGTCTTGCCTACAAGAGTGGCAAGCTCGTAGTCGCGCAGAGCCGAAGCAAAGAGCTCTGCGGCACTGGCGGTGTTTTCGTTGATAAGTACAGCCATAGGCGCCTCGAAGCACTCGGCATCAGAGGTCCTCTGCTGCTCCTCTCCGTCCTTGGAACAGATACGGATGATGGGACCCTCGGGGAGCAGAAAGTCCAGTATCTCAACTACACTTTCAAGATCTCCGCCCGGATTGTTGCGAACGTCGAAAACAAATCGGGTCGCACCCTCCTTCTGCAAGCTTGCGATCTCTGCCTTAAACTGCGAGGGAGTATTTATATCAAATTCTTCAAGTCGGATAACACCGGTGATGCCGTCGGGATGCAGATGACCCTTGGCGTTCTGCTGTGTTACCTTACGGCGGGTGATAGAGAAATCATAGCTCTGACCCTCTCTTAAAACAGAGAAATCTGCCACCGTATCAGCCTTGCCTGCCATAGCGTCAAGCGCCTCGGTGTAGGTCATGGCCGAGGCGTCCTCGCCTCCTATGACCGAGATAAGGTCGCCTATCATAACGCCTGCCTCCTCTGCGGGAGAATGAGGAACTACGTTGACTATCTCAAGCATTCTGTATTCGTCGTTATAAACGACCGCAACTCCGATACCAACGCTTTCACCGTTGTTGTCTTGGGTGAACTCCTCTACACGCTCGGCATCCATATACTCGCCGTATCTGTCGCCTGTTCCGTATATATAGCCTGCTATGAGAGCTTCCTCAAGGGCCTCGTCGTCAAGCTCGCCATAATAATACTGACGGTAAGCGTGATCCAAAGCCTTTAGCATCTCCATATTCTCTATATTACCCCCGTCGCCCCTCTGTCCGCGGACAAAGTTATAGGTAGCACCGAAGGTGATAAGAACGGCGATAAGTGCCGATATCAGCATCGCTGATATCAGCACTAAGATCGAAAATCTTTTTTTCATTATAAATTGCCTTTTAATTAGATTGTGGCGTGTTATTGCCAAAAGCCTCCCTGCCGTGCTGACGAGCGCAGTTTAGCTTGGGGGTCTCACCCCTTAGGGGGAAACGTAGTTCTGGGGGTTCTGCACCTGACCGTTTACACGTACCTCAAAGTGGAGGTGGTTACCGCTGGAGGAGCCTGTAGTGCCCATCTCTGCGATATGCTGACCCTGCTTAACTATCTGACCTGCCGAAACAAGGAGCTGGCTGTTATGCGCATAAAGGGTAGCGTAGCCGTCACCGTGATCGATAAGACAGTAGTAGCCGTAGCTGTAGTGGTAGGTCGCTATAAGCACCTCGCCTGCGGCAGAAGCATAGATGTTTGTGCCGGAGGGAGCGGGGATGTCTATACCCAGATGGTAGTCGTATCTGCCCCAAAGAGTTCTGGGACCGAAGGGGGAGGATATTCTCGAATGACCGGGCACGGGCCAAATGAACTTGCCGCCGAACACGGGACGGTACTCGGTGGAGTTGTTCTTGTTAGCCGCCGCCTGCTCCTTTGCTCTCTGAGCAAGAAGGGCTGCGATATCCTTGTTTGCCTTGTCCTCGGCTGCCTTTGCCTTCTTGTATTCAGCTTCGAGAGCAACCTGGTCGGACTGGAGCTGTTCTATATAAGCGAGAGTGTTATCTATCTGCTTTTTAAGATCTGCTTCCTTGTTGATAAGGGAGGTCTTGGTCTCCTCCTGAGACTTTTTGGTCTCCTCGAGGACGTGCTTTTCTTCCTCAAGGGCTTTGAGCGTGTCCTGAAGATCCTGCATAAGCGAGCGGTCAAAGTCGAGCATACTGCCCACACGCTCAACCGTCATAAGAAAGTCTGCAAAGCTCTTGGACTCAAATATCATCTCAAGATAGCTTGCGTTGCCCTCCTCGTAGGTGAAGCGCAGACGCTCTACCATTATGTCGTATTTCTGAGCGATCTTCTCTTCAAGGGCGGTTATCTCCTTACCCTTTTCGTCGATCTTAACCGTGTACTCCTCGATAAGGAGCTTGGTGGCGTCGATCTCGTTCTGAGTGGAAAGCACAAGGGAATCGAGATATTCCTTCTGTCTTTCCTGCTCTGCTTCGTTGTTCTTTGCAGCCTCAAGCTTTTTCTTGAGCTCAGCCTGCTCGTTCTGAAGCGAGTCTATCTTATCCTCAAGAGCCTGCTCTGCCTCCTTGCTGGTATCCACCGCGTAAACGTCGGTGCCGTAAGGAATGGCAACGAAGACTACCGTAAACGCCATCAGTATAGCTGTTATAGCCTTGATCAGATTTGTTTTTTTCATCATCCCATCCTCCTTAAGCCTTAAGGTGCTTACTGAGCGAAATAGAAGTACCTATGATACCTGTGATGATACCTACTGCGGCAAAGCCTATGAGCAGTGCGTTCTGAAGTGCCGCAAAGGGTACGATATCTATCATACCGAAGCCTAATGAATTATATACCGCACGGTATAAGAAATATTCGATACCGAAGGCGATACCCGAAGAAACAGCACCGATAACGATACCCTCTATAACGAAAGGAGTGGTGATGAACCATCTTGTTGCGCCTACGTAGCGCATGATGGATATCTCCTGCTTACGGGAGTGAACTGCCATCTTGATGGTGTTGATGATAACGAACACACTGACAAGGAAAAGAATTGCAAGGAACCACATAAAGATAAATACTATGCTGTTCTTGAGACTCTCTATGGTCTCTGCCAGATCCGCACGGCACTGTACCTTGTGTACGCCCTCTATCTGCTCAAGCTCCATCTGGAGGGATGCTACCTTGTTGTTGTCCTCGTAACGGATAACGAAGGTGTCGGGATAGGGATTGATGCCTGTTTCGTCCATCTGATCGAAGAGGTCGGTAAAATCGGAGTACTTCTGTCTCTCCTCAATAAGCACCTCTTCCTTAGTTATGAGCGTTACAGCCTCCTCGTTAACGTTATCCATAAGGCGTATACGTCTGCCGATGGCCTCTACGTCCTCGTCGGTAAGCTCTGTATCGCAGTATGCTACGATCTCGTTGAGAGATCCGAGCTGATCGAGATTGTGGTCGATGTTATATACCAAGAGCGCAAAGCTGCCCATAACGGTAAGACAGGACATAAGCACCGCGATAGATGCTACGCTCATCATTCCGTTACGGAAAAGGCTCTTGAACGCCTGGGAGATAAGATAACCCAGACTGTATCTGCTTCTCTGCTTCTTACTCATCGAACATACCTCCTACCTTGTCATCAACGACGTGACCGTCCTTGATGGTGATAACTCGCTGCTGGAAGTAGTCAACGAAGTTCTTTTCGTGGGTAACCACGATAACTGTTTTGCCGTGCTTATGTATCTTGATAAGCAGGTTCATTATCTCAAGACTGAGCTTGGGGTCGATGTTACCTGTAGGCTCGTCCGCAATGATGATGCTGGGGTTGTTTGCAAGTGCTCGCGCAAGGGCAACACGCTGCTGCTCACCGCCCGAGAGCTCACGGGGGAAGAACTTAGCCTTATCCTGAAGGTTTACTATACTGAGGATGGTGGGCACGCGGCGGTTGATGTCTCTCGTGGAAACACCGATGGCACGCATGGCAAAGGCTACGTTTTCAAAGACGGTCTTGTTGGGGAAAAGTCTGAAATCCTGGAATACGATACCGAGATTTCGTCTGTAATAGGGTATCTTGCGGTTAGGAGTCTTCTTGAGATCGTAACCGTCAACTATAAGAGAGCCCGAGGATATCTTTTCCTCACGGAAAAGGGTCTTGAGCATGGTGGACTTACCTGCTCCCGACTCACCTACTATAAATACGAACTCTCCGTCGTCAATTTTAAGACTGACATCATCGAGAGCAAGGGTACCGTTGGGATACTTCTTGCAGACGTTCTTGAATTCAATCATATTTTGCCTCCTTTAGGCGTAAATCAGAACTTAACGGGCTTGGATGTAAGATACTTCTTAACCATGAGAGCTACCTTGAAGGTGATAGCATGCTCAAATTCTCTGAGGTCAAGACCGGTAAGCTTGCGGATCTTTTCAAGTCTGTATACGAGAGTGTTTCTATGTACGAAGAGCTTACGGGAGGTCTCGGACACGTTGAGGTTGTTCTCAAAGAAGCACTGGATGGTCATCAGTGTCTCGCTGTCAAGGGACTCAAGAGAGCCCTTCTTGAATACCTCCTGCAGAAACATCTCGCAGAGTGTGGTGGGCAGCTGATAGATAAGTCTGCCAATGCCGAGGTTTTCGTAGCTGATAATGTTCTTTTCGGTGTCAAATACCTTGCCAACCTCAAGAGCAACCTGCGCCTCCTTGTAGGAGCGGGCAAGATCCTTGATGTTGTCTACCGCAGTACCTATACCGATGGAAACTCGGGTGTAGAACTCGGTGGAGAAGGTGTCAACCATAGTGCGGGCGATCTTCTCTACCTCGCGGGTATCGTAGTTTGCCTTGACCTCGCGGACAAGGACGATGTCGTTCTCGCCAACGCTGATAACGTAGTCCTTGCTCTTATCGGGGAACATGTTCTGCACCATATCGAAGGGAACGACGTCTACCTTGCCGAAGAACTTGATAAGATAAACTATTCTCGAAACGTCGGTGCTGAAATGAAGCTCCTTAGACTTGATATAGATATCGCTGGGGAGAATGTTATCAAGAATGATATTCTTGATAAAAGAGCTCTTGTCGTACTTTTCGTCGTAAAGACTCTTGATATTGTTGAGGGTGATGGCAAGCACCAGAGAGTTCTTCTCTGCCGCCTCGTCGGTACCTTCAACAAACACGATGTATTCCGACTTGACTGCGTTACCGATGGGACGGTAGGTGTAGCCCTCGTAACGGATCATATCGCCCGAATAAGAGAGCTCCTCGCGAACGCCCTGACGGGTCTCGCCTATACCGGAAAGCTCGCTGGATGCGATAACGATACCGTTCTCGTCTACGATACCGATAACACGGTCGATAGCCTCCTTCATCTGCTGAATAATACCTTGAAACAGTCTGTTGGACATATAAAGACTTCCTCCGAAATCATAATTTGTATAGGTTGATTTGTGAAAAATCACAATACTCAAAAGCTAACCAAAGGGCATAGGGTCTATGCAGGTAGCCAACTTTCACAGTTTTAGCTTCGGAATACTGTACAATTGTACCACAAATTAGTCAAAATGTCAAATAGACTTGCCATTTTTTATAGAATATTAACAATTTGAGCACAACAGCAAATTATACAAAGGTATCTTTGCCTATTACTATTATACCATAACACAGCCTTTTTCGGTAGGGTAGGAGAGGTTTTTTTATTTTCTATACTCTCCTTTACTATACTTTACTATACTCTACTATACTATGTGTATTTTTGCTGTCGAAAACCCCCGTTAATTCCGAAAAAACCCGAGTTTTGGTGGAATTAACGAAAGAAACCTGCCAAAGCAGGTTTCTAAAAGTTAAAATTTATTGCGCAGCCTTCTGAATTGTCAGTGTATCTCTCTGGCTCTTTATTACCTCTTCGGTACAGATGAGAAGGCCTGTCTTGCCGTCGATCTCGTCGATAAAGTCGGTGATATGGTTGTTTGCGGGAGTCTTGCCCTCGATGAACTCCATTGCGGGAGCGTAGTCGAGATATGCCTCAACGCCGTTCTTGCCGTCCTCGGCAAAGCGGATCATACCCTTAGTTCCCCAGATAAGGAACTGCCAGTAATAAGGAACACCGAACTCGATATGACAGGGTGCAGCATAGCTTACGTCTGCCATAAGTCCGCAACCGCCGTCAAGCTCTACCATAAACTGTGCACAGTCCTTGAAATCGGGAGCTTCTGTTGCAAAAGCGTTCCAGGTTCTTGCTGCAGTTACGTTCTTAAGAGTCTTACCTGTAAGGTACTCAACAAGGTCAACGCCGTGGATGGAGATATCGTTGATAACACCCTCGTGCTTGCCCTCTTCAAAGTACCACATAGGTCTGTTGCCATAGTCAAGACCGTGCTGACCGTTAAAGGAAATTGCGTGGATCTCACCAAGCTTACCGCTTTCGATCATTTCCTTTGCTATAGCGGTATAGGGAGAATAACGCAGGCTGAGCATACAGCCTACCTTTAAGTTCTTTTCCTTAGCTAATCTCTCAATCTCGTCAAGCTGTTCAAGGCTGGTACAGATAGGCTTATCTGCCATAACGTGCTTACCTGCCTTAAGAGCTGCGATAGCAAGCTCGCCTCTTCTGCCGTAGTAGTCGCCTATAGCAACGATATCGGCGTCAGAAGCCAGTACCTCTTCAAAGGTAGCGAAGTTGAACTCAACACCGTGGTTCTCCTCTGCCGCCTTTCTTGCCGCTTCATCCTCTTCCCAGGAGCCGACAAGCTCTATACGGTCACAGTCCTTGACCTGATTAAAAAGCTGAAATATATGTCCGTGGCGAAAGCCTGCAAATGCTATCTTCTTCATTATTTTGTACCGCCTGTTACGTAGAATCTGTCTTCGATGCCTTCCTTGGGCTTGGACTTCGCTACACGCTCCATAAGCTCGTTGTAGAACTCATCGTGGGGGAAGTTCTTAAGGTCTACCCACTTAGCACCGTTCCAAGCGGAGTGATACATTGCATTGGACATGGTAAGCTCGTTGATAGCCTCATAACCGGGAGAAAGAAGCTCGGTTCTGCCAGTGAGAAGCGCATCGGCAAAATCCTTGAATACGCCTGAGTAAAGCTCCTCGCCCTCTTCGATCTCGATCTCGATTCTCTTTCTTTCGGGCTCCTCGTCGTTGTGAGCGGCATTCCATTCACGCTCGGAGATCTCCAGCTTGTCAAAGAAGATCTTACCGTTCTCCATAACTACACGACCCATATCGCAGGAGATATCCAGTCTGTTGGTACCGGGAGTTTCGCCCGTACCGGTAAGGTAAACACCTGTGGTGCCGTTGTCATACTTGAACATAGCGGAAACGTCGTCGTCAACCTCGATATCATAGTACTTACCGAAGGATACGTCTGCCATAAGCTTATCGGGAGTACCGAAGAACCACTGCCAGAGGTCGAGCTGATGAGGACACTGATTGATAAGTGCGCCGCCGCCCTCGGTAGCCCAGGTGGAACGCCATCCTGCACTGTCGTGGTATGCCTGGGGACGGTACCACTGGGTCGCAAGCCAGGTTATACGCTTGATATGACCCAGCTCACCGGAATCGATAAGCTTCTTTAAGGTACGGTATACGGGGATACCGCGGAGGCAGAAGTTAACTGCAAGAAGCTTGCCACTCTTCTTCTGTGCCTCGATCATTTCATTTACCTGCTTGGTATAAACGCCTGCGGGCTTCTCACAGAGAACGTGGAGACCGTGCTCAAGAGCGCTTATAGCAAGCTCGGGATGTACGTAGTGGGGAGTTGCAATAGTTACCGCATCGCAAAGACCGCTCTTATAAAGATCCTCTGCCTTTTCAAATACGGGAACGTCGGGCATAAGCTCCTTTGCATATTCAAGCTTCTTGGGATTGATATCACATACAGCGGTGATCTCCATTTCGGGAACCTGACCCTCTGTGATAAATCTGTAATGGGTAAGACCCATATTACCGAAGCCTACTATACCAATTCTTACTTTTTCCATTATATATAGTTACCTTTCGTTTGTTTTCATAGATATAATAATGATATCACACAGCCCATGATTTGTCAATCAAAAATGCTTAATTGGGTACCGTTATAAGTGAGATTACTATACCGTATTCCCCGTTTTCGGATATAACGAAGTCTGCCCTTTGCTCTATCCCACACAAAAGAGCTTCTGTGACGGCGCACACACTCTGTATCCTTATACAATCGCGCCTCTGTTATGACCGATATGTTTTCTTCGTCCTCATAACTCACCGACGAGGATAGCATACCGACGAGCTTACTCTTCTCTGCCCTTTTTACAAAAATCTCGGATAATTTCTTATAGTATTTATCTATACGCTTGTTTTCGGTCACGGGGTATCGCACCGAGACGTAGCCGATACGTCGCTCACCGTC
>JAZRQH010000123.1:0-5543 GCA_045649645.1 Eubacteriales bacterium
TCTTTGTAAGGTTGTGTATCCACACTCCCTTTTTGACCAGAACAAAGCCTATGATACACTTGATTATCTCAAGGCTCTGTACTATCGCATAGAGAGGGATAATGGGAAGGGAAGTATAGTTTGCCAGTACGAATGCGGTAACAAAAGATCCGCACCACATAAACGCACAGTCGAATATAAGGGTAATAAACGTCTTGCCGCCCGAGCGTAGGGTAAAGTAACAGGAATGGGAGAAGCCCATGAAGGGCATCGCTATAGCCACAACGTCAAGCAGCTCTGTTGCCGTGTGTCTTACCGTTTCGGTGGTGTTGTATATCTGAGGGATAAAGGGAGCGGTCAGTATCATCAGTCCTCCCATAACGATACAGGACATAACGGTGAGGGAGAGCAGTCTCCATACCGAGAGCTTTGCCTCCTCGGTTTTACCAGCCCCAAGCTGCTGACCTACCATAATGGCAACTGCGTTACCTATAGACAGGAATACTACGTTAAAGAGATTTGCCACAGTCTGGGTGATGTTTGTTGCCGCAACTACGTCAAGTCCTCTTACCGAATAGCACTGGAGAAGCATGGCAACACCCAGCGACCACAGAAATTCGTTTGCCAAGAGGGGAGTACCCTTTTTTACGATATTGAGGGTAAGCTCCTTCGGTATCTTAAGGCTTGCCCAGAGCTTATCGGTGAACTCATACCTGCCGCCCCTACGGTGAACTGCAAGCATGATGATAAACAGCTCAACAAAACGGGATATTACGGTGGCAATAGCCGCACCCACAACTTCCATAGGCTCGAAGGGAAGGAAGGGCAGACCCTTGTTACCGAAGATGAAAATATAGTTGAATACCAGATTTATCATGATCGCCGAAACGCTTGCGATCATAGGAAGCTTTGTTTCTCCGATCTCACGCAGCGTGCTTCCATAGACCTGAGACAGGGCAAAGGGAAGTATACCTATAAGCATTACGGCAAGATAGTCACGGGCAAAGCCCATGGTAGCTGCCGCATCCGCCGGGCTTGTACCCTCGGCGAGATACATTGAAATAAGCTGACGGGGGAATATAAGGAATATTGCCAGAGCTACGGCAAACATAGCAACAGCAATATAGGTCTTGAATCTGAAGCAGTTTCGTACCCCCTTGTGATCCTCCGCTCCTGCAAACTGGGCAGAGAATATACCTGCGCCCGATATTCCGCCGAAGATACAGATATAGAATATAAATAGCAGCTGGTTGACTATGGCAACTGCCGACATCTCAAGAGTACCGACTCTGCCGACCATTACGTTGTCAAGCAGGCTGACTACGTTTGTGACGGTATTTTGGATTATTATAGGGATAAGTATGTTAATTACGTGGGAATAGAATCTTCTGTTCCCGAAAAGATAGTCTTTCAATCTAAGTTCTTTTGTCATAAGCGCCTCCGTTCAAGTGATTATAACACATTTTTCCGCAAAGCAATACCAAAACGGGACTATGTTACAAATAATTAACCATTTACTGTAGAGTAATGTTGACAAAGTTTATGAATAATATTATAATAGGATAGAAAAAAGCCGAAGTTTCTTTGTTATATTATAATGGAGGAGTTATGAAAAATAACCCTAAAAAGGCGTTGATGATAGTCAACCCCACAGCGGGCAAGCAGGCTATCAAGGGACAGATGTTTTCTGTCATTGAGACGCTTTGTGATAACGGATATCAGCCTACGGTGATGACTACCGCTGCCAGATGGGACTGTACTGCTTACGTACAGGGCATGGCTCAGGATTATGACGTGGTAATATGCTGCGGAGGAGATGGAACTCTCAACGAAGCGATAACAGGAATGCTGACCTCGGGCAGAGAGGAATGTCAGCCCATAGGATATATCCCCTGCGGAACGACCAACGATATGGCGAGCAATCTCGGGTTGCCCAAGACCATAAAAAAGGCGGCTCAGGCTATCGTGACAAGCAATCCCGTATATCACGACGTAGGCAGATTCGGAGATATAGCATTCTTTTCGTATATTGCCTCCTTCGGTGCTTTTACCAAGGTCTCTTATTCCACACCTCAGGCGGCAAAGAATCTTCTGGGACACTTTGCCTACGTGCTCAACGGTGCAGCCGAGCTCGGCAATATCAAGTCCTATCACGTCAAGCTTACCTATGAGGATAAGGTTATAGAGGACGACTTTATTTACGTTTCGGTCAGCAACACCCGTTCCTTTGGCGGAATACTTTCCTTCAAACGCGACGAGGTATCTCTTCACGACGGACTCTTTGAGGTGCTGCTTATCAAAACGCCCAAGAATGTGGTTGACGTAAGCAATATTCTTTCCAATCTGTCAAAGGGTATTTTCAACGATGAAAAGAATATGATACTTATCAAAACTCCCAAGATAAGAGTAGAGACCGAGGAGGAGATCACTTGGACCATAGACGGTGAGCAGAGCCCCGAGATAAGTGATGTGATTATAGAGGTTATACCTCAAAAGATACAGATATTCCGTCCCAAAAAGAAATAAAAAAGTCTACGAGAAATATTAACAAATTATAGATTTTCTATTGACAATTGTGCTGAATGGTGTTATAATTGCTTCATTCAATTAAAGGAGTAAAGAGATGTTCACACTGTTTGCACTGAACACAATAGTCTGCGCTATTACCGGTCTAATACTAGTCGTGATTAGAACAAAACCGAATAGCGTCGTTAGTTGTGCCCAAGTTTGATGATAGAACATCGTATTTCCCCAAGAGGCTAATATTATTGCAATATTATCAGAGCTTATGGCTTAACTGTAGCCATAAGCTCATTTTATTAATCCGTAATGTTTAATTACGCATTACGAATTATTTTTAGGAGGACCATATGACAGGAGCACAGATCGTTGTAGAGACTCTCATAGAGCAGGGCACAGAGGTAGTGTTCGGCTATCCGGGAGGCGCAGTACTCAATCTCTACGATGAACTTTATAAGAGCGCAGACAGAATAAAACACGTTCTGTCCGCCCACGAGCAGGGCGCGGCCCACGCGGGTGACGGATACGCCAGAGCAACAGGCAAGGTAGGTGTGGTTTTTGCCACCTCCGGCCCCGGCGCTACCAACCTTGTAACAGGTATCGCAAACGCGTATCTTGATTCTGTTCCGGTGGTGTTTATCACGGGTAACGTTCCCTGCAGCCTTATCGGACGCGACAGCTTCCAGGAGGTAGATATTACAGGCGTTACACTTCCCGTTGTCAAGCACAGCTATTTCGTCAAGGACGTTACAAAGCTTGCGGACACCATCCGCGAGGCGTTCCAGATAGCAAAATCCGGCAGACCCGGTCCTGTGCTTATCGATATTCCAAAGGACGTTCAGATAGCTGACTGTGACTTTGAAAATAAGGATATTCTTCCCGAAATAGCAAAGCCCGGATATAATGAAGAGCAGGTAGAAAAAGCCCTTGAGATGATAAAGGCGGCAAGGAAGCCTTACATCTTCGTTGGTGGCGGTGTTCTTATAAGCGAGGCAGAAAAAGAGGTTGCCGAGCTTGCCGAGAAGCTTGATGCTCCTATCGGAACAAGCATGATGGGACTTTCCGCAGTTCCTGCATCCTCACACCGTAAGCTCGGTATGGTCGGTATGCACGGTATTTATTCTTCGACCGTAGTTAAGAACAAAGCAGACCTTGTTATAGCACTGGGATGTCGCTTCAGCGACAGAGCAACAGGCAACCGTGCGGCTTATCTTAAGAATTCCAAGATAATACATATAGACGTTGATGCAGCAGAGATCAATAAGAATATCGGTGTTGATCTCGGTATAGTTGGCGACGTCAAGGAGGTTCTTCTTAAACTTCTCGATAAGATCGAGCCCACAACTCATATGGAGTGGTGGTGCGAGATTGAGAAGATCAAGGAGTATGAGAGAGAAAACTCCGCAAAGCAGGAGGGCTTCTCTCCCTTCAAGATAATCGAAAAGGTTAACGAATATACCGAAAGCGATACCCCTGTTGCTACTGACGTAGGTCAGCATCAGATGTGGGTAGCACAGCACTATAACTTCGAGACCCCCAAGACCCTTATCACCAGCGGAGGCCTTGGTACTATGGGCTTCGGAATGGGTGCCGCAATCGGCGCCTGCGTTGCTACAGGCAAGCGTACCGTACTCTTCACGGGTGACGGAAGCTTCGGTATGAATCTTAACGAAATGGCGACTGCCGTTTCACAGCAGCTTCCCCTTGTGGTAGTTCTTATGAATAACGGCGTGCTGGGTATGGTAAGGCAGTGGCAGACCATGTTCTATCAGAAGCACTATTCCGAGACCACACTTGAGCGTAAGACCGACTTCGTCAAGCTTACCGAGGCATTCGGCGGTAAGGGATTCCTTGCAGAAAATATCGATGATCTTGACAGAGCTCTCAAGGAAGCGTTTGCCACCGACGGTCCCACACTTATCGACTGCCGTATCGACTGTGACGAGAGGGTTCTTCCCATGATCCCCGCAGGCGGCACGGTTAATGACCTTGTAATCAACTAAGGAGGATACCGATATGAAAAAGTTTATAATCAGTATGCTTGTTTCTAACCACTTCGGTGTCCTGACCAGAATATCCAGTATGTTCGGACGCCGAGGCTTCAACATCGACAGTATGGTCGTAGGTGAGACTGAGGACAAGCGTTATTCCCGTATGACCATTACCATGACGGGTGAGGATGCTGACCGTGATCAGATCATCAAGCAGCTTGAAAAGCTCCACGACGTTCACGTAGTCAAGGAGATGGTTCCCGAGTCTATCGTGTCCCGTGAGCTGATACTTATCAAGGTGCAGACCACAAGCGAAACGAGAAGAGAGATCATGGATGCGGTAAATATCTTCCGTAACACTATCATCGACTTTACACCCACTTCACTCTGTATACTCGTTACAGGTGAAAGCGGCAAGCTTGATGCCTTCATCGAGCTTATGAAGCCCTACGGTATTTTAGAGCTTTGCCGTACGGGAACAGTTTCTCTTGACAGAGGAACCACAACAATAAAAGACTAAAAAATAAATTTATATATACTTAAGGAGATTATAACCATGACAGATATGTACTACGAGCAGGATTGTGACCTGAGCTTATTAAAGGGAAAGACAATTGCAGTTATCGGCTACGGTAGCCAGGGACACGCACATGCACTTAACGCTAAGGAAAGCGGTTGCAACGTTATCATCGGTCTTTACGAGGGTTCCAAGAGCTGGGCAAAGGCTGAGAAGCAGGGCTTTGAGGTTTATACCGCAGCAGAGGCAGCTAAGAAGGCTGACATCATCATGATCCTCATCAACGACGAGAAGCAGGCTGCTATGTACAAGAAGGACATCGAGCCCAACCTCGAAGAGGGCAATATGCTTATGTTCGCACACGGCTTTGCTATCCACTTCGGTCAGATCGTTCCTCCCGCATTTGTTGACGTAACAATGATCGCTCCCAAGGGCCCCGGTCACACCGTTAGAAGTGAGTACCAGGCAGGTAAGGGTGTTCCTTGTCTCGTTGCAGTTCATCAGGATGCATCCGGTATGGCTAAGCAGAAGGCTCT
>JAZRQH010000124.1:0-19629 GCA_045649645.1 Eubacteriales bacterium
CAATATCGTCGTTGACGGCCTCACAAAGGGTACATGGTCCTTCCTTGTACAGTATGACGACGAGTCTGTAAACTGCTTTACAGTTACTGTTAAGTAAAACAACATATATCCAAAAAGCACCTTCGGGTGCTTTTTGTGTTGCATTTATTCTAAACTTATGATATAATATAGAAAATCATTTCGATCAAGAGGTATCTAATGGATAAGATAAGCATCAGAGGCGTCAGCTTTGACAACGTAACGATGGACGAGGCTGTTGAGATATGTAAGGGATTTCTCAAGGGCGAAGGCGCAAAGATCATACATACCCCCAATGCTGAGATAACCCAGCTCTGTGTTGAAGACAAGGCTGTAAACGAGACCGTAAACTCAGCCGACCTTATTATCCCTGACGGCGCAGGCGTTGTGCTTGCTTCAAAGATACTGAAAAAGCCCCTTAAGTGCAAGGTTGCAGGCATAGAGCTCTGCGAAAACCTCTGCCGTATCTCGGGAGAGATGAACGCAAGCATATTCTTCCTCGGCGGCAAGCCCGGTATTGCCGAAAAGGCTGCTGAGCGACTTAAGGAAAAATATCCCGATATGCTTATAGCGGGTATAAACGACGGCTACTTTAAGGATGATGCCGAGATCGTTGAAAAGATAAACGCAAGCGGTGCTTCCATACTCTTTGTATGCTTAGGTGTACCCAAGCAGGAACAGTGGATGGTATCTCACAGAGATGAGCTTAACATTAAGCTTATGGGCGGATTTGGCGGAAGTCTGGACGTTCTCTCCGGCACTATAGAGCGTGCTCCCAAGTTCTTTATCAAGTGCAATCTTGAGTGGTTCTACCGCCTGTGCAAGGAGCCTAAGCGTATCGGCAGAATGATGAAGCTGCCTAAGTTTGTCTTCGGTTCAATAAAGGACAGAATATTTAAAATCGAAAGATAATTCAAGCCTGCGGTTTATCCCGCAGGCTTTGTTATTAGACGGTTTTATCGTTTTTCGATAAATTTATATTGACATTCGTGTAGTTTTGGTGTATTATGTAATTACAGAATGACCCAAAGGAGGTAATTATGTTTAAGATCTCAAATAAGTTATCGACACGTATTTCAATCATCCTTGCGGTGATATTTCTCGTAGGGTGTATTGCGGGTCTGTTTATTCTTCCCTTCCTTACAAATATGCTGATAAACGTGGACGACAACATTGGCAACCGTGATGCCATCACACAGGCGGGCAGGATATTTGTACACGTTCTGGCGTATGCTGCGCTACTTGATGCGATACTTGCTGACGTTATGCTTCTGTTCCTGCTTATGCGTGTCAAGAATTCCCTTGTATTTACCGAAATAAGCGTGGCACTTATCCGAGGTGTTTCCTGGTGTTGTATGCTTCTCGGTCTTATATTCGGACTTTTAGGCCTATACTTCCAGCTTGCGTTTATAGTTGCATTTGCGGGTATATTCCTCGGAATATGCTTAAGGGTGACCAAGAACGTTATCGAGCAGGCAACCATCATCAAGTCTGAAAATGACCTTACGGTGTGAGGTGGCCTATGATAGTAATTAATCTTGACGTAATGATGGCAAAGCGGAAGATGTCCTTAAACGAGCTCTCGGATAAGGTGGGCATTACCCTTGCCAATCTCTCGATACTGAAAAACAACCGAGCAAAAGCAATACGCTTCTCTACCCTTGATGCCATATGTAAGGCTCTAGACTGCAGGGTGGAGGATATACTGGAATATAAGGAGTAAAGCTATGAACGAACCTGTTGTAATAAATGAAGTTCCCGTTGAAGAAAAAAACAATTTAAGCCTTACAGATACCCTATTCGCCTGGATATCTCTTATATGCGCTTATCTGTTCTGCAGAGTTTCTCCTATACACGACAGTCCTGCGGGAGGCTTTCTGCTTATTGTTTCCCTATACGTTATAACCACCGTATTCCTTGCGGTAAAGGGTGCTAAGTTCACTCCTATGGCTGTGATAGCTGCCACTTCTTCGGTCGTACTGTCTCTGGGACTTATACTGAGCGACAACGCGATGATACATTTCTTCTCCTATACCTATGCTCTTGTTACCTATCTGTACTATGTATACGCCTCCTTCGGCAACAGTCTGAAAAAGGGCTTTTGCGATCTTATAGCCATAGATTATTTCAAGGCGTTATTCGTGCTTCCCTTTGTGCGCTTCAGCGCTCTGTTTACCGCGGTATTCACCGGCAAAAAGGGCGGCAAGACCTTAAGACGTCTGTTAGTCGGTATAGGTATCGCCATAATCCCAACCGCCATTATCTTCTCTCTTCTCTCCTATGATTCAAGCTTTAATAAGCTTATCGAGAAGATGTTTGATTTTGAGTTTTCCGACGTATGGTCTCATTTGGTAAGCATCACCCTTGCCTTCCCCTTATCGGCAGTAGGCTACGGACTGTTTATATCCGCTTCCGAAAACAGTATGAAGGACAAGATAACCGCCGAGGGCTGTAGGGATGCTTCCGAAAAGGTACGCTTTGCCCCCGTTCTTACCATGTCGGTGGCTACACTTCCCATCCTTGCGGTATACGTAATATTCTTTATTTCCCAGTGGAAGTATTATATCTCGGGATTTACCGGAGTTCTGCCAAAGGGCTTTGTGTATTCGGAATACGCCCGCGAAGGCTTCTTCCAGCTCTGTACCGTTTCGGTAATCAACCTTGTGATAATAGCTCTTTTAAGCTCTTTTTCAAAGAGAAACACAAAGGTTAAATCCGTCGTAATAAAGATCATAGCTATACTCTATTCAACCGCTTCCCTTGTGCTTATTGCTACAGCCATAGCAAAGCTGTCGATGTACATAGGCATCTACGGTCTTACTCCCAAGAGGGTCTACGCGGCTTGGCTTGAGTGTGTTCTGGCCGTGATATTCATCCTTATCATATTAAAGCAATTTATACCTAAATTTAACGTAGTGATCTCCTCTGTTGCGGTACTGGTGGTATGCTTTGCGGTACTGTGCGTAGGTAACGTGGACGGCTTTATTGCAGATTACAACGTTGACAGATATCTTGACGGTACTCTTGATGACGTGGATGTAGATATGTTTATAGATCTGGGGGACTCTGCCGTACCTGCACTTGTGAAGCTGGAAAAGGCTACGAAGGACAAAAATCACTCTGTACGTGTCAGGGCAAATACTATTCTGAACAACACGGCACAGGACTTATTTGAGCAGGAGAAGGAAGAAAACATCTTTTCATATACTCTTCCCACCTGCAGAGCTAAAGCTCTTTTAAAGGATAGAATAGATTTGAAAAGAGAAAAAGAATAAAACACCTATGATAACAGAAAACGCTTTGGTAACCCCAAAGCGTTTTAAATATAGATAGAATGAAAAAATCCAAGTCATAAGACTTGGATTTTTGGCTGCCGAATAGGGATTCGAACCCCAACAAACAGAGTCAGAGTCTGTCGTGCTACCGTTACACAATTCGGCAATATCGGAACGAGTGTTATTATAGCACCTTCGTTTAGATTTGTCAAGTACTATTTTCACATTTTTTTGCTTTTTTCATAAGTTATTACAAAGAGGTGAAAATATGCTCCTGAATTTCATATACGGAGTATTATTGTTGGGGACACTTATGCTTATAATGACTTATAAATGAAATTTTAAATTTCCCCTTGACAACTGAAACAAAATGTGTTATTATTTATGAGCATTGAATCTGCGGGTGTAGTTCAATGGTAGAATTTCAGCCTTCCAAGCTGATTACGTGGGTTCGATTCCCATCACCCGCTCCAAAAAGTCACACGAAAGTGTTACTTTTTTTATTTCTCTTGCAATTTATTCCCACGCATGCTATAATATACCGAATTATGTAAAGGAGAATACTATGTTCAACAAAATCATTGAATCTTTAAACAACATCGCAACATCTATAAACGATGCCCTCTACACGTACATCCTTATTATCGTACTGGTGCTGGGCGGACTTTACTTCACCTTTAGAACAAAATTCGTTCAGTTCCGACTGATCCCCGATATGTTTCGTGCGGTAACCGAAAAGCCCAAGGATGGCAAGGGTGTTTCATCCTTCCAGGCTCTTATGGTATCCACTGCTTCCCGTGTGGGTACAGGTAACATCGTAGGTGTATCCACCGCTATCTGTATGGGTGGCTACGGTGCCGTGTTCTGGATGTGGGTTATTGCCATCGTTGGCTCTGCCTCCGCTTTTGTGGAGAGTACCCTTGCCCAGATATATAAGAAGAAGGGTCCTGACGGAAGCTACGGCGGTCCCGCATACTACATAGAGGCAGCTCTTAAGTGCAAGCCTCTTGCAATCATCTTCTCGGTATTGCTTATCCTTACCTACGGTGTAGGCTTCAATATGCTTGCATCCTATAACCTCCAGTCCACCTTCTCGGGCTATAAGTTCTACAATACCAATACCACTCCCTGGATCATTGGTATAGTTCTTGCAGTTATTGTAGGCTTCTGTCTCTTTGGCGGCGGTAAGCGTATAATCTCCGCTACCTCCTTTATCGTTCCCTTTATGGGCATGGGCTATATCCTTATAGCTCTCATCATCTGTGCTATAAACGCGCCCCTGCTCCCCGGTATATTCAAGAATATATTCAGCTCTGCCTTTGATTTTAAGGCAATATTCGGTGGCTTTGCAGGCTCCTGTGTAATGTACGGTATCAAGAGAGGTCTCTTCTCAAATGAAGCAGGCGTAGGCTCTGCACCCAACGCCTCTGCATCTGCCGAGGTAGAGCATCCTGTAAAGCAGGGTCTGGTGCAGGTGCTGTCCGTATTCATCGACACACTTCTGGTTTGCTCCGCTACAGCATTTATGTGTCTTGCATCCGGTGTTAAACCCACCGCTGAGCTCTCCGGCGCACCCTACGTGCAGAAGGCTATACAGACCGCTCTCGGTGATTTTGGTCCTATCTTTATCACCGTGGCTATGATACTCTTTGCATTTACAACACTTCTCGGTAACCTCTACTACGTTGACAAGGCGTTCTGCCATCTTTTCGGCAAAAAGCCCGGAAAGGTATTCTATACCGTATACTACATAGCAGCCTCCCTTGTTATACTGATCGGTGCCGGTCTGTCCGCTGACCTTCTCTGGAACGTAGCTGACGTAACTATGGGAGCTATGACACTTATCAACATGCCCGTTATCATCATCCTCGGCAAATACGTATACCGTACGCTTGGTGACTATACAAGACAGCGTAAGGAAGGCAAGGAGCCTGTATTCAAGGCTGAGAACATAGGTCTGCCCCACGAAACAGATTATTGGAGATAAAAATGAAGGTAGAAAGATCAAGAAAAGTTATCGAAAAGCGTTTCGGCGGTAAGGGTCACCTTATAGCTGACTCGATCCTTGGTGCAAATGAAATGTCGGGCGGCTGCCGTATGTATTCCGAGATCACTCTTGAGGTTGGTTGTTCGCTTGGCGAGCATACTCACAACGCAGAGACCGAGACGTATTTCATCTTAAGCGGTAAGGGTCTCTATAACGACAACGGTAAGGAATATGAGGTTACCTCAGGTGACGTTCTCTTCTGTGACGACGGCGAGAGCCACGCTCTTGAAAACACAGGAGAAACAGACCTTAAGTTCGTTGCACTTATATTGGAAAAGTAAAAGGAAAACAGTTGCTTTGGCAACTGTTTTCTTCATTAATTTTACATTTTACATTTTGCATTTCACATTTCCCCTTGACAAAACCCATGTCAAGGGGTATAATTGTCCTGTACAAAGGGGAGCTGAGTTACCTCGGCTGAGATTGGGCGTTGAGCCCGGGACCCATAACCTGATCCGGATAATGCCGGCGGAGGGAAATAGTGACACTATTTCAAGGTCTTCCGACGGGGAGACCTTATTTTTATTATCGGATATAGATATATCCGAAATTTAGTAGGTGTAGGCCGAAAAGAAAGGAATATACAGCTATGAATCTTACAAGTGCAGCAATTCAGATATTGCCGATGAATGCCGATAACCGCGAGGTGATCCGTGTAGTTGACGAGGCTATTGCTTTTATAAAGAGCTTTGGTCTTCATACAGTTGTCGGACCCTTTGAGACTACGGTAGAAGGAGACTACGATACCATAATGAAGATCGTATCCGAGGTTACAAGAATATCCCTTAAGGCAGGCGCCGAGGAAATAATGACCTACGTTAAGATCTGTGCAAAAAATGACGGAGACGTGCTGACTATCGATGAAAAAACAGAAAAGCATAATTGACAGACTTCTGCCGGCAGGAATGTTTGCACTTATTATAGCTTTGTGGCAGATCCTGTCGGTAACAGGGGTGATCCCTGCCTTTATGCTACCCTCTCCGGTAAAGGTGATAAAGGCGTTTATAAGTGATTTTGCCCTTCTTATGAAGCATGCAGGCTTTACACTGTTTGAGTCGGCTGTAGGTCTTATAATAAGTATAGTCTTTGGCTTCTTCGCCGCTGTGATAATGGATAGGTACGTATATATCAAAAAGGCGATCTATCCTCTCTTGGTGGTGACTCAGACCGTACCTGCTATCGCTATAGCACCCCTGCTGGTGTTATGGTTTGGCTTTGGTATATCTCCAAAGATAATACTTATCGTTATTGTATGCTTCTTCCCTGTTGCGGTGGGATTTCTCGACGGATTTGCTTCTGCCGATCCCGATGAAATAAAACTGCTTCGCAGTATGGGAGCTAAGGACATACAGATATTCAGACATATCAAACTACCTCACAGTCTGCCTCATTTTCTTGCAGGACTAAAGGTCTCCTCCTCTTACTGCATTGTCTCTGCCGTTATAAGCGAATGGCTCGGCGGCAGCGACGGATTGGGTGTGTACATGACCAGAGTGAGAAAATCATATGCCTTTGACAAGATGTTTGCCGTGATAATATTAGTTTCGGCGCTTAGCCTCTTGCTTATGGCACTGGTTTCTCTGCTGGAGAAAAAGCTTATGCCTTATAAACAAGGAGACACAAAATGAAAAGACTTATTACATTTGCATTAGCACTTACCCTGCTTCTGACACTTACCGCCTGTGGAATCAAGGACAGCTCAAAGGACGTTACTCTTGTCCTTGACTGGACACCCAACACCAACCACACGGGCTTCTACGTAGCTCTTGAAAAGGGCTATTATGCCGACCTTGGTCTTAACGTGACCATACAGCAGCCCCCCGAAGACGGAGCTACCTCCCTTGTAGCAAGCGGAAGAGCCCAGTTCGGAATAGACTTTCAGGACTATCTTGCTCCTGCCTACTCTACCGACTCGCCTCTGCCCGTAACTGCCGTTGCAGCTCTCATCCAGCACAACACCTCGGGTATAATATCCATGGCAGACAAGGACATCACCTCACCCAAGAGTATGGAGGGACACAGCTATGCGACCTGGGATCTCCCTACCGAAAAGGCGATCATCAAGTCCTGTATGGAACGTGAGGGCGGTGACTTTGACAAGGTGGAGCTTATCCCCTCCACTGTTACAGACACCCTTACCGCTATACAGACCAACGTTGACAGCGTGTGGATATACTACGCCTGGGACGGTATCGCAGCTGAGGTCAAGGGACTTGATACCAACTATTTTGCCTTTGGTGATATAGACCCCGCATTTGACTTCTATACACCCGTTATCGTGGCAAACAACGCTTTTCTCGAAAGCGATCCCGATACCGCAAAAGCATTTCTTGATGCCACTGAAAAGGGCTATAAGGATGCAATATCCAACCCCGAGGAAGCGGCTGATATACTCTGCAAGTACGCTCCCGAGCTTGACCGTGATATCGTGGTTGCAAGTCAGAAGTGGCTTGCCGAAAAGTATATCGACGATGCAGCGGCTTGGGGTGTGTTTGACGCACAGCGTTGGAACCTCTTCTTCGATTACCTCTGGGAAAACAAGCTTATAGAAAAGGAAATAGCGGATAACTACGGCTTTACAAACGAGTATCTGCCAAACTAACATGAACTACATTCTCGAAGCTCAAGGAATAAGTAAATCCTTTGACTCTAAAACTGTATTTTGCAACCTTGATATAAATCTGCGCGAGGGACAGACGGTAGCGTTGCTGGGTCCCAGCGGTATCGGTAAAACTACGCTTATGAACATTCTGTCCGGGGTAATGATGCCCGACGAAGGTAAGGTCACACTCTGCGGTGAGGACATCACGGGCAAACCCGGACGTATAAGCTATATGCAGCAGAAGGACTTACTGCTACCCCACTATACCGTGCTTCACAACGCCGCTCTTCCTCTTATAATAAAGGGAGAGAAAAAGAAGGCGGCTATGGAAAAAGCGAGAGAATACTTCCCTTTCTTCGGTTTGGAAGGCTACGAGGACAAATATCCTCACGAGCTCTCGGGCGGAATGCGCCAGCGTGCGGCTCTGCTCCGTACTTATATTCAGTCGGATAAGGTCGTTCTTCTCGACGAGCCCTTTGGCGCTCTTGATGCGGTGACCCGCTCAAAGATGCAGAAGTGGTATCTTGATATCTCCCATGAGCTTTCTCTTTCCACCGTCATAATTACCCACGACACCGACGAGGCGCTGATACTTGCCGACAGGGTGTACGTTATGGGTAGTGAG
The DNA here is from genome assembly GCA_045649645.1 of Eubacteriales bacterium. Classification (GTDB taxonomy): domain Bacteria; phylum Bacillota; class Clostridia; order Oscillospirales; family CAG-272; genus RGIG7300. The sequence continues at coordinate 8,568 of JAZRQH010000124.1, forward strand.
CTTAAAGTTATTGAAATCAAGGATAAACCCGATGATTTTGAGCTGACAGAGGAGTTTATACGAATCAAAAAAGAAATAATCTCATATCTTTAAGATGGTTGTTAAAAGCAACCATCTTTTTGTTGTTTATTATTAACAAAATGTTCTTGATTTTGTTGTGCAACAGTGCTACAATCTTCCCTTGGATAATTTATATATATTAAAGAAGGTATTAAAATGACTACGACACTTTTAATGATCTCGGTCGCAATGCTTGCGGGACTTCTTCTCTCCCGTCTGGCAAAGGTACTTAAGCTCCCCGCAGTTACCGCCTACCTTGTGGCAGGTATCCTTATCGGTCCTTATGCCCTCGGTGCTCTCGGCATCCCCGGACTTGGATTTGAAAGCGTAGAGGCTGTCAAGGCACTTTCGGTATTCAGCGAGGTTGCTCTTGGCTTTATCGCGTTCACCATCGGTAATGAGTTCCGTGTATCTCAGCTTAAGGCCATAGGTAAGCAGGCGACGGTTATTGCCTTTGTTCAGGCAATTGCTGCTACCGTGCTTGTTGATGCGGCTCTAATAGGTCTTCATTTCCTTATGCCCGATAAGCTTCCTATCCCTGTAGCTATTACCCTCGGTGCGGTTGCTACCGCAACAGCTCCCGCGGCTACACTGATGGTCATCCGTCAGTATAAGGCAAAGGGTAAGCTCACCGACATACTGCTCCCCGTAGTTGCTCTTGACGATGCTATAGGTCTTGTGGTGTTTGCTATATCCTTCGGTATCGCCAAGGCCATGGAAAGCGGTCATTTTGACCTTATATCAATACTTGTAAATCCCATACTCGAGATCGTATGTTCTCTTGCACTCGGTGCTGTGATGGGTGTACTCTTTACCGTGGTTGAGAGATTCTTCTCCTCTAACAGTAAGCGTCTTTCCATCGCTATTACCTTTGTTATCGCAACTGTTGCGATCTCTATGCTTGATTTCCATATAGGTGCGGTTGAGATAGGCTTCTCTTCTCTGCTTGTATGTATGATGCTTGGTACCGTGTTCTGCAATATGTGTGATTTCTCAGAGGATATGATGGGCCGTACCGATAAGTGGACTGCTCCTCTCTTCGTTCTCTTCTTCGTATTAAGCGGTGCAGAGCTTGAGCTTGCGGTATTTGCAGATCTCGCAATCGTTGTTATCGGTATCGTATATATAATCTTCCGTTGCCTTGGTAAATACTTCGGCTCTTATATCAGCGCCAAGTGGACCAAGTGTGACGATAACATCTGCAAGTATCTCGGCGTTACACTCTTCCCCCAGGCAGGCGTTGCTATCGGTATGTCTATCATTGCCGCACAGCAGCTTGGTGAAACCGGTATGGTTATACGTAACATCTGTCTCTTTGCAGTTCTTATATACGAGCTCTTTGGTCCTATGCTTACAAAGATCGCACTTATCAAGGCAGGCGAAATTGATCTTAAGCCTGTAAAGATGAAGCACGACCACATCGTCCCCGACCACAAGCGTCCCGAGGACAGACACGAGAGAAGAAAACAGATGCATCATTAATATGCAAAACTAAATCAGGTTTTCCGCTTCGGCGGAAAACCTTTTTTTATTTGACATAGTTGCATGAATTTTATATAATATTTTTATAAAAGTGCGAATCATTCTTATATTTTCCCGACTAAAAGGGCAGAAAGGAGAAATTTCTATGACCTGTATAGATGAAAAATATCAGGAGTACCTTGACTATCTCTATAAAACTGCCGATATCCGTTTTCCCGACTGTCAGGATATCGACGGTATAGTGCAGGAGGTATTGCTTGCTTTTTTCCTCCGGGAGAGTAAAGGAGAGCATATAGAACATCCAAAATCATATCTTAATTCCATACTGATTCATAAATACAACGATCATCTCCGTAGCAAATATAAAAACGCGGTGGTTTCCTTTGAAAATATAGAAATGGAAGACATCCCCGACGAGGATATGAGCGAGGAATATGAAGCGGTACGCCGCGAGATAGGCCGACTGATAAGGATATACCGTGAGGTTACCGTACTCTATTATGTTCACGGCAAAGGTGTGGACGAGATAGCAAAGGAGCTTGACATACCGAAAGGAACTGTACTGTCAAGGCTTTCTGTCGCTCGCAAGCAGGTCAAAGAAGGCGTTGGAAATATGGAAAAATATTCTAATATCAGCTATGAGCCTAAAGCTCTTAGTCTCGGTATATGGGGAACACCGGGAATTGGCGCCGAGCCCTTTTCTCTGGTTAATTCACCCATCGAAGAAAACATCCTTATACTTGCATATCAAAATCCTCTGTCAATAAAAGCTATTGCAGATACTATGGGTATGCCCTGCGCTTATATAGAGCCGATCACAGAACGGCTGATTTACGGTCAACTGATGGGAAGAACTGCCGGTGGTCTGGTATATACAAGGTGTTTTATACAAAGCTATACCGATTCTTTGGGCAATACCGAACTGCAAAAGGATGCAGCAGATAAATATGCACCTATTATATGGGATATTACAAATAAATATATTTCCCCTATAATTCCCGACACCATGACCCACAAGCAAAAAGGAATCTTCGTTCTTTATCTCATCAGGCATATACTGAATCTTGTTATCCACCGTATAAGCGATGATCCCTGCCGCCCCGATTCTCCACCCGAGCGACCTAACGGCGGTAACTGGCTTGTAAGCGCGAAATACTTTGAACCGGGCGAAAAACCGATAAAGGAATATGAAACCTCGGGCCCCTTCTGCTGTTCACTTGCTCAGGGTGAGAGATATGTAGGCAGAATGTATGACTATCAGTCCTTTTTGGGAGATACACAGTTTGCATACAGATACTTTAAGTATAACTGTTCACCCACCGAGATATTTGCTTTTCTTTGTTCTTTTATTGACGAAACTATCCGTCCCGGGAACGCTGTCATATATGAACTGTGCGAGGATTTTGCTGACCTTGGAATACTGCGCCGTAATGATGATCAAGATAAAAAATACAGCTTGGATATCCCTTGTATCAGCACAAAGGAATTTGAAGCCGCACTTCAAAAAGCGCAAATGGCAGCAGAGGAGCTGTACCCCCAGCTTACACCGTCCCTTTCAAAGCTTTGGAACGGACATAACAATAACGTGCCAAAGCACGTGGATGAATACCGATATTACAGACATACGGGCGGTCTTGGAGCTTATATCCCTCTGCAGATCAAAGCCATCCTTGAAACTTCGCTTCTGCCCTATACCGTAAAAGTAGGCAAAACACCGGTGATGCTTTTGGTGTTGGAGGTATAAATATGGAATATCTTATTATAGCCGTTATTCTTCTTATTATTTGGGTTATACCCTATATAAGGGTGGTATGTAAACGTATGCAGTTGATTTCAAGGCTTAAAAAAATATGTTCCTTGAAATATACCTTTAGGGACGTATTCCTGCCCACAAGATTCAGCCGCGGATTTGTGATAGATGATAAATATACCGTGCATATATTCACCTCATACAAGAAAACCGAAAAAATACATCTAAACCCCGAGGAATGGCGGGTAGAGAAGAAGATGATACTGATAGGTCAGATAAGCAGAGGTACACAGATATGGTATACCCCCTTCCGTCCTTACCCCGATTATATAAGGAAGGCTGACCAAAACACTTTGCTTCTCTTCAACCCCGTGCCTCACAGTATATACGACGGTGATAAGAACAAGATATTCGGGCTTAATCCCGGAGACAGGATCCATGGTATGGAGATAATAACAGCAAGCACTTTGATAAATAAAATAAAACAATAATATACAGCTCTCAGATGAATCGGATTCATCTGAGAGTTTTTATATCTACATATCCTCTTTTGACATATTTCTTCCAATACAAAGATTATAATTGTAAAAAAAGAAAGGACTGATAAAATGCAAGGAGCAAAATGCAGCATTGAATACGACGAGGGTATTCTTATCATAAAGATCTCGGGTGACATAGATCACCACAGTGCAAAGCCGCTACGTGAGGAGATAGACACAGACCTGTATCTATACCGCGCAAAAACGGTCATAATGGATCTGCAGGGGGTTGATTTTATGGATTCCTCAGGGTTAGGTTTGATACTTGGCAGATACACAAAGATAAACGACTTAGGCGGCAGGCTGATAATAGCCAATCCCGACGACAGCGTGTCTAAAATATTAGCTTTGGCAGGCACGGACAAGCTTATAACTATAAAAAAAGCGGAGGCAACAAAATGAAAAAAGAGCTTATAAACGAAATGAATCTCCGTATACCTGCTCTGTCTGTAAACGAGGGATATGCAAGATATGCGGTATCCTCATTTGTTACACAGCTTGATCCTACCCTTGAGGAGATAGCGGATATCCGTACCGTAGTGTCAGAGGCTGTCACCAACGCCATCATCCACGGCTACCGTGACAAAAAGGGAGAGGTGTTTATATCGGTAAAATACTATGACGACAGAACGGTAAAGATAACCATACGTGACCGTGGCTGCGGTATCGCGGATATTGAAAAGGCCACAGAGCCCTTCTACACAGGTGATCCTGCCGGAGAACGGGGTGGAATGGGCTTTACCATAATGTCCTCTTTTACGGATAAAATGAAAATTAAATCTATACTCGGAAAAGGAACTACAGTTATTCTCGAAAAACGTCTACATAAAAATGTGACGAGAGGTTAAAATGCGAAATAACCAGACTCTGCTCAGGCAGATAAAGGACGGCGATGAGATAGCACTGGAGGAACTTATAAGCGAAAATATGGGGCTGATAAAGTCGGTGGCTCTGCGCTTCCTTGGCAGAGGAGCGGAGACCGAGGATCTCTTACAGATAGGTGCTATCGGTATGATAAAGGCGGCAAGGAGCTTTGACTTTTCATACAACACCGAGTTCTCTACCTATGCGGTTCCCTTGATAATCGGGGAAATCCGCCGCTTTCTGCGAGACGACGGACAGATAAAGGTCAGCCGCAGTATAAAGCGTCAGGGCACCTGTGTCATGCGTAAAAGCGAGGAGCTGACCCGCTCTCTGGGTCGTGATCCTACCGTAGGAGAGCTTGCCCGCGAATGCGGAATGTCCCCCGAGGAGGTGACATACGTTCTTGAAGCGGTCTCCCCTGTTCATTCACTACACGAAGCGGTAGGCGGCGACAGCACCCTGACCCTTGAAAGCGTAATTTCGGACAAGGAAAATGCCATAGAGAGGCTCACCGACCGAATTGCTTTGGGAGAGGCTATTGCCACACTTGACGATACCTCGAGAAAAATACTGCACCTACGTTATATAAAGGAGCTTTCGCAACAGCAAACGGGGGATATTCTCGGTCTTAGTCAGGTCAAGGTCTCCCGAGAGGAAAAGAAGATAATGCAGAGACTGAAAGCAGCGTTATAAGGATGCAGAATTACCCGTAATTATATTAGTTTTCAAAATGTTATTATTAGTTGCAATAAATATTAAAAGCTTAAAGATATAATAAATGAGGTTTTTCGACCATAGGAGAAAAACGCCCTAAATTTTGCATTGTGAATTTTGCATTTTGCATTGTGAATACCCATGGTATTCGCAGAAAGTTTACATTTGAAATTATGCATTTTTTGTCGTTTTTATCTTGACATATTATATCAGTTTGTATATAATATTTTGTGCCTGCGTCATCGGGCTAATATTCAGGAGATTAAGTATGAGTATGCAAATCGATATGGCGCCTATCCTAGCGGGCGAAGTTAAATCAATAAGCTTTGATTTTTCCTTCGGGTTCGAGGATAAGGATATTCTGACAAACGTTGTGTTCCCCGAGCTCTTCAACGTAAAAGGAGCTGTTACAAACAACGCAGGGTATATGAAGCTCACCGCTTCTGCCACCGTGCCGTACAAGACTGTATGCGCCAGATGTATGCGTGACATCACCGGTGTCTTGCCTATTGATTTTGAAAAGAACGTCGCTGTGATTTCCACTCTTCAAAACGAAGACACGGACGACTATCTCTTCATCGAAGACGCAAAGTTAGATCTGTACGAGCCCTTGTGTGAACAGATCATCCTTGAGTTCCCTACCAAGCTTCTTTGTAAGGAGGACTGCAAGGGTCTGTGCCCCAAGTGCGGCAAGGATCTTAACGAAGGGGACTGCACTTGTCCCACAAAAGAAATTGATCCGAGACTTGCGATAATTCAAAAGTACATCGATCAGTTGGAAGACTAAGTAAACAAAATCATTTATATAACGGAGGTGTAGGTAACATGGCAGTACCGAAGAGAAAAGTATCAAAGGCAAGACGTGATAAGAGACGCTCTAACAATTCCAAGCTCACCCTTCCCGGCATGACTAAGTGCCCTAAGTGCGGTGAGTACAATCTCTCTCACAGAGTTTGTAAGGCATGCGGCACATACGCAGGCAAGGAAATCATCACCATCAAGGAAGAAGCGTAATTATTTATTATGTTTTGAGAGGGCGTGCTACAGGTACGCCCTTATTTAATTAATTCGGAGTGACTATGGTCAAAATAACTGGTGTAGAAAAGCACTCTATAGCCGAAAAGGCGGGGATTTGCGGCGGTGATTATCTTATAAAGATAAACGGCTGTGAGATAAACGACGTGCTGGACTACAGATTTTATATTACCGAAAACAAAATAACGCTCACTGTTCACCGTGAAGCTGATATTTTTGATATCGATATCAAGAAGCCTCAGTATGAGGATATAGGTCTGGAGTTTGAGTCCTTTCTTATGGACAAGCAGCACTCCTGCCGTAACAAGTGTATCTTCTGCTTTATAGATCAGCTGCCCTCGGGTATGCGTGATACCATGTACTTTAAGGACGATGACTCAAGAATGTCATTTCTTAAAGGAAGCTATATCACCCTTACCAACCTGAGTGACGAGGATATCGAGCGCATATGCAATATGAAGATATCCCCTATCAACATCTCGGTCCATACCACCAATCCCGAGCTAAGATGCAAAATGATGGGCAACCGCTTTGCGGGAAAGAGCCTTGAGGCATTAAAGAGATTTGCTGATGCGGGTATAGTTATGAATACCCAGATAGTTCTCTGCAAGGGTGTAAACGACGGCGAGGAGCTGACAAGATCCATGCGTGAGCTTGAACAGTTACATCCTCAGGTACAAAGCGTATCGGTGGTTCCCTCGGGTCTGACCAAGTTCCGTGAGGGGCTGTATCCCCTTGAGCCCTTCTCTCCTGAGGAGTGCAAGGCGGTAATAGAGCAGGTCGACTCTTTTGCGGCAGAATGCCGTAAAAAGCATGATTGCAGCATATTCTATCTCGGCGACGAGTTCTATATCAAAGCAGGATTACCTCTGCCCGACTCTGATCGCTATGACGGCTATCCCCAGATAGAAAACGGTGTCGGACTTGTAACCTCCATGAAAGACGAGTTCTACGACGAGCTTGATTTTCTTGACACATACGATATGGCAAGAACAAGACGCTTGTCTATAGCCACGGGCGAGGCAGCATATGAGTTTATCTCTTCGATTGCCCGCGAGCTTGAAAATAGACTAAGTGACACCAAAATAAACGTATATAAAATAGAAAACAAATTCTTCGGCGAGAATATCACCGTAGCAGGTCTTATCGTAGGACAAGACCTTATGGAGCAGTTAAAGGGCAAAGACCTTGGAACAAAGCTCTTTATACCATCGGTGATGTTAAGGTACGAAAACGACCTTTTTCTCGACGACGTATCAATAGATTCTCTCTCCGAGGAGCTTGGAGTAGAGATAGAAACAGTAAACAACTCAGGCTATGAGTTTGTAGAAGCATTGTTAAAGGAGTAAGTATGGCAAAACCGATAATCGCTATAGTAGGACGACCCAACGTTGGTAAGAGCACCCTGTTCAACAAACTGACAGGCAAGATGATCGCCATAGTTGAGGACACCCCCGGCGTTACCCGTGACAGAATATACCACGAGATCGAGTGGAACGGCCGTGAGATGCTGCTTGTTGATACAGGCGGTATCGAGCCCAAGACCGATGACATGATGCTTAAGCATATGCGCCTTCAGGCTCAGATTGCCATCGAGTCTGCCGACGTTATCATCTTTATGACCGACGTTACCACAGGTCTTACCGCAAACGACAGAGATATCTGCACAATGCTCTTAAAGAGCCGTAAGCCCCTTGTGCTTGCAGTCAACAAATGTGACCGCGTTGGTGATCTGCCCTATGAGTTCTACGAGTTCTACGAGCTTGGCGTTGAGGGTGAGCCTATTGCACTTTCCTCCACCCACGGTTCGGGTACCGGTGACCTTCTTGACCGTGTTGTTGAGCTCTGTCCCGAGTTCGCAGAGGAAGAGGAGTTTGACGACGATGCTATCAAGGTTGCCTTTATCGGTAAGCCTAACGCAGGTAAGAGCTCTATCATTAACCGTTTCCTCGGCGAGGACAGACTGATCGTATCCGACGTTGCAGGCACCACCCGTGACGCTATAGATACCGAGGTTGAAAACGAACACGGTAAGTTTGTATTTATCGATACCGCAGGTATCAGACGTAACGCAAAGATCGACTCCAAGATCGAGCATTACAGCGTGCTCCGCGCCAAGGCTGCCGTTGAGCGTGCCGACGTGTGCGTTCTTATGGTTGACGCAACTCAGGGTGTGACCGAGCAGGACGAAAGAATCGCAGGTATTGCTCACGAATCAGGAAAGCCCTCTATCATCGTTATAAACAAGTGGGACCTTGTGGAAAAGGATTCCAAAACTGTTGACAACTTCACAAAGGACGTATACGAGCATCTGTCCTATATGACCTATGCTCCCGTTATCTTCGTTTCGGCCCTTACGGGTCAGCGCACAGGCAAGCTCTTTGAGTTTATCAAGTACGTTCACGAGCAGTCGCTTCTCAGAGTAAGTACTGGTATGCTCAACGACGTTCTCAACGACGCTACCGCCCGTGTTCAGCCTCCTTCTGATAAGGGCAGAAGACTTAAGATCTATTATATGACCCAGTCCTCAGTTGCTCCTCCTACCTTCGTTATCTTCTGTAACTCTGTAGAGCTGTTCCACTTCTCATATCAGAGATATATCGAGAATCAGATAAGAGGCGTATTCGGATTCAAGGGCACTCCCATCAAGATAGTAATCAGACAGAAGGGAGATCAGAGCGTATGAGTTTCGAGCAAATTCGTCTCTACGGACTCATTGGTTATATGTTCAGAATAGGCGAGGAGTATCCTATGCCTCTGTTCATCGGCGGTACCTTTATCATGATGATAATAGGTTATCTGCTTGGAAGCCTGAATTTTGCTATCATCATTTCTAAGCTCAAATACCGTGACGACATCCGTAAATACGGCAGCGGTAACGCAGGTATGACAAATATGATGCGTACCTACGGCACTGCGGCAGGTGTGTTTACCCTTCTGGGCGATCTTCTTAAGGGTGTAGCAGCGGTTATGATAGCTGAGCTTCTCTTTGGCGAAGCAACGGCTTATATCACGGGTATTGCGTGTATACTCGGTCACGTGTTCCCTTGCTGGTACGGCTTTAAAGGAGGTAAGGGTGTTGCGGTTACGGCGGCAATGCTTCTTGCTCTTGAGCCCACCGTGTTCGTAGTCCTTCTTGCAACCTTTATATTGATAGTTTTAATAACAAGGTATATTTCCCTCGGTTCTATTATGGGAGCGCTGCTCTACCCCGTAGCGTTAAGTAAGTTCTATCCCATAACACATAACGAGGTGTTTGGATTACACTACGTAATAATTATGATATGTTCGGTAATTATTGCATTATTGATAGTCTACTTACACCGCGAAAACATGAAGAGACTGCTTGCAGGCAAGGAAAACAAGTTCGCTTTCAAGAAAAAGGGGACACAAAACGACGAAAATATTAACAAAGATTAAAAATGTCAAAAAACTATTGCATTTTGTATTTCTTTGTGATATAATACATTTCACTTGAGTAAATTTGTAAAAAACCTATGGAGGTGTAGATATGGCTAAGTGTTCAGTATGCGGCAAGGGCGTTACATTCGGTCAGAACGTTTCCCACTCTAATCGTAAGACCAACAGAATGTGGAAGCCCAACATCAGAAAAGTTAAGGCTAATGTTAACGGCACAGTTAAGACTGTTGCAGTTTGCTCCCGTTGCCTTCGTTCCGGCAAGGTAAACAGAGCCGTTTAATTTAACATTAATTATACGATTTGTTAGCGGACAGCATTTGCTGTCCGTTTTGCCTTTGCAGGAGTTATTTGGAATTATGAAAACAATATTTATTTCAAATCAAATACCTGATAGTATGCGCTCCATATTCAAGGATATGGGGCTTAATGTTGTTTTATTGCCGTCCGAGCCTTCCCTGCCCAAGCCTGTATCGAGTCACGCGGATATGCTGATATTTGGTAATATCGTGCAGAAGGATTATTACGAAAGAAACAAAGAACTGTTCGAGGGATATGATATTATCCTTGCAGAGGAAAAGTTCGGAAATGAATACCCAAAGGACGTACTCTTAAACGCTTTCGCCGTCGGTGACACCCTTTTCGGGCGTTTGGAGAGTCTTTCTGCTAAAACAAAGGAATTATACCCAAAAGCTATAAACCTTCGTCAAGGCTACGCAAAATGCTCCACATTGCTGTTCGGTAACAACGCTGTAACCGCAGACAAGGGTATTGCAGATACTCTTATAAGATACGGTTTGAACGTGCTTGTTATCGCCCCCGGGCATATCGCTCTTCCCGGCTATGATTACGGATTTATAGGCGGAGCGAGCTTCGTTTATGAAAACAAGGTGATATTCTTCGGCAATATAGAGCAGCACCCCGATTATATCGCTATCAGGAATTTTATAAATACGGCAGGATATGAGATTTTTTATGACAGATCATCTACCCTTACCGACATCGGTGGGGCAATTGTACTTGACAAAAAGCATTGAAATATGTTACTATAAATTAGTTAAATATGATTATATTTTGAGGAGATAAAACTATGACCCCGAGAGAAAATTTGCTTGCGGCTCTTCGCCGTCAGAATCCCGAGAGAGTTCCCTTTTACTTTGAGCTCTGCCCTTCTCTGAAGGAAGAATTCAAGGCAAAGACA
>JAZRQH010000125.1:0-3875 GCA_045649645.1 Eubacteriales bacterium
CGCTTTGCCGACGGGGACACCATGGCAGTACGCTTCTGCCCTACGGTAGACTTTAGCGACGTGGAGATAAGATGCTCATCCTGGGGTGATACTGTCGGAACACTGGACTTTAAGCTCTATCTGTGGCAGGGTGACTATGACTCAACCATAGCCTCAGAGCCGGTTGACAGCTACACCCTTACAGGATTTAAGGGAAGCACGGTATACAACGTCTTTGACGGAGAGTATGCACAGGGCGAATATCTCGTTGAGATAACCACCCCCACCCCGGATGAAGGCGTAGGCGTTTATCACTACCCTCTTTCACAAGGTGGCGACGCTTATCTGAGCTACGAAAACGGTGCTTTGATGGACAGCTATATCTACCTCAGCTGGACAAACTCAAAGACCTGCACCAAGCCCTACGTACCTATGAAATAATGTATATAAAGAGGATAATAAAATGAAGACAACCCTGAAGCTACTGACAATTGTTATTATGCTCATCACTCTGTTGGCGTCCTGTAAGGCGCCCGAGCCTGCAAAACCTGCCGAGGACACAGAGGAAATACAAGAAACCGAAGAAAAAACAACCTCTCCCGAACCCGAAGCTCCTTACAGATGGATAAAGGAACCCTATCTTACAGGTGACATTCAGCCTGTCTATTCCGTAATGTCCAATGATATATGCTCCCTCGGTCTCTTCTTTTGGCAGGACGGCAGCTCATATAAGCTTATAGACTCGGAAGGTGAGTTCAAGGCAGATCTTAACACCGACGGATACGGCTACGGTTATTGCGACGTCTGCTCCGGTATAACAGATCATCTCTACCGCTTGAATATCGAAACCTATGCTCTTGATGAGCACATGGGCGGTCATGACGGCCCCGATAACAGTCCTCTGATATACGACGTTGAAACAGGTGAGATCTACACCGCATATATCGGCGGCTATGAGCTCACAGAGAAGGTGGGCAGCACCGCGGTAGTCAGCCTCTGCACAAGACAGCCCTTAAGCGAGGATGAAATGATCTGGAGCGAGCTTGACTATAAATATGAAAACACCGAGGGTTACGGAATCCTTGTGAACGGAGAGCTTAAGCGCAGCGGCTTTGAAATGTACTCAAGATACAGCAACGGTATCGTTGCCATGAGACTTGACGGCAAGTGGGGCTACTATGACACCGAGGGTAACGAGATACTTCCCTTGGAATATTCTCCTTCCACCAAGCAGCTATTCAACTCCCTCTATGAGAACGAGTACGTCCCCTATCAGGCCACCTACGGAATTATCACCCTCTGCCGTAACGGCAAGTGGGGCTATGCCGATATCAACGGCAATATGCTCACCGACTTTGAGTTTGACCAGGCAAGACCTGTTTACAAGAACAGAGGCTGGGTCAAGACCGAGGAAGGCTGGGGTATAATCGAACTTGATTATACTTATCCCGGAATCAGCGATGAAGAAGTAAAGGTGCTGTTTGTTGAAAAGTATTCTACCGACACAGCTCCCGTCTCTGTTGAGCAGACGGTAAGGTTATCCCTGTACGAAACAGATTTCCGAGTATATCTTATCGACGGCGAGGATAAATACTACGTCACCGACGACGGACATATGATATACATGTATCAAAACAGTTGACCGAGGTCAACTGTTTCAGACTATCGAAAAAGTTGGTCGGACGCAAAAGAATTATATTTTTGGATGTCGTCCTGAGCGAAGCGTAAGCGAAGTCGAAGGATCTCCTCATCCTATGAAGTTAACAAAAAACACTCAAAAAGGGTAAAGCATCAAGCTTTACCCTTTTTTCTTGCTTTCCCGTGAAAAGGCTCACTACCGTACTTAGTACGCCTACGGACCCTTTTCACGGAAACCTACCTTCCTTTTTCGAAGTCTGACAGCGTGCCGATGCTGAACAGTTGACCAAGGTCAACTGTTTTTTTGGTGCAAAAATATGCTTTTTAGGTGCAAAACACTATTGACAAATCGGTCTATTGGTGATAGACTAAAGATGCAAGGTCTATTGATGATAAACCAAAGGAGGGTATCTAAATGTCAGCATTATTTTTACAGGTATTAGATATGAGTATTACCGCAGTATGGCTGATACTTGCCGTAATGATATTACGTCTGTTTATTAACAGGGTATCAAAAAGACTGAGCTGTATAATGTGGTCTCTTGTGGGATTGAGGCTGATACTGCCCTTCTCATTTAAATCAAATGTAAGTATAGTCCCCGACACCAAAGCTCTGCCATACCGAATAATAAGAGCAGAAAACTACACTGTCAACAGTAATGTACCTGTCACAGATATTGGCATAACCGAAAACACCCTGTCAAATCCTACTGAAGCAGCGGGAAAGATTCTCGATACAGCAAGTATTCTTTCCATAGTATGGCTCTGTGTTTTCGCAGCTCTTATTATCTACGGAATAGTTAGCTGTGTTCTCCTTTACCGAAGAACATCGGTATCAATGCGAAAAGAGGATAACATATACATCTGCGATGATATCAAGGGAGCATTCATTTTCGGTATATTTAAGCCGAAAATATATCTGCCATCCGTCCTTGAGCCCTCTCAAAGAGACTATGTTATCGATCACGAGAAGTCACATCTGAAACGACTTGACCATATATGGAAGATCCTTGCATTTCTTATTACCTGCCTGCATTGGTTCAATCCTTTTGTATGGCTTGCGTATATCCTTTTCTGCCGTGACACAGAGCTTGCCTGCGATGAAAGTGTTGTCAGCAAATACGATACGGCAGACAAAAAATTCTATACCTTAGCTTTGCTTAACTGCTCTGTTCCTCACAAAAAGCTGATAGCTACTCCCCTTGCCTTCGGAGAAATAGGAGTAAAAGCAAGAATAAAATCGGCACTTCATTACAAAAAGCCTGCCTTTTGGCTCATTGTAACAGCGGTAGCTTTATGCGTTACGATGGCGGTGGTTCTTATGACCGATCCGGCAGACAAAAAGCAACCGATAAATAAAGATACAGAGAAAATAGCAATAGATACTGAAGAAATACCCAAAGACACAGATACGGAGGAAATTCCGAAAGAAGAATATGTGGAATTGGATTATCCTCAGGGTAAAAGGGTGGAAGAAAAGATTGCAGGCTTACCTACCTACGATATAAGCCTGTATGCGGATGATGAAAATCCCACGTTGAAGCTTCTGAACGATAACGGACTAAGAAAACGAAGCCCCGACGAAATTTCCAATATTGTAATAGTGGGTTATGAAATACCCGATTTTGCCATAGTTGCAGAAGCCAACGGCGGAAGCGGTCAGAAAAGCTGGTGGATAAAAAATCTGTATTACAAAAATGCCGAAGTTGATTTCAGCAGACTTGGTTTTATACTCGGAAGATCCAATATAGTATACGACGGTCAGTGCGTATATTTCTCCGGTTTTGATTATGATTTACAAGAGAAGATCGTGGCAATAGGCCCCAACACCTATACTATCATTGGAGAAAACAGCACAGATCCCGAGATAGAGCCTACCGTAAATATGCTGCCCCGTCGCCCCCGATACACTATTGATATCGACAACGGTGCAGTAAAATATACCGCATATCATACCTTGATAGATCCGGATTATGCAGATGATCCGAATCTGATCCTCCAAGAAGTACAACGCTTCACCGACGGACCGAAAGAAGCATTTGAAACGGTCTATTCTACCTATGGGCATATAGAATACTCTGATGGTCAATGGACTTTAGTTGAAGAAGGAATGACAACTGTTGGTGCGCTTTTCAGTGACGAATATCTCCTTAATTATATGAAGGAGCATCCTTACGGAGATATATTCGTTGAATACCTGATAGAAGAAAGAAATCTTAATACCGAGGAGACAGAATAATGGAAGATATAAGATTAGG
>JAZRQH010000126.1:0-3363 GCA_045649645.1 Eubacteriales bacterium
TCCTCCTTTGACGGCAGAATGAGTGTGGAGGAGATAATAAAATATGCTAAGGCTAAAGGACTCAACGCCCTTGCCATAACAGACCACGACGGCTATTTTAACGGCGAGGCAGAGGGTATCGAGATTATCCGCGGCTGCGAATTTTCTACCGAATACGGACATCTTTTAGGTCTCTTTATGACCGAGCCTATAGCCGGAAAAGAGTTTCACTCTATAGTGGATGCTATCCACGAACAGGGTGGAATTGCGGTTCTTGCCCACCCCTACCAGCGCCGTAACATGGAAGAAAAGGTAGAGAGCATTGCCCATCTTATCGACGGCGTGGAGGTCTTTAACAGCCGTGCCGCAAAGAAGAATAAAGAGGCAAACCGACAGGCAAAGGCTTTTGCCGACAGACACGGACTTCTGTATTTTGCTGGCAGCGACAGCCATTTGCCCTCGGAGCTGGGAAACGTTATACTTACCTGCGAGGGCGAGGATATACGCTCAGCCCTGACCGAAGGATTTATAAGTATAGAGGGTAAGCATTCAAACCCCGTATATACCGCAAGAAGTCAGTTCACCCGATTTAAAAATGCAGGCTGGACACCCAAGACCTTTGTAAAATGGTGTCTCTTTGCAGCAAAATGTGTGTTCTCAAAAAAGGAGAAGGAAAATGTCGTTATTAGTAAAGATAGGTAAAAAGGGAAAGAAGATAGTAAAGAAGCTTATAACCCCTGCTGAAAAGCATTATATATCCTATACCAGACGTCTTGAAAGGGTCAAGACAGACCGCAAGATCTGTGCAATGACCTTTGACGACGGTCCTATGGACCTGCCCTGTTCTCCCGATAAGAACGGAGGCAAGAGCCTTACCGATACCATACTCGATACTTTAAAGGAATACTCTGCCAAGGGTACCTTTGACGTTATAGGTGATACAGGCGCAAATTACCCCGACGTAGCAGGCAAGCTTGGCAGTCCTGCCTGGGGCGGTATAAGATACGACCATTATCCCGATATCAACAAGGATAAAAACGGCGGAGCAGAGAACTGCGAGAGACTTGTGCGCCGTATGATAGACGAGGGACATCAGGTGACCAACCACGGCTATCAGCATATCATTTTCGGACGCAAGCCCTTTGTATACGGCAAGCGCGCTTACATAGGCGGCTTTGACGATACCGTAGCCGATCTTACCAGACTCCATGAGCTTATGGAAAAGCGTTACGGCTATACCATGACCATGTCCCGTCCCCCTCATTACGTAGATAAGATGGACGGCGGCTTTACAAGCTATGACGTTTATACGGCAATGAACTATTGGTATATGGCGGCATCCTTTGACGGACAGGGTTGGCTGCCCTCGACCCTTGCCGATCCCGAATCAGCATTTAACGCCGAGGTGGAGGCTATGATTCGTCCCATCAGAGAAGCTCTTGCCAAGGATAAAAACTTCTTCTGCGGACAGATCATCTTTCAGAAGGACGGCTACAATATGGCCAAGCGTACTCCCGTAGCCTATGCTCTGGGCGAGCAGCTCAAGCTCCTTCGTGAGGCAGGCTATGAGATAGTAACGGTAGAAGAGCTGACCAAAGAATCTCCCTTTGAGGACGTAGGCAGAGATGATCCCGATTTTGATAAGCTGTATGAGCTTTCGCAGACCCATGCCATAGTATATAGTGACAACAAATTAAGACTTGATGCTCCTATGACCTACGGTGAGCTGGCTATGCTTCTTGCTCCCCGCAAGGCGATAGTTGACGACCGTTGTGAGATGATGAAGCAGAGAGGCAAATATGTCCATCCCTATATGACAGCTATGAAATGGTGCAAGGATAACGGTATTATAGATATATCTCTCAAGCCTGATCGTGCGGTAACATCTCTTCCCGAAAAGTATTTTGAGAAGACCACCGACTTCACACGCAGAGGTGTATATAAGGCTTTTAAAATGTAAAAAACAAGCGGTTCATTGAACCGCTTGTTTTTATATCTCTGTCATAGATAAACCTGTATTTCCGCCGTAGGCATATACGGCTTCAGGCTCTTCATCGTTGAGTGTGAAATTCAGTTCTCGGCTCCCGTTGGGGTCGAGCATCTTTCTCTGACCCCCTCGGTCGGTGGCAACGTATACCCAATCATCACCTTTGCCGGCGGTGACACGGATAACGTTTTCCTTTCGCTGTATATTAAGTGTTTTTCTTTGCGGCTCAAGGTGTGTCATAGGAACTCCGCAGCAGGTCAGGGGTACGCCCTTGTCGTGTATCATACCTACGGTGTTACCGCATTTTTCACAAACGTAGAATCTGCTTTCGTTCATAATAATATCCTCCAAAAATATTTAAAATTATTTTATCCAAAAATGCTGAAAATATGTTATAATATAACTCGAGGTGATAATAATGAATTTTTCAGAATTGATCAAGGACAGATATTCTGTCAGAAAATATAAGGAAGAAGCTATCCCTGCGGATATACTTGAGCGTATAATCGAGGCGGGAATGTATGCTCCCACAGCATGCAACAACCAGCCCCAGAAGATCTACGTTGCAAAGTCAAAGGAAGCCATAGACAAGCTTAAGGAATGTACTCCCTTTACCTTTGATGCTCCTGTTGTTATGGTCATAGGCTATGACAAGACCCGCAGCTGGCAGAACAAGCGTATGCCCGGATACGAGTCGGGCGAAACAGACGCGGCTATAGTTACCACCCATATGATGCTTTCCGCATGGGAAGAAGGAATCGGCTCCTGCTGGGTAGGCGTATTCAATGCAGATGACGTATCCGCATCCCTCGGCTTGCCCGAAAACATCCGCGTTACCGCACTTATGCCCATGGGCTATGCCGATGCAGAGCCCGGCCCCAGACACAGCCAGTACAGGGAAAGAGAAGATATAGTAACAGAGATCTGATGAATAATAAAGACGTTTTTGAGAAAATGACCGTACCCAGGGCTGTGGCTAAATTAGCCATACCTACGGTACTCAGCCAGCTTGTAGTACTTATTTACAATCTTGCCGACGCGTTCTTTGTCGGACACACCAACGATCCCTCGCAGATAGCGGCTCTTACGGTAAGCTTCCCCATATTCATGTGCCTTACCATGGTAGCAAACCTTTTCGGTATCGGTGCTAACAGCTTTATGTCCCGTTCTTTAGGTGAAAAAAAGCCCGGGAATGCTAAAAAAGCCTCTACCTTCGGCTTTTACGGTTCCTTTATAGCGGTTGGACTTTTAATACTTATATTAAACGTATTTAACGTACCCATCCTGCGTATGGCGGGCGCGGTTACCGACTCCACTCTGGGATATACCCAAAGCTATCTCTTCTGGACCTTTACTGTAGGCGGTATACCCACGGTAGGCTCTATGGTGCTGGCGCA
>JAZRQH010000127.1:0-9150 GCA_045649645.1 Eubacteriales bacterium
AAGCTACCTGTACGGGGGCAAAACTCCCTTTGAAAAAAAGGCGTTGAATAACATCAATGCTACAATTGAAGAAGGAAGCATCACAGGCATTATAGGCCATACAGGCTCGGGTAAATCCACTCTTGTTCAGCTTCTTAACGGACTTCTGCGTCCTACAGAGGGACAGATCCTGATGGACGGCAGAGATATATGGGAAAAGCCGAAAAAGATGAGAGCTCTGCGCTTTAAGGTGGGTCTGGTGTTCCAGTACCCCGAGTATCAGCTCTTTGAGGAAACTGTAAAGCAGGATATCGCCTTTGGCCCCAAGAACATGGGACTTTCACCCGACGAGGTGGAGCGCCGTGTTATGGATGCCGCAAAATTCTGCGGACTTAACGAGTCACTTCTTGAAAAATCCCCCTTTGAGCTTTCCGGCGGTCAGAAGAGACGGGTTGCTATAGCGGGAGTTATGGCTATGTCTCCCGAGGTGCTTATACTCGACGAGCCGGCAGCCGGTCTTGACCCTCAGGGTCGATCTGACATCTTCGGCGGAATATGTGAGTACCGCCGCAAGACAGGAGCTACCGTTATTATCGTCAGCCATTCTATGGAGGACATCGCCCGCTACTGTGACCGTGTGCTGGTTATGTCGGGCGGTCAGGTCTGGGCAGAGGGTAGCTGTGACGATATATTCAGCCGCAGAGATGAGCTTGAATCTATCGGGCTCAGTATTCCTCAGATAGCACGCTTTGTACGTCTTTTAAAGGAAAAGGGCGTGGATCTGGGCGACAGGCTCTATACGGTGGGCGACGTTTACCGTGCCCTTTTACCTCGTTTTACGGGAGGTGACGGCGGTGCTTCGTGATATTACCTTAGGTCAGTATTTTCCGGGCAATTCGGTATTTCACCGAACCGACCCCCGCATAAAGATAGTTCTCACTATGCTTTATATCGTTGCCGTATTTATGGCGGACAGTATCTTGTCCTATGCCGTTATGGTTCTGGGCGCGGTGCTGCTTATTGCATTTTCCCGTATACCCTTGAAGACGGTAACAAGCGGCTTTAAGACCATATTATTTATTATTATTTTTACTGCAATACTCAATATCTTCTGGACCAAGGGAGAGACGCTTCTCTGTTCCTTCTGGATAATAGATATCTATGCCGAGGGACTTATCCACGCGGGCAAGATGGTGCTCAGACTGGCATGCCTTCTTATGGGAACAAGCGTATTGGTGTCCTATACCACCTCTCCTATAGCTCTTACTGACGGACTTGAAAGACTTCTTTCACCCTTAAAGGTCATCAAGCTTCCCGTCCACGAGTTTGCAATGATGATGACCATAGCTCTGCGCTTTATCCCCACCCTTATCGAGGAGACGGACAAGATAATGAACGCTCAGAAGGCAAGGGGTGCAGACTTTACCGAGGGCAACCTCTTACAGAGAGCCAAGGCTCTTATCCCCATACTTATTCCGCTTTTCGTTTCCGCATTTATGCGTGCGGGAGAGCTTGCAACGGCGATGGAATGCCGTTGCTATCACGGTGGCGAGGGCAGAACGAGAATGACCGTTCTCAAGACCAAGCCCCTTGATTGGATTTTACTCTTTGTATTTGTTGCGTACGGAGCAGGAATAATACTTTTATAATGAAAAGGACGTGTCGGTATGAAAAAGATAAAACTGAATATTTCTTATATCGGCACGGCTTACTGCGGATGGCAGGTACAGCCCAACGCCGTATCTGTTCAGCAGAGGGTACAGGACGCAGTTGAAAGGACCTTTGGCAAGAGGTATTCTCTTACAGGCTGCAGCCGTACCGACTCGGGCGTTCATGCAAGATCCTTTATCTGTACCGTAGAGCTCGATGAAGAAGCAAACAATATCCCCTGCGATCGTATTCCCCTTGTTATGAACAGACATCTCCCCGACGATATTGCCGTAAGGCAGGCGCAGGAGGTCGAAGAAGACTTTCACCCCAGATATTCCTGTCTCGGCAAGGCTTACGAGTATATTTTCTATGACAGCCCCATCCGCGACCCGTTTTTAGAGGGCAGAGTAGCCCACGTTCTCCCAAAGCTTGACGCCAACGCCATGAACGAGGCAGCAAGGGAGATAGTAGGCAAGCAGGATTTTCGATGCTTTATGGCAAGCGGTTCTAAGATAGAGGATACGGTACGAACCGTTTACGACTGCCGCGTCAGCCGTGACGGTGACATGGTCAAGCTCTATATATCAGCCGACGGATTTCTCTACAACATGGTGCGTATAATCGCAGGCACCCTTGCGGAGGTGGGTCACGGTAAGCGGACAAAGCAAGAGATTCGTTGCGCCATAGACTCAAAGGACAGAAAAAATTCGGGACAGACGGCTGCGCCTGAGGGACTTTATCTTTACGAGGTATTCTACCGAAAGGAGAAGGAAAATGAAGAAAACTAAGGTACGGGACGTGGATATGAACTATACCCGTGAGCTGGAGGTACATCCCGAGGCTGCGGTAAACGAATACTATATAGATATCGCAAACAAGTTCAAGACCGCAAAGTTTATAATCATCATACTGCTTGTGGTTTTTATGCTGTTTATGATATCGGTGTTCAGAAGCGACGTTACCCTTGAGAACTGCAAATATCTCATACGCTTCTTCTCTTCTGCAAACACCGTGTATTCGGGAGATTATGAAAACATCTATTACGACACCACGGGCGTTGTGGACGTTGATCTTTTCAACTCGGATCTCGTTACCGTAAAGAACGATGCTATAGATCTTTACGATATGAACGGCAGCAACGTTGCAAGCTACGATATCAATCAGGCAACACCCACCGTTGTCAAGAACGGTAAATATATGCTGGTCTACGATCTCGGCGGCACCAACGCTCAGCTTTTCAATAACTTTTCTATGCTCACAGAGCTCAACTACGACTACCCCATAGCTTGCGGCGCAGTTTCGGGCGAGGGTATGCACGCCGTGGTTACAAAGAGCCTTGACTATCAGTCGGTCATCTATCTCTACGACCACAACTTCAACCTCATTTCGAAAATTTATAAGGATAAATATATCACAGATATCGAGATAGACCACGCGGGCAAAAGATTGCTTTGTACCGCAGCACTTGCCGAAAACGGAAGATTTACCTCCGAGGTGGTGACCTACGCTCCCTATACCGACAAGGAGCAGAGCTCCCTCAGTCTTCCCGGCAGCTTTGCCGTAAGCTGCGGATTTTTCTCAAACGGCGGTTATGCGGTGCTGGCGGATACCGCTCTTGTGTTCTTTGACAAGGGCAACGCTCAGATAGCAAGCTATCCTCTCGGCAACATAGTTCCCACTAACTGCCTTATAGTTGACGGCTACGCGGTGCTTTGCTATAACGAAAACATCGTAGGCTCCCAGAGCCGCGTGCTTATCCTTTCGCCCAAGGGAGAGGTACTTCACGACGTTACCGTTGACGATAAGATAATAGATACCGCATCCTATATGGAGCAGCTTTATCTTCTGACCGACGGAAAGCTCAATATAATAAATACCGAAACAGGCGAGATTACTACCGTAAAGGTGGAGAGCTCAGCTACAGGCGTATACGTCAACGACAAAAACAGCGTCGTTATAGATTTCTCAAATAAGGCAAAGGCGTTCAAGCTTGCCGAGCTTATTTCGGAGGACAAGAGCTGATGAATATAGCTATAGATATCATTCTTGCGGTTATTATAGCCTCCTGCCTTATCTCGGGCTGGCGCAAGGGCTTTGTTGATACGGTAATGAAGCTTGCCTCTTTTATACTGGCAGGCATAGGCGCGTATCTTTTCTACGGTATACCCGCCGACTATATGTACTCTAAGTTCTTTTTACCCAAGCTTACCGATATGATAGAGAACTCTATTCTTTCGGGCAGTACGGGTATGACTCTTACAGAGCTTTTTAATTCAAAGCCCGCCTTCTTTGTGGATATACTTAACAGATATTCCACGGTAGGTGATGTTGAGGGATTTTATAACTCGGGCACGGAGATGACGGTTACCGATATAAGTTCCTTTATGGCAGAGCCTCTTGCCAGAGCTATCGCCAATATACTGGGCTTCGGTCTTGTGTTTGTAGCTTTGCTTCTGGTGCTGGGACTTATTACGGTAATTCTTGATAAGATATGCAAGCTGCCCGTGCTCAAGTCTGCAAACAGACTGCTGGGTATAGTCCTCGGTATATTGCTCGGTCTGCTTTTCGCATGGCTTATCGCCGCCGTGATAGGCGGAGCACTTCCCGAGCTTTCAAAGGCGTATCCCGATGCCTTTGATCCCAACGTCATGGAGAACTCTATCCTTCTCAAATGGCTTTACAATTTCAACCCGCTAACATTATTCAAATAAACAGTAAAGGAAAAACCAATGCAATTATGTTCAAGATGCCATAAGAGAATGGCAGTAGTATTTATATCCCATATCGTTGACGGCAAGCAGGTCAACGAGGGAATTTGTATCAAGTGCGCAAAGGAGCTGGGCATCGCCCCCGTAAACGATATCATCAGCAAGATGGGTATCGGTGAAGAGGAGCTTGAGCGCATGGAGATGGAGATGGAGGATATGATGAATGACGGTGAAGAGGGGGCAGAGTCCACCGAGGTCACCGATAGCCGTACTCCTCCCATAGATTTCAGAAAGATATTCGGCGGAATGATGCCTCCCGGCGGTGTGCAGGGCGGTGCGGCTCCCCAGGGCGGTGCACCTAACCAGAAGGGTAAAAAGGGTGCTCCCAAGGCTCCTGAGAAGAAGTTCCTCGGCATGTACTGTATGGATCTTACCGAGCGTGCAAGACAGGGTAAGCTTGATAATATCATCGGTCGTGACCGTGAGCTTTCCCGCCTTGTGCAGATACTCTGCCGCCGTCAGAAGAACAACCCCTGCCTTATCGGTGAGCCCGGCGTAGGTAAGACTGCTATCGCAGAGGCTCTTGCACAGAAGATAGTATCGGGTCAGGTTCCCTATAAGCTGAAGGAAAAAGAGGTACATCTTGTTGATATGACAGCTCTGGTGGCTGGAACCCAGTTCAGAGGTCAGTTTGAATCCCGTATGAAGGGACTTATCAACGAGGTAAAGGCTCTCGGAAATATAATTCTCGTTATCGACGAGGTGCATTCTATCGTTGGTGCAGGTGACTCAGAGGGTTCTATGAACGCCGCAAATATACTTAAGCCCGCACTTTCCCGTGGCGAGGTTCAGGTCATCGGTGCCACCACCCTTGCGGAGTACCGTAAGTATATAGAAAAGGATTCTGCCCTTGAGCGCCGTTTCCAGCCTATTATAGTTGAAGAGCCCTCAAAGGACGATACCGTACAGATTCTTCTCGGTATTAAGGGCTACTACGAAAAATTCCACCGTATCAAGATAACAAACGAGATAGTACGCAGAAGCGTTCATCTCTCCGAGAGATATATCACCGAGAGATATCTGCCCGACAAGGCTATAGACCTTCTTGACGAGGCAGCGGCTTACGTGGCTCTGCAGCATCCCGTTATCGGCAGATACGAGGAGCTGAGTGTTTCTGTTGCCAAGGCTAAAAAACGCCGTGAGGAGCTTGAGGCTGAGACCGAAAAGCTAACCGACGAGGGCAAGCGCGAGCAGAACTATAAGCTTATTGCTGACCTCCGTGTCAAGGAATTAAGCGACACAAACGAAATGAATAACATTGCCGACGAGGCAAGAAGCGTAGCTATGACCACAGAGGACTTAGCTCACGTTATAGAGGTATGGACGGGTATTCCCGCTTCCTCTGTTACCGAGCACGAGTACGGACGTATAGAGAGACTGGCTGACAGACTCAAGTCCCGTATCGTAGGTCAGGACGAGGCTGTAGAGGCGGTAGCCCGTGCAGTTAAGAGAAGCCGTGCAGGCATCTCCTACAAGCGTAAGCCCGTATCCTTTATCTTTGCAGGTCCTACAGGCGTTGGTAAGACCGAGCTTGTCAAGACTCTTGCATCCGACCTCTTCGATTCTCCCGAGACCCTTATACGTCTTGATATGTCCGAGTTTATGGAGAAGCACAGCGTATCCCGTATCATCGGATCTCCTCCCGGCTACGTAGGCTACGACGAGGCAGGTCAGCTTACCGAAAAGATCAGACGTAAGCCCTATTCGGTGGTTCTCTTTGACGAGATAGAGAAGGCTCATCCCGACGTACTGAACGTTCTTCTCCAGATCCTTGACGACGGACGTATAACCGACGCCCAGGGCAGAGTAGTAAGCTTTGAGAACGCTATCGTTGTTATGACCACCAACGCGGGAAGCAACCTCAATACCAATTCCGCAGGCTTCTCGGGCAACTTCAACGACGGCAACTCCGACAAGACTCACAAGGCTCTTTCTGAGTTCCTTCGTCCCGAGTTCATCAACCGTGTGGATGCGGTTATCACCTTCCGTTCTCTTGATGAAAAGGATTTCGTTTCTATTGCGCGCATTATGCTCGACGACCTTGCGGGAGTACTTCGTGATAAGGGTATCGACACCACCTACACCGATGCGGCAGCTGACTTTGTAGCGGCAAAGTCCTTCTCCCGCAAGTACGGCGCACGTAATATGAGAAGATTTATAGAGGCAAATATAGAGGATAAGCTTGCAGACAAGATAATTTCCTCCTATGATACCGATATCACTTCGGTAATTATCGATAAGTCCGAGGATTCCGAAGAACTTAGTGTAATTTGCAGATAAAATGGCTGAAAAATGGTATAATCTTACCCCCGAACAGATAGAGGCAAGGTTGTCCACCGACCTGACTATGGGACTTACCCACCGTCAGGCGGGAGCGAGGCTTCGCCGCGAGGGTAAAAATACAATTTATCGAGTGGAGCGTCCCCGCACCTCTGCGCTTATATGGGACGTATTGCGCGATCCCTGTGCATATATGCTTCTCGTTGCAGCTATCCTTGCCTGGATATTCAACGAAAGCGTGGGCGCGCCGCTTGTTATACTTATCACCCTTTTCAACGCCTTGCTTGTCCTTATGGCATACGTTAAGGCAAGGGGTGTTATAGCAGACGCCCACGAGCAGAGCATCCCTACCGCCACTGTGGTCAGAGGCGGCAAGCAGTTTCTCGTCCGTCAGGACAGAATATGCCGAGGGGATATTATAATACTTACCAAGGGTGACGTTGTTCCTGCTGACGCCAGACTTATAGATGCTCAGGGACTGAGAGTTCTTGAGGTGAATCTTACGGGTGAGGTAGGCAAAAAGCGCAAGGACCCCAAAATAATATTCAGCAATAATCTTTCCCCCGAAAAGCAGGCGGATATGGTGTTTGCCACCTCTGTGGTTGCGGAGGGACAGGGAAGAGCGGTAGTCTGTGAGACAGGGAAGGATACCCTTGTGTCATTACTTGGAAGAACCGAGACGAGCCGTGAGCACGGTGAGACTCCCGGTGTGCTGCTTTCTCTTAAAAAGCATTGCTCGGTATGGAGCCTTATAATGCTTGTTATGGTCTTTTTGCTGACCCTGTTTGATTTTATCGTAGGTATCGAGAGCAGAAGCATCTTCAATATCTTTATCACAGGACTTTCGGTGGCAACGGCAGGCATGTGCGAGTATTATCTTGTTTTCGGATATATCGTCATCGGCTGCTCTATGTTCAAGCTTCCCGAAAAGAAGAGCAAGTCCGCTAAGGGCGCGGTGGTCAAGAACATAAACGATCTTGACAGTATTGCGGGTATCACAACCCTTATAGTTCCAAAGGACGGCGCATTCACCTCAGGCGGTATCAGACTCAAGAAGCTTTATTGCGATTCTGTTTTATACGCGCCGGATGAGAGAAATCTCGATCACAACTGCTCTGACCTGATTTCGGCGGCACTTGACTCAACCTCCTATACCGACAACGATTACGAAAAGACCTATAACCGCTTCAAGGAAAGAGAGGCCTCAGCTGAGGAAAGAGCTATCTACAATATCGCCCGTCAGAGCTCTGTCTTTGACGGTCCCGCATATATGGCGTCCCATATCCTGGTTGACCGAATTGCGGACAACGAGACGGTACGTACAAAGATAGCGGTAAACGGTAAGAGCCGTATAGTGCTCAGAGGAAGCGGAGAGGAGATACTGCCCCTTTGCTCTGTATACCGCGGAAGCGAGCGCATCAAGAGCATAAAGAACGAAAAGCACCGTGTCAAGGGAATGCTTTCCGATCTTGAGGCACAGGGTCTCTATGCGGTATGTATTGCCACAAGAGAGACCGACGATATTTCGGCAGACAGCGGCTTTACCTTTGAGGGATTTCTCTGCTTCAACCGACCCTCTCTTGCAGGTGTTCCCGAGAATGTCAAGCGTATACGTGACGCAGGCATCAAAGTCATAATGCTCTCTCAGGACAGCACTGACCGTACCTATGCACGTTCTCTCGGTATCCTTGATTCGGACGATGAGATAATGACCTCGGCTCAGCTCCGAGTTATGTCCGACGATCTTTTCAGGACCAACATTTCAGAATATAAACTCTACGAGGGTCTTGATATGCCTCAGAAGAGACTTCTTATAAAGCATCTTCGTGAAAGCGGTGAGAAGGTAGGCTGCTTTGGCTGTAACTTTGAGGATATTATCCTTATCCGTGAGGCAGACGTGGGATTTTCCTGCGGAGTTACCTTAGCCCGCGGCAACACCCTGCTTTCGGTGGGCGGTGAGAACAGCCCGGTTTATATAAGCTCTCAGGAGGAAAAGGGCTACGGTAGCGAGGCTCTCAAGCAGGTCTGCGACGTTATCGTTTCTCCCGCCGAGGGTAATACGGGTGGCTTCAACGCCATTACCTCTGCCATTGCCCGCGCGCGCAGAGCCTTCAGCTCGCTCTACCGTATGGTGAGATATCTTATCATATCACAGTGTGCAAGGCTGTTTGTGTTCCTGTATTCCACTATGGTGCCCCTTACGGGCGTTCCCTTCTGCGGCGAGGATATCTTTACTCCGGTACAGCTTCTCGTGTTGGGTCTTATATTCGACTTAGGCGTAGTTATGGCATTTGCCCTTAAATCTCCCAAGGGTATCATTGCCAAGAGGCAGAACAAGGACAACTCACTCAAGCATATGCTTTTCGGTGTGTTCTGGGGTGCTTGTGCTATTGTTTTTCCCGTTGTACTGCGACTCATCGGAGCAGAGGTAACAAACGGTGCTATGTCTACTATGGTATTCTTCGGCTTTATG
>JAZRQH010000128.1:0-14772 GCA_045649645.1 Eubacteriales bacterium
TTTCACAGCGCTTGATGTAGGTATAAAGAGCCGCAAACTCCTTACGCTGAGGGAGTATCTCCTCGGTGATATTATAACGGGCACCGTTCTTGACCGAGCGGTAGAGCTGCTTCTGACGGTCATACTCCTCCACACTCTTGCGGTCGGGGAGGATATGACGGATGTTTATCTGAGGTGTGGTGACACCGCGGTATTCGTTTATCTCAAGGGAGAACACTACGTCTACTCTGTCTCCCTTTTTGAAGGAAGCATCCTCGGGGCACATACCGAAGTAGACACAGCCAAAGGCTCGGTTACCCTTGGTGATGCCGATACGGCTGTGCTTGTTGTTACCGATGCCTCTGATCTCCGTAACGGTGGCGTCACAGATAACGAACACAGGTGCGGGATTGTCTGTACCGAAGGGCTCAAGCAGGAAGAGCTCGTTTGCCTGCCGAAGGTCTATGTCCTCGGCCTCAAGCACCAGGTCTGCGGTGCAGGTAAGTGAATGGGCGTCGTGATCAAAATGCTCACGGGCATATTCGTTTATTCTTTCACAGAAGGCTTCAAAATTCTCGCGTTTGACGCTAAGTCCTGCCGCAAGCTCGTGCCCTCCGAACTTTTCAAGAGTGTCGCTGACATTAGACAGAGCCTCTACAAGGTTAAGACCCTTAACGCTTCTGCCGCTTCCCTTACCCATGCCGTCCTCGTCAAAGGAAATCAGAATGGTGGGAAGTCCGTATTTATCGGTAAGTCTTGATGAAACTATTCCTATAACGCCGTGATGCCAGTTTTCCTTGGCTAATACTATCACGGGATTACGGTCAAAGTCATAGTCGGCGGCTATCATCTCTGCCGCTTCCTTAGCTATGGCGTTCTCCTCAGCCCGACGCTGCTCGTTGAAGTCACAGAGAGTCTCGGCAAGGGAGTCTGCCTTGCTTCTGTCGGTCGAGAGCATAAGCTCACAGGCGATAGACGCCTCGCTCAGTCTGCCTGCCGCATTGATACGGGGAGCAAGAGTATAACCGACGGTTGCCGAGTTTATACGTCTGTTCTTGCCTGCGCCTGCCTTGTCAAGAAGGGCTGACATACCAAGACGGGGGGAGGTCTCCATACGGCGAAGACCTATGCTTACGATAAGTCTGTTTTCGTCAATCAGGGGCATAACGTCAGCAATAGTGCCTGTTGCTATAAGATCCGCATATTCGTTACATATGCTGCGGAAGGGATTTTCGTCTCTGCCTTCTCTTTCGTTGAGCTTCATACGAAGGGCGGTTATCAGCTTGAACACAACGCCTACACCCGCTAATTCCTTAAAGGGATAAGGACAGTCGGGACGCTTGGGGTTGACCACCGCTATGGCACGGGGGATATCCGAATGACACTCGTGATGGTCGGTGACCACCGTTTCGAGACCTCTGCGTGCGGCGTATTCTATCTCCTGACAGGCGGTGATGCCTGTATCAACAGAGATCATAAGGGTGTAGCCATCCTCTATTATCTGATCTATTGCGGGGGTGCTGATACCGTAGCCCTCGCCTATACGGCTGGGGATATGATAATCGCAGCTTATTCCTATTGAGCGAAGGAACAGGTAAAGGGTGGACACGCTTGTAACGCCGTCCACGTCATAGTCGCCGAATATCATCACCTTCTCGCCTCTGTCAAGAGCTATAAGGATACGGTCAACCGCCTTATCCATATCTGCCATAAGGAAGGGATCGTGGAAGAAGCTGTCCTCACTTCTGATAAATCTGCCCGCAAGCTCGGGGGTGGTATATCCTCTCTGACACAGAAGCTTTGCGGTGGCAGGGAGTATATTGAGCTCACTGCATAAAGCACCAATGGCAGCTTCGTCTATTCTGTTGTCATAAGCAAACTGCCATCTACGCATGGTGAGTCTCCTAATCTATGTGGGTAATTCTTGTCTTTTTTGACCCTGAATCTTCATTCAAGGGTAAAGTATATTATAACATAAGTAAGTAGGAAATTGCAAGTACTTACCAAAATTTATAAGTCCTTAGATCCTTTTAAATCTTGAAATAAGGGCTGAAGCACAGCGCAGTCCGTCAACTGCCGCACTGGTGATGCCTCCGGCATAGCCCGCTCCCTCTCCCGAGGGATAGAGATTGTCGGTTCCGAGAGCCAAATATCCCTCGTTTCTGGTTATCCTTACGGGTGCGCTGGTTCTGGTCTCGGGACCTGTGAGTATGGCGTCCCTTGCCGCAAAGCCGGGGAGACTGCGGTCAAAGGAGGTTATACCTAACTTAAGCATATCGCTTATACGGTGCTCAAACAGCTTGCCCAGATCATACTCTCTTACCTTGCCGTTCATATAGGTGGGGCTGATGCGTTCGGGGAGCTTTCCCGCTTTTCCGTCAAGAAAATCCCCTACCGACTGACAGGGAGCGTAATATCCGCCTCCGCCTGCCTCATAACCTCTTTTTTCAAGAGCTTCCTGGTACGCTATGGGGTCGTCGGAGCGAACCGATACCACAAGAGCCGCATTGGAGTTACGGTTATCTCTGGCATAACGGCTCATACCGTTGGTCACTACCGTGTTCTCCTCAGAGGCGGCGGCAATGACCTCACCGCCGGGACACATACAGAAGGTGTACACCGCATCCTCCCCTACCCTCTTTGAGAAGGCGTAGGGTGCGGCACCAAGCAGGGGATCCCCCGCACAGTCGCCGTACATCGCTTTATCAATATCCTCACGGAGATGCTCTATACGCACACCTACCGAAAAGGGCTTGGGCTCAACAACGTAGCTTTCACCCATCAGATACCTGTAGGTATCTCTTGCCGAGTTGCCGATAGCCAGTATCAGAGCTCCGCATTCTATATCTCCCCTGTCTGTTGTGACAGAGGTTATGCGTCCGCTTGTTTTGTTTATTGCCTTAAGGGTGGTATCGTAATATATCTCACCGCCCAGAGCCTTTACCCGCTCGGAAATAGCATCTACTATACCGAGCAGCTTGTCGGTACCGATATGGGGCTTGGCATCGTACATTATCTCCTTCGGAGCACCGAACTCCACCAACCGTTCAAACACGTATCTGCAGGCAGGATCGGATATACGGGTGACCAGCTTTCCGTCAGAAAAGGTTCCCGCACCGCCTGCACCGAACTGGATGTTACAGCTTGTGTCAAGGATACCGGTCTTCATAAAGGTACTGACCTTTTCCGATCTTATCTTGACAGAGGAGCCTCGCTCAAGGACTATAGGTCTGTAGCCCTGCTCGGCTAAAAGCAGAGAGGCAAACATACCTGCGGGACCAAAGCCGCAGATCACGGGTCTTGCCGTAAGCGGCTCCTTACCCTCTGTAGGTTCGACCCAGCCATCCTTTTCAAGGCTTGCGTCTGCCCTTTTAAGCTGCTTTTCGTTTACCTTCTCGCAGAGAGCCGCAACAGAATAAACAAAGAGGATGTCATCCTTGTGTCTTGAGTCTATAGAACGCTTGTATATATAGGGATCGCTTATTTTAACTCCGATCCCTTTTGCCCTTTTTAGGGCAATATCGACTGCCTCGCCCATGGGGGCAGTATAAGGCAGTCGTATATTCTTAAATACTATTGTTTTCATTATTTAACGGTTACAACTATATTATATTCGCCCAGCTCGTAAACGCTCTTGGCGTATGTACTGCGGATCTCCACGTCCACGGGCAGAGTGACGCTTCCCGCGCCTGCCTTAAGCTCGGACAGGTTTACGGTAAGGGTTATATCATCCGCTGTGACCCTGGCAATATCCTCAGGCTTGCCGCGAAGAGTCACGCTGACAGCGTCAAGGGAGAGGGTATATTTGAGATCCTCGGGGTTTTCTACCTTGATATCACCTACGGTAAAGCTCTTGGTAATGGTTCCGTCATGGGTAATGCTGACTTCCACCGTTTCCGTGCCGTCAACACAGGTAATGCCCTCGGGAAGTGTGAGGGGAATGCTGAGCTTCTCGGAGGTAAGGGATTTTTCGTCGATGGTGGTGATGATCTGATTCTCAAGAACTGCAAGGGTCTCCACGGGGCCTCTTACCTTCACGGTATCAGGAGAAACGGTCACCGTGCTGTTTGACTCGTTGAGCAGCTTGTTCTTGAAATCAAGCTTAAGTCCTATCTCCTTTGTCATATACACGGGTATGCGCACGTCCACCGCAGTTGTGCCTACGCTGACGTAGGGGTTTGATACCACAGCGCCGTAAGCGTCCAGAAGCTGAACGTTGCCGGAAGCACGGATAGAGGAAGTTACGTTTCCGCAGGGTATGGTAACAAGCGCCGTTTCTATCGTATCAAGTATAGACTTGGGTCCCGAAAGAAAGACCTCATTGGCGCTCTTGTCGATGTCGTTGTCTCCGCCAAGCTCAAGACCCTCGGCAAGAGTATACTCGGTAAGCTTGATCTGTACGGGTACAGATGCGGTAGCCTTGGCGTCAAGATATACCGAAAGCAGGCTGACTGACTTATCCACCAGATTAAAACCGCCGGGTACCTGTATCTCAACGGGAACCGAATACTTGCCCGCCTGAGTGAAGGCGGATGCATCGGCCGTAGCCTTGAAGCTCTCGGATGATATCTGATTGAGATCACTCTTCTTACCGCTGACGGTAACGTCAACGGTCACGTTATAGCCCGAATATATGGAAAGCTCACCGTTTGAGGGCAGCAGTACCTGAATAGGAATACCGCGGAATACCTCCTCATGGATGGGACTCTCCACCGTCATAACGTAAAACCAGAGGATAAACGCAAGAATGACCGAGATTATCTTGGGGAGAATATTATGTCCTTTTTTACGCGCAACCGTTTCGTTTGCGCCCAGAACAATACTGTCGTTTCTGTTTGCCATATTCTTTCTCCCTTCTCTGTTATTTCTGTATGTTCTTCTTTATGTTGATGATAGGCTTCTTCTTTGTTCTGTCCTGAATAAGCAACGAGTCGAGCTTAGCCTTGAGTCTGACTGCATCGTAGCCTCTGTGCATATGTCCCTTATGTGCAAGGGATATAGTTCCCGTCTCCTCGGAAACAACTATTACCAGAGCGTCGCTTGCCTCACTTGCGCCTATAGCCGCGCGGTGACGGGTGCCAAGCTCCTTTGTGATATTGTTCTTGGTGGCAAGGGGCAGAAGACAGCCCGCTGCGTGTACACGCTGGTCGCGGATGACCACCGCACCGTCGTGGAGAGGAGACTTGTTGAAAAAGATATTTCTTATAAGCATGGAGGAGGTGTCTGCGTTGATGACAGTTCCGGTAGAGATGATGTCACCCAGCTTTGTGGACTGCTCTATAACGATAAGTGCGCCGGTCTTGGACATAGACATCTCGCCCACCGCCTCGCAGAGCTCGTTGACAAACTGCAGGGTCTGCTGCTCTTCCTTGACCTCGCCTATGCTACGAAGCCTCTTGATAGAGTCGCCGCCTACGTTCTCAAGCAGTGAACGCAGCTCCGGCTGGAATATTACCACAGCCGCAATAAGACCTACCTGGAAGATATTCTTCATAAAAAAGTTTACAACGTTAAGCTCAAAAACGTTACTGAGCATAGTCATGACCGCAAGCACGCCTATACCCACCGCAAGCTTGCCTGCTCGGCGCTCACGGATGAATTTATATACGTAATAGATCAGCACCGATACCAGAAGTATATCTATAATATCGGCAATGCCCATAGCCTTTATCTGATTTACAAAATAGGTCCACAAATTGCCTACCCAATTGATCAGCCTTGTCATACAGTCCTCCAAAAAATATTTCTCCGTATATATTGTATCATATTTATAGTAATATTTCAATCTAAAATTAAGACTTTTTTCAATTATCTGTACAAATTCAAAAAAATGTGATACAATATATCTATTAAAGCATTTGGAGTTGTAAATGAAGCTTAAAAGTTTACTTAAACAGTTCCTGCCCAAACGCCCGGCAAGGCACGTTACCGCCATAATAGTAGCCGGCGGAAGCGGTAGCCGTATGGGAGGCTCTACCACCAAGCAGATGATGGAGCTTGACGGAATTCCCGTTGTGGTAAGGACTATACTGGCCTTTGAAAAAGCCGACTGCATCAAGGATATAGTAATAGTTGCAAAGGCTGACGAAAAGGAAACGTATAAGGAATTTATAAATAGATATTCCCTTAAAAAGATAAGAAGAATTGTGGTTGGCGGAGAAACAAGACAGAAATCCGTTTTCAACGGCTTCAAGGCAATAAGTGACAACTGCGACTTTGTTGCCATACATGACGGCGCAAGATGTCTTATAACTCCTGAAAACATCGAAAAGGTACTCTGGGAGGCAAGATGCCACGAGGCGGCAAGTGCCGCCGCCCCCGTAAAGGACACCATCAAGATAACAAACTCTGAGGGCTTTGTGGTATCCACCCCCAACAGACAGAGAGTCTGGGCGGCTCAGACCCCTCAGATATTCCGCTCCGACCTCTACCGTGCGGCGGCGTTCTACGCTCTGCGCTTAGGCTATGAGGCCACGGACGATAACGCTCTGGTTGAGTTCTTAGGCTCCAAGGTCAAGATGGTGGATTGCGGCTACCGCAATATAAAGATAACAACACCCGAAGACATACATATCGCGGGGGTGCTGCTTAAGGAGAATGAAAAATGACGGATATACGTATAGGTCACGGGTATGACGTTCACCGCTTTGCCGAAAACCGTAAGCTCATTCTCGGCGGAGTTGAGATAGAATATGAAATGGGCCTTTTGGGTCACTCGGATGCGGACGTGCTCTGCCACGCCGTAAGCGACGCCCTCTTAGGTGCTTTGGCTTTAGGCGATATCGGCACGCATTTTCCCGATACCGACCCCCGATACAAGGGCGCTGACAGCGTTGAGCTGCTGCGTCACTGTGTTTCCCTTCTTGGAGATTACAAGGTATCCAATATTGACGCTACCGTTATAGCGCAAAAGCCCAAGCTCTCACCTCACATTGATGCGATGCGTAGGAACTTGGCGGATGCAATGGGTATAGATGTCTGCCGTATCAGCATCAAGGCTACCACCGAAGAAAAGCTCGGCTTTACAGGTCGACTTGAGGGTATCAGCGCGCACGCAGTGGCGTTGATAATGCATAATTAAAAGAAGAAAACCGCTATTGCGGTTTTCCTCGGTTATATTAAAGATATAAGATATACCGGTTTTTCTACACTTCCGTTATATTTAACATCTTATAGTATACCCCATATCTGAGCTTTAACGGCTCCTATAACATCTTATGAGATATTTTTCATTATGACAAAATACATTTCAATAAATTTCGGAGGAAAATAAAATGATCAAAATTTCACCCTCGATCCTTGCCTGCGATTTTGCAAATCTGCAGAGCGAGATCAAAAAGGTAGAGGATGCAGGTGTAGAGTATCTGCACATCGACGTTATGGACGGTATCTTCGTTCCCAACATAACCCTCGGTCCCTGTGTGGTATCCGCTATCCGTAAGTATTCAAAGCTTTTCTTTGACGTGCATCTGATGATAACAGATCCTATCCGTTACGTCGACGAGTTTGCAAAGGCGGGAGCAGACCTTATCACCATCCACGTCGAAAGCACCTTTGACGTTAACGCTGCAATTGAGCGTATCAAGGCGAACGGCAAAAAGGTTGGGCTCTCCATCAAGCCCAACACCAAGCCCGAAATACTGAAGCCCTATATGGACAAGGTGGACCTTATCCTCGTTATGACCGTTGAGCCCGGCTTTGGCGGCCAGTCCTTTATAGAGGCTACCGTTGACAACATCAAGGCCTGTGCCGAGATGATAAAGGAAAGCGGCAGAGATATAGAGCTTGAGGTTGATGGAGGTGTATCACCTAAGAACGCTCACGTGGTAAAGAATGCAGGCGCAAACGTTATCGTTGCAGGCTCTGCGGTGTTCGGTTCCAGCGATATTCCTAAGACCGTACAGGAGCTTAAGGCATAAATCAAAATCAAAATAAAAAAAAGATGCGAGATATCGCATCTTTTTTCGTTATATTAATGTTAAAACTGCAAAAGTCGCTGCTGCCGCAAGCAAAGCCAAAGCTCCTATAGCAAGCTTTGCTCCGTGCTTTTTGAACCAACGGTGTCTCTTAAGCTTCAACTCATAATCTATGGAAGAAACTACCGCACCGTATGTAGGTACTCTGTTCTCGTTCATGGGTTCACCTCTGAAATATTGCTTTGTACAGTATAACAGTTATATATAAACCCTGAGTTATGAGATTGTTGCTTAGTTTGGTATACTTTGTAAACAAAAGATTAACTACCCAACCTTTGTATAGAAGACCTCAAGCACAAGCTCGTAGAGAGCCTCGCTGTCCACCTGGTACTCGGCATATTTTTCGCCTTTAGTTACCGTACCAGCAACGCTGTGGAACTCCATATTGGCGACTCCGTTCATAAAGTTAGCCGCCATATAGGTCACCTCGTCGGCACCGATGTCGGTAAACACGTAGCCCTGTACAGCGTTATAAAGATTGATAGGAGTCTTTATATTCTGCTTGGTAAGTGCCACGGTCTTATCAACAAAGGCTTTGATAAACGCCTTCTGACGCTCCATACGGGTAAGGTTTGAATCGAGAACGCTGGTGTCTCTGAGTCTTATATATCCTTCAGCCGTTTTGCCGTACACGGTTATCATACGACCTGTAGGCTTGGAATAGTCGCTTGTATACTCGGGCACCTTTACACCGCCGACAGCATCGGTCAGCACGCGCACCGCGGTAAAGTCCATAGTAAAGTATGAGTTTATCGGAATGCCGTACATAAGCTCGGACAGAGATTTCATCACGTTCTCTGCGCTCGCCTGCTCATCCTTGCCGTAAGCATATGCAAGACAGAGCTGCATCTTGCCGTTACGGATATAGGTACCGTCGGGAGTATATACGTCTACGTTCACCATGGAATCACGGGAAATATTGATAAGGTCTACCTCGCCCGTGGCTGTGTCTGCCACCAGAAGAAAGACTGCGTCAGCCTGTCCGTTGTAACCGTAATCGCCGACAGCCTCTATATCGTTCTTGTCAACACCCATAATGAGTATAGACGTAAGATTTTTGTTGAAGTTGTATTTGCCGCCCTTGTAGTGGACCTCGGCACCGTCGTCGATGATCTCGGCACCCTCGGGAGCGGTGACCTTGATCTCCTCGTTGGACATAGATACCTTACCCTTGTTGTACATAACGCCTACGGCAACACCTGCCGCCACCGCCAGAGCAAGGATCAGTATAAGAACAGAAAGAAGTATCCACAACACGACCTTGCGGGTCTTCTTTTTCTTTGTTTTACCTTCAGCGAGATCTGTTATATTATTTTGTTTCGACATCTGCTACCAGCACCCCCTGTACTAAGTATCTGCGGTTGGTATAGGTATAATACGACGTGCATGTGCTCAGGGTGATGATCCTGTCATCCGCCGTCAGCTCCACGCCCTCTCTGATGTTGCGGGACATAGTGGGAGGATTGAGGCAAGTATTAAGATATTCAAGATAATCCTCGTCGTCGTAATAGTTGCAAAGGGTCAGTACGTGACGGTTATCCGTCTCGTATGCCGCAAAAATATCGTATACCAGCACGTGACCCGGAACAGTTACGTAGATATATCTGTTTTTCTCAAAAAACTCGGGGTCCTTGTAGTTATGAAGAGTACCGAAGAAGGTTCCGTCCAGCATATAGTGTCCGTATACTGCGGTGTTTCGGTCACCGAAGTTGGGGTCGTTATAATACTGAGTAAATATACATCCCGACACGCTGTAATCACCCGTATAGCTTCTGCGCTCGTAGTAAAGATCGCTTACCGGGCTCTGGAGCACGGGATAATCTATAGGCGTACCCGGAATTTTTATCCAAGCGTGAATGTCGGGGTTGATATTGTACATATCAGCAAAGTTGATATCGTATTTTTCATTCACCTCAGAGGGTAACTCGCCTGTTATTATGGGTACCTCGGGCTCGGGAGCAGCCGTGGTCTCGGGAGCATCAGTATCTGTATCGGCGGGCAGAGTAACTACCTCAGTGGTATCGTCGGGCTGTCTGATGCTGTCGATATCACCCTCGCAGCCACGGAGGCTGAGAAACAAAAGGACGGCACAGACAAGAGCTATCAGCAGAAACAGAACGCCGAGTGCTCTCCATATTACCTTTTTTGAAGAATCTTTCATATTATCCTCATCAAATGATAAAACCTACCCCTGTGAGAGGTAGGTCTTAAAAGTTCGTGTGAATTACTTGCTGCTCTTCTTGAAGGAGTAGCCGGCAGCTGCCATAGAACCAACGAATGCAACAGCCATCATAACAGGAGCAACGCCTGTGGAAGGAGACTGAGTATCGGGCTTGGGAGTAGGCTTAACTGTGGTCTGAGCCTTGAGAACTGCCTGAGCCTTTACGTCAGTGATAGGTCTGATGGTGATGGTCTTGTCGGTAAGCTTACCGGAAACGATCTCGTACTCACCGGTGATCTCCCACTTAACGAAGTCATAACCCTTGTTGGGGTTAACTGTAAGAGTGATAGTACCGTCGCCGTTATCCTTTTCGGTGATCTCGCCGCCGTTTTCGGGAACAACACCGGTCTCAACCTCAGGCTGGGGCTTGGGGCTGATCTCAGCAGACATAGGAACTGCAATTGCGAACATCATTGCAACTACCATAAGTATAGCAAAAATCTTTTTCATTATAGTAACCTCTCTATATATTATTTTTAAAAATACTGTGAGTATTATATCATTGTACACGGATTTTGTCAATAGTTTGAATGCTATTTTTTGTCAAGTTTATCGAATATCATAAATATCCTTGCAGTCTGCGCTCTGGTGGCGTTTCCGCGGGGAACAAGACTATCCGAGGTCATACCTGAGATCAGTCCACACTCTACCGCCCAGCTTACGTTTTCGTATGCCCAGCTTGAAACATTGGAGCTGTCTCTGAATACCGAAAGGTCTGCTCTGCCCCCTACGTCCATACCTATATCCTCGGCATAAACGTATAAAAGTCTGGCAAGCTGTTCACGGGTGATGTACTGATGAAGTCCGAAGCGGTCAGATGCCACACCCTTAACGTACCCCTCGGATACGCCCCAGGCTACGGCTCCGCTGTACCACTGACCCACAGGAACGTCCTTCATGCCGCTGTCCGAATATTTATAGCTGTCCGTTTTTACACCTGCAAAATTGGCAAGTATAAGCACAAACTGTTCACGGGTAAGGTTGGTTGCAGGAGAAAAGAGCGTAGCGCTGACACCGTTGATATAGCCTCGCTGCGCGCAATAGGCTACCGCATCGGCATACCAGGCACCGTTCGGTACGTCACTGAAGCGGTTGATATAATCTGCAGGATCAAATATACTTCCCTGCTCTCCCGTATAACTCCAAATCGCATAAAGCACCGAGTCAGAGGACGGAGTAAAGTCCTTAAGATACTCGCCACTGTCGGTATAGGTCTTTGACCAGCCGATAAATTCATATCCGTCTCTGGTGGGTATGGGTAAAGCTATTTTGGCTCCCTTGGCAGATATGACCGTAGAGGTAGTAACGTTGCCACCGTCGGTCTCGAGCCTTGTGGCATAAAAGGTGACGGACGCCGCCTTTGACAGGTTGCCTGCGGTATCAACTGCGGTAAGGTGATAGGTTCCGGACTTTGAAATATATTCTGTCGCCGTTGTGCGGTGTGTTGAGGTATACTTGTTTTCCGAAGGAACAGATGAGTTGCCCCAATAATAACCTGCTATGCTGTTGTTATCACCAAGCTTGAACGTAAGGGTCTGGTATGCAGCCGTGTTGTTGGTATATGAAAGGGACGCCTGTGGAGGTTCGATATCATAGGGTACTCTTAACTGATACTTTGACTTGGTGTCAGCAGCAAAATCAGGACGGTGGAAGCGGTCTATGACCAGATATCCTCTGTCGTAGGTAAAGCCGTAGATACCCTTTGCCTCCCCGGAAAATGAGGGAGTGTAAACCACCCTCGACCTACCGCTTGAAATATCGTAGGCATAAACAGCATTGCTCTTTGAATAGAACAGACTCACTCCGTCTGTTGACAGACGGGAGTAATTACCTATCCAGTAGTTACCCTCGGCTGTGAGCCATACGTCGCTAATCTTGGTAAGATAGGAAGAAGTACCAAGTCGGTTGAGAGTTTCGTTTGAGTTGTTGATATAATATACGTTACCGTCTACAAGGACAAACTCAGCTCTTGAGTTTCGCCAGTAATAGTTATCGTAGGTGGTGTCTGTGGGTGAGCTGTCAAAATCGTTGAAGTTGTGCTCAGACTTTTTCAGCGCGGCGGTGGAAAGCAGGAAATAGTCGTGATATACTCTGCCCGTAACGTCCCGCACCGGATCGTCAAAGGTAACGTCAACGTGATATTTTTTGCCGTTGAGTATAACAATATTCCAGTCGTGACCCATATCCTCGGAGGTACAGATATAGCTGTCTATACCCACCTCTCTGAGAAGATACATATAGGTATAGGCATAACCCTGACAGGTCGCCTTACCGTTCACAAGAACACCGTACATTTCCTGGCTCTCGTTTGAGATATTGCCCGAGCTTACACCTGCAAGGTCGTATTCGCAGTTGGCGATAATACGGTCGTGGAGTATAAGGGCCTTTGTAACATCGGTGATAGCCTTGTTGTTTTTTAGATCTGCAGTCATGGCATCAGCCACGCCGATGCATTCGTTATACATACGCTGATAGGTGGCGGCATCGTAATGATAGGTAAAATATACGTACTGTATAATACCGTTGGAGCCCGAAAGTCCTATACCGTTGACGTGGAAGAGCACGGGTGTGCCGTGCCATATAAGCTTCTGTATAGCCACACCGTCAGCCGTTGTATAAGGAATGGCAAATTGAGACACGTCCACACGCTTGGGACAGTCTATCATGCTTTCCTCAAGGTATGCTATAAGTCCCTCTGTATCTATATTCACACTGAAAGAATAGCCTCTGTCATCCGCCGCTTCGGCAGACAGAGCAAAGCCTGTAGCCAACATCAGCAGACAGAGCACAACTGTTATAAATATATATGCAGTTGTCCTTTTGAACAGTGACATACTATCTCTCCTTCGAAACTACACACTTATACAGTTATATTATAGCAAAATGTAATAATATTTACAAGCATTTTGCGAAAAAATTGTATTTTTTACACACAAAAAGGAGATTTCTGCCTTTTGGACAAAAATCCCCTTGATTTTTTGTTTAATTTGCTTCCTCAAGATTTGCACCGCAGCACTTCTTGTACTTTTTACCGCTGCCGCAGGGACAGGGATCGTTTCTGCCCACCTTGTCAGCTGCTTTCTTGACTACGGGCTTCTTCTTGACGGTACCGTCGCCTGCACCTACAAAGCCCTCGCCGGTTACCTTGGCTGCAGCCTCACGCTTGATCTCCTCGCGGGGACGTACAGACAGCACGGCACGTACAGTCTCGTTACGGATGGTGGCAATCATCTCGTCAAACATATCCGCACCCTCAAGACGGTACATGGATATAGGATTACGCTGCGCGTATGCGTGGAGTCCTATACTTCCCTTAAGCTCATCCATAGCGTCAAGCTGATCCATCCAGTTGATGTCTACGCGGCGAAGCAGAATAACACGCTCGATCTCACGCATCTGCTCTGCACCGAAAAGCTCCTCCTTCTCGGCGTAAAGCTCCATGGCGTTATCATAAAGCTTCTCGGTAAGCTCGTCTGCATCAAGAGTCTTGAGCTCCTCCTCGGAGTAGTCAAGCTCGCCCTCCTCAAGGAAGAGTCCGCCGAAGGACTGCTTGATGAAATCGAGGTTCCATGCACCCTCTTCATCCTCGGGATGAGGAGCACACTGGCTTACAGCAGACTCGATAACGTCTCTTATCATCTTGGTGATACGTTCCTTGAGATCAGCGCCGTTAAGCACATCGTCACGCTGAGCGTAGATGACCTTACGCTGCTGGTTCATAACATCGTCGTAGCTCAATACGTGCTTACGTCTCTCAAAGTTGTTACCCTCAAGCTGCTTCTGAGCGTTCTCGATAGAGTTGGAAAGTATACCTGCCTGTATGGGCTGATCGTCGGGAAGACCGATACGTTCAACTGCGTTAAGAACTCTCTCACTTCCGAAAAGTCTCATAAGGTCGTCCTGAAGGGAGAGATAGAAGCGGGACTCACCGGGGTCACCCTGACGGCCTGCTCGACCTCTGAGCTGGTTGTCGATACGGCGGCTCTCGTGACGCTCCGTACCTACGATAAAGAGCCCTCCTGCCTCGCAGACCTTCTTAGCCTCGGGCGCTATCTCTTCTTTATATTTCTTGAATAATTCCTTGTATACGACTCTTGCTGCAAGGACCTCCTCGCTTACATCTGTAGAAGAGCCTACCGCAAGACCGATAACGTCCTCCTCGTAGCCCTGCTTGCGCATTTCCTGCTTAGCCATAAACTCGGGATTACCGC
Organism: Eubacteriales bacterium; assembly: GCA_045649645.1. Lineage (GTDB taxonomy): Bacteria > Bacillota > Clostridia > Oscillospirales > CAG-272 > RGIG7300. The sequence goes on from JAZRQH010000128.1 coordinate 14,388, forward strand.
CAAGCATAATGTCGGTACCACGGCCCGCCATATTGGTGGATATGGTAACCGTGCCTAATTTACCTGCGCATGCAACTATCTCGGCTTCCTTTTCGTTGTTCTTGGCATTGAGAACGGTATGCTCTATGCCCTCACGCTTGAGAAGTCGGCTGATCTCTTCGGATTTATCGATAGAAACGGTACCTACAAGCACGGGCTGTCCCTTGTCGTGACAAGCCTTGACCTGACGGACGATCGCGTCGTTCTTTGCAGCCACGGTCTTGTATACCACGTCGTCGTGGTCGTCACGGATCATGGGCTTGTTGGTAGGGATCTCAACACAGTCGAGATTGTATATCTCTCTGAACTCCATCTCCTCGGTAAGAGCGGTACCCGTCATACCCGA
>JAZRQH010000129.1:0-7866 GCA_045649645.1 Eubacteriales bacterium
GCGAAAACCCTCTTTATCACCTAAAAGCTTTATTTCGTTTTCGTTGGGAGCAGATACTGCTCCTTTACATCTGACAAGACATTTTCCGCATCTGCCCTTACCTCCGCAGGGAGTCTCGGGCTGACGTATTTTCTGCTCTGTAAATATCTCAAGCAGAGTTTTGCCTATGTCCGACTCTTTACATTTGTAATCTGTCATTATATTCCCTCATATAATGTGAGTATGAAAAGAATTATATTTTTATTATTCCTTACCCTTTTGCTTTGCTCCTGCCGACCTGCATACGAAAGTGCCTCCGAGGTTATGGGACGGCTTGAGATACCCGACGGCATCATTTATAAAAACTCTGCCGACATATCCGAAGAAGAATATATCTCTGCCGAGGAGCTTGGATATCTCTACTACGGAGAAAGCACACCCTTAGCCGAGCTTGACTACCTAGAAAGCTACTGTATATATATGTCCCAAAGCAAAGCCATATCCGAGATACATATCCTTGAGACAAAGTATCAGTCGGATGTGGAAGCTCTTAAGCGTATGCTTCAGAGCCGTGCAGATTTTCTGTCCGCGCTTCGGATAAATCCCAACCCGTCAGACTTTTTCTGTGACACAGAAGCAGACTGCAAAATACTGTCAAAGGGAAGGTTTGTGTTTCTAGTGGTTGGAAATACAGAAGCGAGAATAACGGATATAGAAAAACTATTCTGACAAATTGCTTTTTGCATAGCAAAAAGCTTCCTTCAATTCCGCATTCCGCATTCCGCATTTCGCATTCCGCATTAATTTTCTCCTTCGTCCTTTTCCGCTTCCTTTTCTGCAGAGATCTTCTGACCCTTCTTGAAGATGACTACCTTACTGAAGATGTAGTTGACTATAGTTGTTACAACAAGAGCACCGAACTTGACGATATAATATTCTCTTACGTCAATACCCCAGCTACCCTGAGCTACGCCGTCAACCATACGGATAAATCCAATACGGATAATATGGTCAAAGTCAAGCATGTCGCAGAAAACAAAGAAGGTGAGCGCCTCAACACCCCAGGTAAGAAGTCTTGCACCGGTAAAGCCCACAAACTCCTTCCAGAGTATATTTGACTTCATGGACTTTGAACGGAACACAAAGAACTTGTACATCCAGAAGGCAAAGCATACCGTGGATATAGCCCAGGCGATGGTTACGATGATGGTGTTACCGATCTTGTTTTCATCAAGATTGGTGAGCTCCTTAAGTGCTATGGAGATTCCCCAGTTAAGGAAGGTGGTGGAAAATCCGATCACAAGGTAACGCAGGAACTCCGCTAAGCCCTTCTTTTTCTTAAGAAAATCTGATATCTTGCTCATTTTAATAACTCCTTGTATTCATCATAGCTGCACATCATATTAAGTGCATCGAGAAATGCATTGGCTGAAAGCTCCTTGGGTAAGGACAGCTTTTTGGCTATTTCATAACGCTTACTTTTGCTGTCCGCACCGCCAAGCAGTCCGTCCTCATAGAGGTCGGCCTTGGTTATTCCGCCTCTGCCGCTTATCTCTCCGGCTCCTCTTGCGTAAGGGGCAAAGAGCTGACGGAGCAGCTCTGCCTTCATACCCTCAACACCGAGAGTTCCTGCCTTGGAGGGGGCTTTTTTTCTTTTTTCCTTACCCTCAATATCCGGGATATAGAGGTTTATCATAGCGTCGGCGGGAAGAAAGGACTTTAGGTGGTTTCTTATGACTCTGCCTGCGCCGTCGCTGTCGGTGAGGACTATTATCTTTGTCTTCTGAGAAAGCTTTATGAGAAATTCTCTCATCTCCTGGGACTTAAAAACTCCAAACCCTCTTGTGGGTATTATCCTTGCCTCAAGCACCGAGTCAAGCTTGATCTGATCATACTTGCCCTCTACGACGATGGGCATATCAACTTTAAGCTTCTCCGTCATCTTGACGCCTCTATTATCAGCCTTGAAAGAAGGGCGTATCCGTTGGGATAACCGTTCTTCAAGAGCCTGTCGGTCTCTGCACAGAGCTCAAGTATTCTTTCGATATCGGCAGAAGTCCTTCTGCCGAGAGACTTACGGTAGAGCGAGCAGCGGTACTCGTTTATCTTCAGCTCCTTTGCTATCTCTCTGTCCTGCATTCCCGTTTCGGCAAAGACTGCGATACGGCAGAGGGTTCTGAAGATGGATATAAGCGAGCCTAAGGTAAGGTTGACCTCCTTGCCGCTCTTGTCCTCAGCCTCATAGCTTGAAAGGATGTAGAACGCCTTGTCTGTATCTCTTGCAAGAATAGCGTTTGAAAAGTCAAAGGCGCCTATCTCCTTGGTCTTGGTAGCAAGAAGCTCAATATCCTCCTGTGTCAGAGCGTTTCGACCCTGAGAAAGGATATATGCCGAGAGCTTTTCGGTCTCGGTGACCAGAGCGAACATATCTGTTCCGCATCTGTCCATAAGAGCATAGCTCATATCAAGGTTGCAAACTATCTTGTTGTGGGTAAAATGGGCAGACACCCATTTTGCCAGCTTGTCGCGACTCTGCTTTTCAAAGTAAACGGGGCAGAGAACCTCGGAAATTGCTTTAAACTGCTTTGAGGGCTTCTTTACATCTCCTGGGTCAAACTCCTCGGGAACGGTATAGAGTATAAGCACGGTATCGGTGGAGCCCTCAAGCATAGCTAACGTATTGCAGAGCTCCTCTGTAGCCTTGTCCTTCATTGAAGAGAGATTGAGGCTGTGTATCTCGATAAGCTTCTTTTCGGCAAACACGGGCAGAGCCATTATTGCGTTTTCAAGAGCCTCAATCGAAAAATTCTCCGCATCCAGCCTTATATGGTTAAAGCTGTCGGGGCCGTCGGGGAATACAGATTTACGGGCTTCGGAAAGGGAATTTCTCTTAAGATATTCTTCCTCGCCGTAGAAAAGGTATCCGCCAAAAAGCTCGCCCTTGGCTCTGGTTCTGAATTTTTTGGAATCTAATATCTCCATTATCTTCTTAACTCGTCCACACGAACCGAGAAGCGGTTGCGCTGGGTCTTGACACCCTGCACCTCGATAACGTAGTCAAGGTCGAGGGTACCGCCCGTCATGGTAACGCGGTTGTCTATAGAACGGGTGCATACACAGAGCTCCATGGGGAAGCCAGCCACGTTGTATGAGCATCTCTGTCTCTTCACGGTGTCGCTGAAAACAAAGCCTGCGGTGTTCTCACCCGTGCGTACCATATTGAGCTGGTTGGGGTCGTCCTTGGGGAATATAAGACTGGTGGTAGTGTTGGGCATGCCCATCTCTTCGGATTCCTTATATTTTAATTCTATATTCTTTCCGTCGTCGCGGATGGTGGCGTCGGTGGACATTTCAATTACCTCGTCCTCTGCAACCTCTACCGCATGCTCCTCGCCCATCATTTTGGCACACATATCAAATGCGGCAAGGTCGGAAAGTATTGATCTTATCTTGATTCTTACGTTTTTTTCGGTCATAGCTAACCTCTTGACATAGTAATAGATAATACTATAATATCACAAATATATTTAAGTGTCAAATAACAGTTCGTAAACATTTAAACTTGACTAAGAGGGGGAAATCTGTTAAAATTATTTTATCAATCTAAAGGAGAACTCCTATGAAAAAACGTATTGTTTCTATCATCATAGCTTGTGTAATGCTTTTCTCGGCATTACCCGTATACGCAGACGGTGTATGGCAGGGTTATATCTCCCTGACTCCCGGTTCCGACGAGACCGAGATGGGTATTGCCTGGTATGCAGATACCGAGGGAGAGGCGTTTGTTCTTTATTCCAAGGCTTCGGATATAGTTGACGGCGCTATGCCCACCGATAAGGCGATGAAGGCTCCCGCTTCCTGCGAGATTGCGGACGAGGGCGAGGGCTACTACAGCTATAAGGCAACACTTACCGATCTTGAAGCTTCCACCGAGTATGCTTATTTCCTCGTTAACGGTCCCTATGCAGGTGAGCTGAGAGGCTTTGCCACCGGCGATGCGGACGAGTTCAGCTTTGCTATGGTAAGTGACATTCAGATCGGCGCAGGCGGTATTTCTCACGACACCGAGGGCTGGGCAAAGACCCTTAATATAATTGACAACAACAAAGCTTTTGAGGGTACAGACTTTATCCTTACCACAGGCGATCAGGTAAAGGACGCAGGTAACGAAAGTCAGTACGAAGGATTCTTTGAGCACGGGGAGCTTTCCTCTATTCCGGTAGCGCCCACCATCGGTAACCACGATACAGGCTCTGAGCTTCATTCTCATCATTTCAATATTCCCAATATGTCAGAGCGCTACGGTGTTACCAATGCAGGAGGCGACAGTTGGTTCAGATATAACAACGCCCTCTTTATCATGCTCAACACCAACTCCACAAAGAACGACCAGCATCTTGCATTTGCTAAGCAGGCGGTAGCTATGAATACCGATGCAGAATGGAGATTCCTTGTATTCCATCATACGGTATATACCACAGGTGAGCTCAAGAACAACAATACAAGCACCCGTGGCAAAGCCATGATCGAGATATGCGACGAGCTTGATATAGATGCAGCCTTCTCTGGTCACGAGCATCTTTATACCCGTTCCTATATTATGAAGAACGACAAGCCTGTAAAGGACAAGGCTCTCTACGGAGATAACTATTCTTCTATCGTTGACCCCGACGGTACACTTTATATCACAAATAATACAGGCTCGGGCTGCAAGTACGACCCCATCGAGGGTTCTACTCCCGACTTTGCCGCAGTAACAGTGCAGGAGAACATCCCCAACGTTACACAGGTTAACGTTGATTCGGACAGCTTTGAAATGACCGTTTACCGCACCTCCGACATGAGTGTGGTAGACAGCTTTGCCATAAGCAAGACTTCCGATGAGACTATTCTCCCTTATACCGACGTCAAGGATACCCACTGGTATTACTCAGCGGTTGAATACGCCTTTGACAAGGGTATGATGTCGGGTATGACCGAGACCACCTTCGGCCCCAACGTTGCAACAAACCGCGCTATGCTTGTTTCTGTCCTCTGGAGATTTGAGGGCAGCCCCGAGGGCTTCAGCCATAGCTTCTCCGACGTAAAGTCAAGTCACTATTTTGACAAGGCTGTTGCATGGGCTTACTCCAACAACATTGTTGCAGGTAAGTCTTCAGATAAGTACGCACCCAACGACAAGCTCACCCGTGAGCAGATGGCGGCCATCCTCTACAGATACGCTAAGTACGCGGGCAAGGACACCACAGCCGAGGGCGATATCTCGGTATTTGCGGATCTGAGTAAGCTTGACGCTTATGCAGTAGACGCTATGAAATGGGCGTACGGCAAGGGAGTTATCACAGGTATGAACGCCACCACCCTTGACCCCAACGGCAACGCTACGAGAGCCCAGCTTGCTTCTATTCTTCAGCGTTTCCTTACTCCCAAGAAGTATTTTACATTAAGCTTTGACGACGGCACCCAGCAGGATCTTCGTATGATCGAAATACTCAAGAAGTACGACGTTGACTGTATGAGCTGGAACATCAATACCGAAGGTCTCTACGGCGCAAAATGGGATCTTACCGGTCTTGGTCTTCCCGGTGTAGCTCATCAGAGATTCACAAAGGAAGAGCTTGAAAGCGGTATATACGACGGCTATGACGTTCTCGTCCATACAAGAACGCATCCCTCTCTTAAAATATACGATTCCACACCTATTAAGGTTGTTGAGGAGGTACAGGGTAACGCCGATGATATTGCAGAGATCACAGGAATATCTCCTGTCGGTATGGCTTGGCCCGGCGGTGACACAGAGTATACCGATACCACGATAGATATAATCCTTGATAAGACCGATATCCGCTTCGCAAGAGGTACCACACCTACCTACGATTATGCGCTTCCCACTCAGTTTATGAAGTGGATGCCCACCTGCGGTATCTCGGATGCCAAGGTGCTTGACCTTGCCTATGACTTTGTCAATATGGAAGCAGAGGACGACTGTCTCTTCTACGTATGGGGGCACAGCTTTGAGCTTGACGCGTATAACAGCTACGATCAGTTCGAGACTCTGGTACGAATGATGAAGGCAAACGAGGGCGATATAGTTCTTGTTACCAACACCGAGTTCTACGAGCTTTATAAGACGCTTATTCCTTCAATGTAACAGAAAAAACACGGTATATTATACCGTGTTTTTTTGCTTAACCCACTATCATTTCCGATAACTCGTCGTAGATATCAACCGTTTCCTCAAGAGTATCAGCGTTGAATATTATATATTCTGCGGTGTCTGCTCCATCCATTATCTCAAGGATGATGTAGCCGTCCACCGTGGTATGTACGTATTTCTTATGACCGCCGAATTCATCGCCGATGAAGCTGCCCATCATAAGCTCGTTTGTTTCAAAGCCGCTTTTCATTTCACCCTCTATATATTCGGGGCGGAACTGAGTGCTGCCCACCGTAGAATAATCAACGGTTACGGGCTCGCCGCGGGAGGGAGTGATGGTAAGGCTCTTTTCGTCATAGGTCAGCTCATAGGATGCGATCTTGGAGAGCTTATAATATATCTCGGCGGTTTCTTCAAAGCTATTTGCGCCCAGAACCGTGTAGTACAGCTCATCCTTTTCGTTTCTCGTTTCGACTATAACGAATCCGTTGTTACCCGTATAGGTGTATCTGGTGTAATTTTCAAGATCCTCGTTATAGAAGGTGCCGGACAGGAGTTTTGCGGAATTGAAGCCCATTACCTTTTTGCCATTGATGTTTTCTTCACTGTACCACACCGCGCTTATATCATCGTATTTAACGGTGACAGAGGAGGTATAGGTGGATCCAACGGTGAAGCTATCGTCTGTATAGCTTATCTCGATCTTACCCGAGAACATAATAAACATCAGCACCGCAAATATCACACCCACAATGATACCGCTGACCATATAATATTTTTTGAGCTTTTTGTTCTTCATAAAGATCTTGCCTTCTTTCTTTTCTTTTTGGCGGAAGCGGTATGAATATATGATCGGTATTGCCATTGCCGCCACAAAAGCCACGGGTACGATGAACATGGATATCTTATAGGGAACGAACACACATATAAGTGAGACGATTCCCATTGCAAACCATACCTTTCCCGCAACACGGTGGGTAGCGTTCCAGTTTTCCTCGCTTTCAAGAGTTGAGGGCATTTTGATGCCGAGAGTGTGATTCTGCTTGGTCTTTGGCATATAGTTACCTATGATAATAAACAGTATGCCAAAAAGTCCGAACGTAAGCGAATAGACATTAAGCTCAAGGCCGAATGCCGCCGCATACATCACTCCGTTTACAAACCATGACAGCAGGGGAATTATCCAGAGCACCATATTAAGAGATTTACGGTTCTGCTCGTGATTTTTGCGGTCGGCTGCGGTTATGATGATGCAGACCCAATGTATTACCAACAGCAGCATGGGGAATCCGAATACTGCAAAGGCTCTTGTTGTCCAGTCGTCCGCAATACCGGTAAGACCCCAATGGGTAACAAGCTCCTCGGGCAGTATATCCCAAGTAAGTCCTCCCACAAGTATAGGCATAAGTATAAGTATTGAAGTAACAATTAATAATACTTTATTGAATTTCATCGTTATCTCCCTTCAGGCTGCCGAGCCAGAGCATTATCTCTTCAAGGACAGAGGTGTTGAGCTCGTAATAGATATATTTTCCTTCACGGGTATCACGTATAAGGTCGGCATCTTTTAATACGGAAAGGTGTTTAGAAATCCCTGCACCACTAATATCGAATTTTTCTGCAATTTCGCCTGCGGACAACCTTCCTGATTTTAAGTGTTCTAAAATTTTTCTACGAATAGGGTCTGCAAGCGCTTTTATCGTGTTTTGTATTCCCATACTTTCTCCTTA
>JAZRQH010000130.1:0-12576 GCA_045649645.1 Eubacteriales bacterium
CTTACCTCGGTACAGGTCAAGATCAAGTGCCAGTCGGGCGGTGACGGCAGACTCTACGGCTCTGTTACAACAAAGGACATTGCAGAGGAACTGAAGAAGCAGCACGGCATCGAGATCGACAAGCGTAAGATCCAGATGGATGCTATCAAGGCTTACGGCAGCTATACCGCAGACGTGAAGCTCTACAACGGTATCGGCGGCAAGGTAAGCATCCTTGTTTGTGAATAAGGGGCGAGTCGCCCCACCCAAACTACGCTCGATTGCGCAGTAATTCAATGCACACGGAATGAAGAATTATCTTTCAATTCCGCACTGCGAAATTTTTAGTCAAAGGAATTAATATTTATGGCTGAACTTACAGACGAACTGGGCAGACGCCTGCCCTTTTCCCTTGAAGCCGAGCAATCGGTGCTGGGTTCGATACTCATAGATCCGGAGTGCTTTTCTACACTCCCCGAGCTTGTTTCCTCTCAGGATTTTTATCTTGAGGAGCACAGGCTTATCTATGCTGCAATGCAGACGCTCTTCCTCTCCAGCAAGTCTATTGACGTAGTTACCCTGATAGACGCTCTGGTAAAGGTCAGCGCAGAGGATGAAAGAAAGAACCCTAAGCTGATAGACAAAGAAGAAATAACAAAATATATCCGTCTCATAGCAGAGACCGTACCAAGTGCCGCCAACGTAAAGGAATATGCAAGAATAGTCCACGACAAGGCAAAGCTGCGTTCTCTTATAGAGGAATGTGCCAAGATAAGCGACAACGCTTATGCAGGCACAGACGATGCGGCTACCATTATAGGCGACGCAGAGCAGCGTATATTTGCCTTGGCGCAGGACAACACACAGAAGGCGTTTGCCGACATCAAGGACGTGCTTGTGCAGACGCTGGGACAGATAAAGCAGGTTCAGACCGAAGGTATTGCCGCAATGACCGTCCCCACAGGCTTCTCGGGGGTTGACCGAGTGCTTGTTGGTATGGGTAAGAGCGACCTTGTGCTTATAGGTGCCCGTCCCGGTATGGGTAAGACCTCATTTGCGCTTAACATTGCTACCATGGCGGCGCAGAACTTCAAGCGCGACGGCTCTAACAAGGCAGTATGCATATTCTCACTTGAAATGTCAAACGAGCAGCTTGTTCAGCGTATTCTGGCAAGTGAGGCGATGGTAGACAGCCACGCCCTGCGTTCGGGCGAGCTGACCGGCGAGGACTGGACCAAGCTGGCTCAGACCTCCTCCATACTTTCCGACTACAACATCAAGATAGACGACTCCACAGGTGTGACCATCACCTCTATGAAGGCAAAGCTGCGCCGTGAGAGAAATATCGGTATGATCGTCATCGACTATCTCCAGCTCATGAACTCGGACAGAAAGATAGACAACAAGGTAAACGAGGTTGCGGATATCTCCCGTAATCTTAAGATAATGGCAAAGGAATTCAACGTTCCCGTTATCTGTCTGTCACAGCTTTCCCGAGGTCCTGAGGGACGTACCGACAAAAAGCCTATGCTTTCCGACCTCCGTGACTCGGGTGCTATCGAGCAGGACGCGGATATAGTAATGTTCCTCTACCGTGAGGAATACTACGACAAGGAAAAGAACCAGAACACCGCAAAGGTCATCGTAGCAAAGAACCGTCACGGCGGTACAGGCGATATCGACGTAGGCTGGATCGGTAAGTTTACTAAGTTTACTACTTTGTCTGATCGCGAAGAACCGTAGCGACCTTTAAATGCAAGGAGGCTTTTTGCCTTTGCAAAAGCAATTTATTGTAATGATTAGTGCTTCAATAATAGTTACAAATACAATATTTAGATATAAGATGTTATCACGTGATGACTACGTCGCTGTTGCCTTTTCGGGTGGAGCTGATTCTACTGCTCTGCTTGATATCCTTCATAAGGAAGGCTACAGGGTAGCGGCTATACACGTCAATCACATGATAAGAGGTGCCGAAGCTGATTCTGACGAGGAATTTTGCCGTCAGTTCTGCAAGGCAAGGAATATCCCCTTCTTCTGTCACCGTATAGACGTTCCTGCCGAAGCAAAGAAAAGCGGTGAAGGTATGGAAGAGGCGGCAAGAAGGCTGAGATATGCCGCTATAGAAGAAACGGTATCAAAAGAATCTATCACAAAGGTCGCAACAGCCCATCATGCCGATGACAATGCGGAAACTGTGATATTTAATATAGTCAGAGGAAGCGGAGCCAAGGGCGGCTGCGGTATTCCGCCCGTAAGAGATATCTATGTAAGACCTCTTATCGAGGCAACAAGGGACGAGGTGATCGCTTATTGCAAGGAACACAGCCTTGATTACGTTACCGACTCCACAAATCTGTCCACAGATTATACCAGAAACTATATTCGCCACGAGATAATGCCAAAGCTCCGGGAGATCAATCCCTTGGTGTCTTCTGCGTTGGGGAGATTTTCCTCCCTTTTACGACGGGACGAGGAGGCTCTTGAAAGCCTTGTTCCGAAAAAGGGAACAGACAGGCATACTTTGGCAGCACTTCCCGATGCACTTCTTTCCAGATATATCAGGAAATGCTGCGAGGAGATGGGTGTTTCTCCCTCTGCCGTCAGCGTGCAATGTCTGATGGAGGACATAAGACAGGGTAACAGATACCTTATATGCGATATGGGCAAGGATATAGTGGGTGTTTGTGACAGAAACTCGGTCAGTTTTCGCAGTGACATCACAGAACCGACACATAAGCAGTATACAATAAATGATGGGATAAATTCCCTTGAGGGATTTGGCAGCTTCTTTGTTGCCCGCAATACAGAAGAAGCCGAAGGATTTAAAAAGGAATATGAAGTTTCCGACTATACTTATCTCAAGGCAGACGGTATAAAAGGAGATCTTACCGTCAGAAGCCGTCTCGACGGCGACCGCTACAGCTACTGCGGTATGACACATTCCTTAAAAAAGCTTTTCAACTCCCGTAAGATTCCGGTTGAAGACAGAGCCAATATTCCCCTTGTCTGTGATGAGTCGGGAATACTCTGGATACCCGGATTTCCTCCGAGAGATGACGTTAAATCAAATAAAAAAGAAAACAACATAATATATATAGGATATATAAAAGGGTGAAAACAATGACACTTAACAAAGACGTAGAAAGCATCCTCGTTTCCGAGGAAGAGATCGAAGCTATCGTAAAGCGCATTTCCGCCGAAATAGACCGCGATTATGCAAATTCGGGTAAAAAATTCCTTCTTCTCTGCATACTCAAGGGCTCTGTTGTATTTATGGGCGACCTTATGAAGCATATAACCATTCCCGTTGAAATAGACTTTATGAAGGTTTCCTCCTACGGTGCAGGCACACAGACCACCGGCAGAATAAACATCATGCTCGACCTTCACAGAAGTGATTTTGCCGATACGGACATACTTATAGTGGAGGATATCATCGACAGCGGAAGAACACTTTCTTACCTTGTTGAATATCTCAAGCTCAAGGGAGCAAATTCTGTCAAGACCTGTACACTCCTTGACAAGCCCGAGCGCCGCGAGGTGGAGTTCACTCCCGATTACTGCGGCCGCACCATCCCCGACGAGTTCGTCGTGGGCTACGGTCTTGACTACGACGAGCAGTACAGAGCTCTTCCTTACGTAGGTATACTTAAAAGATCGGTATATTCCAAATAAAATTAAACAAACTGTACATTATATTTAAGGAGTAAACATACGGAGAACAAGATGAAAAAAAAGGGTAATAACAAAAGAGTACTGTTATTCTACGTTGTCCTTATTGCGGTCATCCTCTTCAGCGTGGGTACACTTTTATCCAACGCCGTTCAGAAGGAGCTGAAGTACAGCGACATCGTAGAGATGTTTAAAAACGAAGAAGTAAAGAGCTTCACCATAGATGAAAAGAACAATCTTGTCATCAAGGACCAGAAGGGTGTGGAATACACCTACAGACTGCTCTCTATCAATATCTTCTACGAGGATATGAACGATCTGGTTCAGGAGCAGCTTGATAAGGGTATAATCGAAAGCTACAACTACAAAGAGCCTACCAATATTCCCTGGTGGGTAAGCTTCCTTCCCTATCTTGCCCTCATAGGTCTGTTTATAGCTCTGTGGGTATATATGATGCGTCAGGCATCCGGCAAGGGCGGAAAGATGGGCGGCTTTGGCAAGGCAAAGGTCAAGACTCCCACAAACGACAAAAACAAGGTCCTGTTTAAGGACGTGGCAGGCGCAGACGAGGAAAAGGAGGAGCTCAAGGAGTTCGTTGACTTCTTAAGAGACCCCAAGAAGTTCACCAAGTTAGGTGCAAAGATACCTCACGGTGCCCTGCTTGTAGGCCCTCCCGGTACAGGTAAAACACTTCTTGCCAAGGCTGTTGCAGGCGAGGCAGGAGTTCCCTTCTATTCCATATCCGGTTCTGATTTCGTTGAGATGTATGTTGGTGTAGGTGCAAGCCGTGTCCGCGATCTCTTTGATACCGCTCGCAAGAGCCCCGCAAGCATCATATTCATCGACGAGATCGACGCCGTGGGCAGACACAGAGGTGCAGGCCTTGGCGGCGGACATGACGAAAGAGAGCAGACTCTTAACCAGTTGCTGGTCGAGATGGACGGCTTTGGAACACACGACGGCGTTATAGTCCTTGCGGCTACCAACCGTCCCGACATCCTTGACCCCGCACTTCTTCGTCCCGGCCGTTTTGACAGACAGATAACAGTAGGCTATCCCGACCTCAAGGGTCGTGTGGATATCCTCCACGTTCACGCAAAGAACAAGCCCTTCAGCGCCGAGGTAGACTTCAATAAGGTGGCTCAGTCCACCGCAGGCTTCACAGGTGCAGATCTGGCAAACCTGCTTAATGAGGCAGCTCTTCTTGCTGCAAGAAAGAACAAGATGCTCATCGGCATGGACGACATCGAGGAATCCACCCTCAAGATAATGGTAGGTCCTCAGAAGAAGTCCATGAAGATCAAGCCCGAGGAAAAGCGCAAGACCGCTTACCACGAGGCAGGTCACGCTATCATCGCATACGCCCTGCCCAGCCTTGATCCCGTAAGACAGATATCTGTTATCCCCAGCGGCAGAGCTTTGGGATACACCCTCAATCCTCCCGTAGAGGATAAGTACAGCGTATATAAGAAGGGTCTCAAGGACGAGATCGCAATGCTCCTTGGCGGACGCGTTGCCGAGAAGATAATCTTCGACGATATCTCAGGCGGCGCCTCCAACGATATCGAGCGTGCTACCGAGATCGCCCGCAAGATGGTTACAAAGCTCGGCATGAGCGACAAGCTCGGTCCCATAGCCTTCGGCGGCTCCACCACGGGTGACGAGGTGTTCTTGGGCAGAGATTTCTCCAACTCCCGTAACTATTCCGAGACTGTTGCTTCTATGATAGACGAGGAAATGCACGCTATCATCACTGCCGAATTCGAAAGAGCGGAACAGATACTTCGCGACAATATCGACAAGATGCACTTCATAGCAGACTACCTCACCAAGTACGAGGTTATGGACGACAAGCAGTTCAAGGCTGCCATGGAAAGTGACGAGCCCACCGAGGAGATGCTTAACCGTATCGCCGAGGAAAGCCGTAACCAGCGCGAAAAGGAAAACGAGGCAAGAGCCCGCGAGGAGGCTGAGCTGAGAGCAAAAACTCTTGAGGCTGAGACCACCACCTTTGACGTACAGGATACCACAGATCCCATAGACGCTTTTGCAGAAAGCGAAAAGAACAACAACAATAATACCGAGGAATAATTTAAAGCCGCCGTATGGCGGCTTTAAATTGAACTGTTATGACAAAATTTATTTGCCCTATATGTAAAACACCGCTTACCGGCGACAAGTCTCTTAAGTGTCAAGGTAACCATTGCTTTGACCGTGCCAAGAGCGGTTACATAAACCTTTTGTCCGGCAAGGGCGGAAATCACGGAGACCCAAAGGAAATGGTCCTTGCAAGAAAAAGCTTTCTTGATAAGGGCTATTACGAGCCTCTAAGAGAGGATATAGCCAAAACGGCAGCCGAGGTAACACCCGACAACGGAACTCTGCTTGACTGCGGATGCGGCGAGTGCTATTATACCGACCGTATATCCGAGCTTCTTCCCGACGCCCATATCATGGGTATAGACGTATCAAAGGACGCCGTCAACTACGGCTGCAAGCGTAACAAATCCCTTGATCTGGCTGTGGCAAGCGTATATGCTATGCCCGTGGCCGATTCATCGGTGGATACCGCCGTATCTATCTTTGCCCCTCAGGCAACCGAGGAATTTATAAGAGTCCTTAAACCCGAGGGTCATCTCATAATGGCTATAGGCGGCGAGGATCACCTCTGGTCGCTTAAGAAGGCGGTCTATGACACTCCTTATAAAAATGAGCCTGCAGACTATATGCTCGAGGGATTTGAGTTTGTCGGCAAGAAGGAGTTGAAGTACCGTATCGACCTTGGCTCCACCGAGGATATCAAAAATCTTTTCTCTATGACCCCCTACTACCACAAGACCTCGCAAAGCGATATAGCAAAGTTAGATAATTTAACCTCTCTCACAACAGAAATTGAATTCGAAGTGCTAATATATAAAAAGGTTTCTGCCTAAGCAGAAACCTACCTTTAATTACGCATTACGAATTACGCATTACGAATTATTTATTTGCCTTTCAGGCAAATAAATAAAACCGCCGAAGCGGTTTTATAAATTTGCTTATCTCTGCTTTGTCTTCTTGGGAACAAAGAGAACGATCGCTACTACGAATGCAACAAGAACAACTGCTGCAACAACAAGAGCGATATAGTCGGATGTGTTGAGAGTTGCCCAACCGTCATTACCTGTTGTTGTGGTATGTGCGTCTGCAGCGTGGTCAGCTACACCGTCGCCGTCGTGGTCGTGTTCAACAACCTCTGCTGTGTCAGCGCCGTCTGCAAATACAGGAACAGCTGCCATAGTGAACACAACGGTCATAACCATCATAATAGCAAGAAATACTACAAACTTGTTCATTATATAGGTCCTTTCTCGAGAAAATATTGATATATATCACTAATAGAGGATAACAAATACATATTAACACGATATTAACAAACTTATAATAAATTATTACAAAGGAAGTTATATGGACACTAAACGCTTTTCAAAAAACGATAACGGCTTCATATGCGCCCACTGCGGTGCCGAAATTGAGCCTCTGGGCTATACCTCCCGTAACCACTGCCCTGTTTGCCTGTGGTCACTGCACGTAGACGTGAACCCCGGCGACCGTGCAAACGAGTGCCGTGCTCCCATGGAGCCCATCGGCTGCGTTACCGACCCCAAGAAGGGCTATATCATAATCCACCGCTGTACAAAGTGCGGAGAGATCAAGCGAAACAAGGCTGCCCATGAGGCAAAAAATCAGCCCGACGATATAAACAAGCTTATTGCTCTTACAGCAAAGCATATTGATTAATTACCTATTATTTTATTGACTTTGATAAATAATTGTGATATCATATACTAAAGTATGCTGGGGAGGTAGTTATGTCAAAAACCAATATTGTTATGATAACCTCCTGTAAGGGCGGTGTAGGCAAGACTACGGTATGTGCCAATCTTGCTATGACTCTTGCAAAGCTGGGCAAAAAGGTGCTTATGCTTGACTGCGACTTCGGTATGAGATGCCTCGATCTGGTATGCGGTCTTGAAGACAAGTGCATGTACGATATCTGCGACGTTATCGTCCGCCATATCAGCTACGACAAGGCGGTCGTCCGCGACGAGCGAAGCGAAAATCTCTTTTTCCTTGCTGCTCCCTACAGATACGAGAACGATATAACCGTACCCGCATTCAAAAAATTTATAAACAGTATATCATCTGCCCTTGAGCTCGATTATATATTCATAGACACTCACGGCGGCAACGGCCCCGAGATAGAGCTGGGTGCGGCGGTATGTGACCTTGCGCTTATAATAGCCACCCATCAGAGTGCAGCCCTGCGCGCCGCAGAGCAGACAAATCAGCGACTCTGCGATCTGGGAGTGCCCAAGACCAAGCTTGTCATCAACAGCTTTGACGAGCAGAGAGTCAAGCACGGCGAGCTGCCGGGTATAATAGATATTATCGACAGGACCTACGTCAAGCTCATCGGTGTTATCCCCACCGACCACACCTTTGTTCTGGCTCAGCGTAACGGAAAGCTTATCGACAGCTTTGGTATAACCAACACGGTCCGCGCGTTCTTTAATATCGCATTACGCATCGAGGGTATGAATATTCCCTTGATGAAGGATTTTAAGAAAACAGACAGAAAAATAATTCTAAAGTAAACCGTCAATAATAAGGAAAGGGTGAATAAAGTGCATATAGCAATCATAGCAGACGACAAGAAGAAGGAGCTGATGACTCAGTTCTGTATCGCATACTGCGGTATACTGAACAAGCACGAGCTCTGCGCCACAAATATCACAGGTAAGTATATTTCGGAAGCTACAGGCCTTGAGATCGAGAAGCTTATGGCAGGCTCGGTAGGTGGACTGCAGCAGATACTGTCCCGCGTTGCATATGACGAGATAGATATGGTTCTCTATATGCGTGACCCCGACGCCTTCCATTCTATGGATGAAAAGGAATCAATTGACAACCTGTTCAGACTGTGTGACATACACAGCGTACCCCTTGCAACCAATATCGCCACCGCAGAGGTACTGATCAACGGTCTTGAGCGCGGTGATCTGGCTTGGAGAGAGATCTACAATCCAAAAGTAAAATATTTTTAAAAGCAGGCGATACGCCTGCTTTTTATATTAGCAAAGGATCCAAAAGATGATTATCAGAACTGCAGAGATTTTATGTGTCGGCACAGAGATACTTCTGGGCGACATAGTAAACACCAACGCCGCATATCTGTCCCGTGAGCTTGCTTCTCTCGGAATTTCCCAGTACAGACAGAGTGTTATTGGCGACAACAGCGAAAGACTGACGGAAACTATAAAGGACTGCCTCGGCAATTGCGATCTTCTTATTATGACAGGCGGACTGGGTCCCACCTATGATGATATAACCAAGGAGACCGTGGCAAAGGCTATAGGCAGAAACCTCTATGAGGATGCTGAGGTCCTTGATCATATTGAAAGTTATTTCAAAAGAAGAGGCCGCACTATGACCGATAACAACCGCAAGCAGGCAAACGTTATCGAGGGATCAACGGTACTCAAGAACACCTGCGGCACAGCACCCGGTGTATTCTGTGAGGCAGACGGCAAGGTTATAATCCTCCTGCCCGGTCCTCCCTCCGAGATGATGCCTATGTGGCAAAACGAGGCAAAGCCTCTTGTGGCGCAGTACTGCGATAAGGTGCTGGTATCAAGAAACATCAACTTTGTAGGCATAGGCGAATCCGCTCTCGCCGAAAAGCTGGGCGATATGATGGAAAAGGCTACAAACCCCACTATTGCTCCCTACTGCAAGACAGGCGAGGTACGTCTTCGTGTTACAGCCTCCGCCGACACCCGTGAAAAGGCTGTTGCGCTGTGCATGGATACCGTAGAGGATATAAAGGCCACCGAGGTAGGTAAATATATCTACGGCTACGACACCACCCTTGAGGAAGCGGTTGTAAACACTCTTCGCAGAAAGAATAAGATCCTTTCCACAGCCGAGAGCTGTACGGGAGGACTTATTGCCAAGATGATAACCGACGTTCCCGGAGCATCCGACGTGTTCTTCGGCGGTGTCAACAGCTATCATAACATCATCAAGAACAAGGTTCTGGGCGTTTCAAGCCGCAGACTTGATAAGTACGGCGCTGTATCCCACCAGGTAGCTGTCAAGATGGCAGAAGGAGTCAGAGCTCTTATGAACTCGGATATCAGCGTTGCGGTAACCGGTATAGCAGGCCCCGGCGGCGGAACCGAGGAAAAGCCCGTAGGTCTTGTATATATCGCAGTCTGCCACAACGGCAAGACTACGGTTAAAAAATACAAGTTCGGTCATACCCTCTCCCGCGAAAAGATAAGAGAGCTGACCGCCGTAAATGCACTGACAGATGTACTTGAAGCTATAAAATAAAACAGATTTCCGTGCCATTTGGCACGGAAATCTTCCTTTAATTACGCATTACGAATTACGCATTACGCATTTATAAAAAGGAGACCGTAAGGTCTCCTTTTTAGTTATCGCTATACTTATAGATGAAATCCTTATATTCTTCCTTTAAGAACTCGATCATCTCGTCGGTGATCTCCTCGCCGTCGTAGTGAGGCTTAGCAAGTACGCCGCCGATGATAGGCTCAAAGTAAGGAGCAAGAACCTTGCGCTCGGGCTGGAACTCATGGATATACTCACAAAATGCCTCAAACATAAGGGGATCGTTCTTCCAATGTCCGCCCTCGGTTACGATGGGTATATCGATAGGAGCCTCAGAGCGGTTGATCAGACCTATGGTCTGCTCTGCCAGACGTGCCGCACACTCACGGAGAAGGTGCTTTGCTATCTCGTCGCCGCGACGTGCCGCCTTACCTACGCAGGGAGCACAGCTTGCAAGTGCGGGAATAGGATCTCTACCCTCAAAGTGGTATACGTTATATCCTGCTTCGCCTATATCCTTGGCATTGAAGTGCTCGCAGATAAACTGGGTCATAAGGGTAGAAGGACCGCGCTTTTCGTAGTCCTTGATGCACTCGGCAAACGCCATACGCGCCATATGATATCCGCTGCCCTCGTCGTGAATAACAGAGCCGAAAGCGCCTGCCTCATAGCAGGTCTTCTCGTCCTTGGGCCAAAAGATAACGGAGCCTGTGCCGGAAAGAGCGGTGATAGCGCTTCCGTATACAAATGCAGCAAGAAGACCCATCTTGGCCTCGCCGCTTACGTGATTTTCGTTATTTACCTTGATCTTCTCCTTGAGAGTACCGAGGATAATGCCGGAGAAAGCACCGTATACGTTCTCTATCTCGGTAACGCCTGTTCCGTCAAGAAGCTCGTCCATAAGCTTGTTGGCATTGGCAATTACGGTCTCACGGCCGGTGGACGCGGTATTCATACCCGTCATTCTTGCATGTCTTATCTTCCTCAGATTCTCGTCAAAGAGGATGGCCTCCACCTTGGAGCCGCCTCCGTCAAATGCTACGTAATATTTCATTTACGACCTCACATATAGAAAATATTGTCTTTGTATTCGTTGAGTATCTTTGCGTTATGCTCGGTACCGCCGTCGATGTTGGCAGACAGGAATACGGGAGGAGTAACTCCCTTGCCGATAAGCTTCTCCTCTGCCTCGATAACAAGAGCATTAAGAAGTGCCGCACCTACTGCGGTGGAGGTAGGGCCCGTCTTCTCTGCAAGGCCCTCAAGCTTAATGGATGCGTCACTGATACAGCCGCAGTTGTCGATAACGATATCGCACACCTCATAGAGCTTCTTGCCCGAGGGAGCACGGCTTGTAACCGCAGAGGAATACTCAAGGTTGGTGATCGCTACAGTCTTTACCCCGTGCTTTGCGGCCTCCTCTGCCATCTCTACGGGAACGGTGTTTCTGCCCGAAACCGAGTGGATGATAAGCACGTCGCCCTTTTTAAGCTTGTTTTCGTCAAAGATTATCTTTGCCAGACCCGGAAGTCTCTCGAGCATACTGGTCATGGTAACGGGACGGGTGTTAAGCATAAATCCGGGGAAAAAGATGGGATTTATGGTAACCATACCGCCGCTGCGGTAGAATATCTCCTCTGCAAGGATACCCGCGTGGGAGCAGCCGAAGGCGTATACGTTGTTCTTCTTTTCGGTTGCCTCGCAGATGAGGTCTGCGGCGTGATCTATAGCCTCCGCGCCCTTAGCCCAGGCACGGCTGATACAGTCTATTACACCGTCGATATAAAGCTTTCCGTTCATTATTCTACCTCCTTAATACAAGAAATCATATATAACGGGGATCTTTTCGATTACGTATGCCATTGCACCCGCAAAAAACACCGCGGGAACAAGGTTCATTACCTTTATTTTAGTTATCTTGGTCACGTTGAGACCTATTGCCAGAATAAGTATATAGCCTACGCAGTTCATCTCGGCAATAACGAGGGTACTGAGGAAGGGCTCGACCCAATGTGCACACAGGGTTATGGTACCCTGATAGAGAAATACGGGAACCGCGGACAGAAGCACGCCGAAGCCTAACTGTGCCGCAAGAATAGTTGACATTATTCCGTCAAGCAGGCTCTTTATGTAGAGTGTGGTATGATTTCCCTCAAGACCACTCTGTAATGATCCGAGAATTGCCATTGCACCTACGCAGTATATAAGGGATGCGGTAACAAAACCCTCTGCTATGGTGGATTTGCTGTCACCCTTTGCCAGCTTGTTCTGTATTCTCTCACCCAGACGGTTCATACGTCCGTCAAGGTCGCAGATATGACCGAGAATTCCACCCAAGGTCATGGCTATTATGGTTATGAGCGAATTAGTATCAACTCCGTCAAGAGTATCTCCTGCAGAAAGGGCACCGGAAATGCCTATGTATATAACGCAAAGTCCTATACCCTTCATCAGAAGGTCGCCCATCTTTTCGCTTATTGCTTTTTTGAATAAGAGACCAATACAGCCTAAAATTATGACTGCGAG
>JAZRQH010000131.1:0-2103 GCA_045649645.1 Eubacteriales bacterium
ACGGTAAGGGTAAGAAGATCCACATTCTCAAGTACAAGCCTAAGAAGGGCGAGAAGAAGAAGATCGGTCACCGCCAGCCTTATACTAAGGTTCAGATCACTAAGATCGCAGGCTAAAAGATGGTCAATATCACGTTCTATAAAAGGAACGGGGTGTATTACAAGTTCGTTGAAGAAGGTCACGCTCTGTTTGACGAGGCCGGCAATGATATTGTATGCGCCGCGATATCATCTATGACGATGTTGGTCGCTAATTCCATCGAGGTCTCCTACTCATCTAACGTTGATTACCAGATCGACGGCGATGCTAACAGGATAACCGTTACAGCACTTGATGCCCTTCCCGATTATTGCGAGGATGACAAGCGTCAGTTTGCAGTTGCAGGAATTATGCAGGCTTACTATCTCGAACTCATGAGCATGCTCGATGACTACTATGATTATATAGACGTCAACGAGGTCGTAGAGGACTAAGTCCTCAATCAAAACATACGGAGGTATTTGAAATGTTAAGAATCGGATTGCAGTTTTTCGCACATAAAAAAGGTGTCGGTTCTACAAAGAACGGTCGGGACAGCGAAAGCAAACGACTGGGCGTTAAGAGAGCTGACGGTCAGACTGTTGTTGCAGGTAACATCCTTGTAAGACAGCGTGGTACTCACATCCATCCCGGCGTTAACGTTGGTCGTGGCTCTGATGATACCCTTTTCGCTCTTTGCGACGGTGTTGTAAAGTTCGAAAAGATCGCTAAGAACAGAAAGTGCGTAAACGTTTACACTGCGTAATCTACTTTTACAAATAAAAACAACCGCTGTAAGGCGGTTGTTTTTATTTGTTTATTCCTTCTTGCCGGAATCACCATTGAAATTAATCGGCAAAGAAGCAAGAGCGGAAGTCCGCTCTTGCCGTTATCTGCTGCATCCGTTTCTGAATGCGGGATTGTAGTAGTAAAAATTCTTGGAATCAAGGTCGTCGCGCAGCATCGCCAGAGCCTCTCCGAAGCGCTGGAAGTGTACTATCTCACGCTGACGCAAGAACTTGATAGGCTCGATGACGTCGGGGTTATCTACCAGCTTTAAGATGTTGTCGTAGGTAGTCCTTGCCTTCTGCTCCGCGCCCATATCCTCAAAGAGGTCTGTTATGGGATCTCCCTTGGACTGCATAAACGCCGCCGTATAGGGCACGCCTGCCGCCGCCTGGGGGTATACGCCTACGGTGTGGTCAACGAAATACGTATCGAAGCCTTCCCTTTCGATCTGGTCGATAGTCAGGTCCTTTGTAAGCTGCATAACGATGGTGCCCACCATCTCGAGATGAGCCATTTCTTCGGTAGCAATGTCCCGAAGAAGGTTTGCCACCTTCTTGTTTGACATCGCATAGCTCTGACTGAGGTAACGCAGTGATGCGCCAAGCTCTCCGTCGGGACCGCCGTACTGGGAAATAATGACCTTTGCGGCTCTGGAATCGGGGGTCTTGATGTTCACAGGGAACTGTAATCTCTTTTCATACTCCCACATCAGTTATGTCCTCCCTTCCATGCACTGTTCTCTACCCAGCGCCAACAGTCGGTATCCTCGGCGTCATATCCGCCCAAGGGTGAAATCTCCTCGTTGTGACGGCAGATAAGTTCCTTACGCTTTGCGGCGTATTCGTTAAAAAGCGCCTTTGCCTCGGCACAGTCGGGATGTGTGTCGATAAAGAGTCTCAGCTCATCCATAGCAAAGCTGACACACTGCAGCTCTCTCATGATCTCATCTCTCATCGGCGGCATCCTCCCATACAGTAGGGCATATAAAGGTCTGCAAAGAGTGTTCCCTTCTCCAACGCCTCGCAGCATCTGTAGACGTTTTTGTACTCCTGTACGGGAACGTACGCCATTGCAAGGGATACCGGCTGTGTGGTGCAGACACAGTATTCGGCTTCCTCACGGGGTACGGGTCGCGGACAGGGGCAGGCTCTGGGCGGTGTATATCTGTTATATCTATCCATTATCTCTCTCCGTTGTTTATTGCAGCCGCGGCTGCTATTATCAGTATATGAGATCGGTTGACATAGGTGAAAACGATGTGGTATAATAGATATATAGTTTCATATACCCTTATTT
>JAZRQH010000132.1:0-21552 GCA_045649645.1 Eubacteriales bacterium
AAAATATACTGAATAATTTGTTATTCCCCCGCCGTTTATAACAAAATGAGAAAATGTATATCCGTCCCTCAATATACCGCCGAAGGCATTGTAATTTCCATCTTGGTCTGCCGTAACATTTTTACCGAATGCGTAGGAAATTGCTGTGGAAAGACTATTGCCGTATACATCAGCTTTTTGAGGAAAAGAACCATCGTTATATGAATAAATAGCCAGAAAATTATATCCTGAATTATAGTCAGGTGTATATACGGTTACATCATATTGATCTCCAAAAGCTGTATTTCCAAGGAGCTCACCGCCATTGAATTCAAAAACCCATTTAGTTGTAACAGCTGCATCAATAGGAACACCAAAATACACAAATGAACTCAAGGTCATAAGAAGAGCCATAATAAATGTTATAACACGCTTGACGGGACTAAGCTGTGTGTTTGTCATTATTATCAACTCCTCTCTTGAAAATTCTATTCTGAAATTGTGAACTTTATGTTCACAAACGAATGGGCGCAATTATACCTATAGTTATTCGTAATTATATAATAGCACTAAATACCAGTTATGTCAACCCTTAGAGGCGAATTGTTAACAAATCAAGAACACCGCGGGCTGTTGAAATATTAATATAATAAATGGAAGCTTTTTGATTGGCGGTTTTGTCATCCTTACAGTAATCAGGTTATTTACTGTAAAAAAAAGGGGCAAGTTGCCCCGTCCAAACTGCGCTCTGCGGTTCGAATAAATCTTTTGTCTGTTACACGCACAACGCAATCTTATATACATAAAAACAGAAGCTTTTCTTCCTTGTGAAAGAAAAGCTTCTTTATGCATAAATCCGATATTTTTTACTGTTTTCCGTCCCAGCAGTAGGTACAGAGCTTCTCGCGGGGGAGCCCCGTTGCTTCAACAAGGTCCTCAACGGTAGGATAGCGAAGAGTTGTGAAGTGCATAAGCTCGCAGATCTTGTCTACCATCTTTTGATACTTCTCTGTCGTGGGATCTGCATATTCCGCTATGGTAGCCTCATCGGGGGTCTTGCCCTCAAGCTCGGCTATAACGCGGCGGGTGATAAGATCCATCTCGGAGTTGGAGCGGGAGAAGGACAGATACTTGCAGACGTACATAAGAGGAGGACATCCGAGGCGGACGTGGACCTCCTTGGCACCGCTCTCGTAGAGGAAGTCGGTGGTCTCGCGAAGCTGTGTACCGCGGACGATAGAGTCGTCGATAAGAAGAAGTCTCTGACCGTCTATAAGATCGTGTATTGCAAGGAGCTTCATCTTGGCGATAAGCTCTCTCTTAGTCTGGTTGGGGGGCATAAAGGACCTGGGCCAGGTAGGAGTATACTTGACAAAGGGTCTGGCATAAGGAACCTTTGACTCGTTGGCATAGCCTACCGCGTGAGCGATACCCGAGTCGGGAACACCTGCAACGATATCCGGCTCTATAAGTCCCTTGTCCTTGCGGGCAAGTATCCTGCCACAGTTGTATCTCATCTTCTCTACGCTGATGCCCTCGTATGAAGAGGAGGGATAGCCGTAGTATACCCAGAGGAACGCACATATCTTCATATCCTTGCCGGGTGCTACGAGAGTCTTGACTCCGTCGGCAGTCATAACAACTATCTCACCGGGACCGAGTTCCTTATAATCGCGATAGCCAAGGTTAAGATGAGTGAAGCTCTCTATGCTTGCGCAGTAGCCGTCCTCCTTCTGACCGATAACGATAGGAGTTCTGCCCAGACGGTCGCGGGCCGCGTACACGCCCACGGGAGTGAGGATAAGCATACTGAGTGAGCCGTCGATTATCTCCTGCGCGTAACGAATTCCCTCGATAAAGTTTTCCTTCTGGTTGATAAGGGCACACACAAGCTCGGTGGGGTTTACCTCACCGTTGGTCATCTCGAAGAAATGAGTTTGGGGAGAGATGTGCTTTTCGAGTATCTCGTTTACGTTATTGATCTTACCTACTGTGGTAAGCGCAAAGGAGCCGTGGTGGGAACGGATAAATATGGGCTGTGCCTCGTAGTCTGAAATACAGCCGATACCCATATTTCCGTGCATAGAGGTAGACTCGGACGTGAACTTGGTTCTGAAGGGAGAGTTAGAGATATTATGAATCGCACGGTCAAAGCCGTCCTTTTCGTCATAGACCGCCATACCCGCACGGCGTGTGCCGAGATGGGAATGATAATCTGTTCCGTAAAACAGGTCAAAAACGCAATCTTCTTTTGAAACTACACCAAAAAATCCGCTCATAGCTGTACCTCTGTGGAAAAATATATATTATTATAACATATAAAACAATGATTGAAAAGTATTTTGAACTAAAAATTTTCAACAATTTAGTCCTTTATTTCAAGGCTGTCCTCGGTAATGTTGCATTGAAGCATCAGTACCTCTACTCCTGCAGCCTTTGCCTCTTCCAATGCATCACCGAACTCGGGGTGAGTGGCCGTATTAGCTCTTACCTCGGTTATACCCGGCATCTGTATGACAAAGACAAAGGCGCATCTGTAACCAACTTTTGCCGCCTCGCTAAGCTCTCTGAGATGCTTTAAGCCCCTGTCGGTGGGAGCGTCAGGGAAATAGCCGATACCGTCTATCTCAAGGGTACATCCCTTGACCTCGGCAAGATAACGCTCACTTCCCTTTTCCATATAAAAGTCAAATCTTGAATTGCCGTAGGTATATTCCGGCTTTATTAGGTCAAAGTTCTTTTGCATAAGCCATTCGTACACCACCTTGTTGGGTGCCTGACTGTCGATATTTATGAGTCCAAGCCTCTCTTTGTATACGGCTACGAGGTCGTATTTTGTCTTACGGGCGGGATTATCGCTTATCTCGAGAATCACCGTCACCCCCGGAATAAGCAGCTCCTTACATCTGCCTGTATTTTTGACGTGCACTGTCTCTATATGGCCGTCAATATTCACCTTTGCTATAAATCTGTTAGGGCGTTCTATAAATATGCCCTTAGTAATGTTACTGTATCTCATAGGTCAAGTATAGCATATTTATATGATAAAAGCAAGACAGCAGGCTCTGCCTGCTGTCCTCTTTTTACTGCTAAAGAATATCCTCAAGTATATCGTTAACCGTACAGGGAGTTACCGTATGCTCCCGCATCATCGCTGCGATTTCCAATGCTCGCTCCCTGGTACGGGATATATCATAGACAAATCTTGTTTCTGATTCCGGCATCCTGTGACTCTTGATGATCAACAATGAGTACACCTTGTTGAGCTGCGGATCGTCCGTATGAGGGTCACAGGTGCAGATCACCACATACTGCAGACAGGCGTCCAACAGCTCATCTTTAACAGATTCGGTAAAGATCTCTTCCATCAATTTTTCTCCTTACAACTGCTGAAACAATTATACCATTCGTCGCTACCTCGGTCAAACAATTCGCCACTGCCGCTTTCGACGTTTTATCTCTTGAAAATGCGTTATAACGTTTTTTTCAGGGGAACTTTTCCCTATCTTGTCTAAATATGGGGGATATAACGGAATTTTGTGTAGAATTTGGAATATTTATGCAAATTCTGTCGTTTTAAGGCATATAACGGCAGAATACTTAACCTAACGTGGCATATATATTCATTTTGTTCATATCGACCAAGGGGTTGCGGATAATTCTGTAGAGATACACAAAGGACTTACCTTAGTGCAAAGTAGGTGGCTGTAAACATAACGGTATCGTTGATCCTGCTGCAAAAGTGATGGTATAGCCGATATAATAATATGAATATTTTTTGAAAAAACTATTGACAAACAGTTTTTACAGTGCTACAATGTAATAAATTCTTTAATGGAGTAAACCGATGAATCGCACATTCAACTTTAGCAACAACTATTATTACTTTACTAAGTTTTTTGGTAAGGTCATTTAGTGTTGCCGTGATTTATTGGTCTTAGAATAATAAGATTGACATAACCCCGGTAACTTTCAGGTTATCGGGGTTTTTATTTTTAAATATTACTTAAGGAGATAATATCATGATCATCGTTTTAAAGGAGCATCCCGAACAGCAACAAATGCAGAATCTTGAAGAGTGGCTCAAGGGTCTTAACCTTGAGATACATCATTCCCAGGGTATGCATTCTACCGTACTGGGTCTTGTAGGTGATACGAGCAAGGTAGATATTGACCTTATCCAGGCTCTGGATATCGTTGCAAGCGTAAAGCGTATCCAGGAGCCTTATAAGAACGCTAACCGTAAGTTCCATCCCATGGATACCGTGATAAGCGTTGGAGATACCTCTGTAGGCGGTGACGTGTTTGCAAAGATCGCAGGCCCCTGCTCCGTTGAGAGCGAGGAACAGATCATTTCCATTGCAAGAGAGGTTAAGGAAGCCGGAGCTACGATGCTTAGAGGCGGCGCCTTCAAGCCCAGAACCTCCCCTTATGCTTTCCAGGGTATGGGCGGAGACGGTATCGAGCTTCTTCTGAAGGCTAAAAAGGAGACCGGACTTCCTATAGTTACCGAGGTAATGGACTTAAGCCAGCTTGATCTTTTCGCGGACGTAGATGTAATACAGGTCGGCGCACGTAATATGCAGAATTTCCAGCTCTTAAAGGAGCTGGGCAGATCAAGAAAGCCTATCCTCTTAAAGAGAGGTCTTGCGGCTACCATAAGCGAGCTTCTGATGTCTGCGGAATACATAATGGCAGGCGGAAACGAGAACGTTATCCTCTGTGAGAGGGGTATCCGTACCTTTGAGACAGCTACAAGAAACACCCTTGATATCTCGGCTGTTCCGGTACTCAAGGAGCTTTCTCACCTTCCCGTCATCATCGACCCAAGCCATTCCGCAGGTATCGCAAGATACGTTCATACCCTTACTATGTCGGCTGTTGCCGCAGGGGTTGACGGAATAATGATAGAGGTACACAACGACCCATCAAAGGCGCTCTGCGACGGTCCTCAGTCCATAAAGCCGGACGCATTTGCCAAGATATCAAAGGATATAGATACGTTGCTTAAAACAGTAAAGGAATTCTGATATTATGAAAAAAACGGTAGGTATAATCGGCCTCGGACTTATAGGCGGATCAATGGCAAAAGCCTTTAAAAAGCACACCGACCATACAATTTTGGGTTACAACCGTACAGTTTCCGTATGCGAAAAGGCACTGGAGGATGAAGCTATCGACGGAATAATGACTCTTGACGAGCTTTCTCTTTGCGATATGGTCATTGTTTCCCTTTATCCGGAAGCGACGATCGAATTTGTAAAGAATAACATCTCCCTTTTTAAGAAAAGTGCCGTAATCATAGATTGCTCGGGTACAAAGCAGAAGGTGTGTACAGAGCTTTCCCCGTTCTGCCACAGCCACGGTCTCTACTTTGTAGGCGGACATCCTATGGCAGGTATTGAGCGCTCGGGTTATAAGTATTCCTACGCTGAGATGTACGAAGGCGCTACGATGATCCTCTGCCGTGACCAATATACCAATCTTATTGCATTAAAGGCCGCTGAGCTTCTCTTCCTTGAGATAGGCTTCGGACGTGTGACGGTTACCGATGCCGCTACCCATGACAGCAACATAGCGTTTACCTCACAGTTAGCTCACGTGGTATCAAACGCTTTTATCAAGAGTCCTACCGCCAAGCGTCAGGACGGCTTCTCTGCGGGAAGCTATAAGGATCTGACCCGTGTGGCGAGACTTAACGAAGATATGTGGACAGAGCTCTTCTTTGATAACAAGGAGCCTCTGAGTTACGAGATAGAGACCATAATAGAAAGCTTGCAGGAATACCTTGTTGCCCTAAAGGAAGATGACAGAGACAGGATGAGAGATCTGCTCCGTGAAGGCAGAGAGACAAAGGAAAGTATAGGCTAAGCGGCAAGTTGCAGGAACATAAAGGAATACAAACTATGAAGAATATCAATGTTAAAACCTCTCATCCCTATGAAGTAAGGGTCGGCAAAGGACTTTTAAATAATATTGCCCGGGAAATATCAGACCTTAAAAAGACGGAGAAATGTATAATTATAAGTGACGATAACGTATGGGCGCTCTACGGTGAAAAGCTTAGGGATGATTTGCACGACGCGGGTTATATCGTTTCTGAGGCTATATTCCCTCACGGAGAGGGGTCAAAGAATATGGAGACCGTTCAATTCCTTCTTGATGCCTTTTTTGAAGCGAAGCTGACACGCTCCGACTTTGCCATAGCTCTCGGAGGAGGTATAGTGGGCGACGTATGCGGATTTGTTTCCTCAATATATCTCAGAGGGATAGACTTTATACAGATACCTACCACCCTGCTTGCAGCGATAGATTCTTCTGTAGGCGGCAAGACGGGTGTAAACACCGAATACGGCAAGAATCTTGTCGGCGCTTTCCACCAGCCTGTTCGCGTTATATGCGATACCGACACCTTTGAAACTCTGCCCTACGACGTCTATACGGCAGGTATCTGTGAGGCTCTGAAATACGGAGTTATCCGTGACGGGGAGCTGTTTTGTGCTATAGGAAAAGCAGATATCGAGGATATAGTCTGCAGATGCGTACAGATAAAGGCAGACATAGTGGAAAAGGACGAGCTTGACCACGGAGAAAGACAGCTTCTTAATTTCGGTCATACCTTAGGACATTCTATAGAGGCTTTAAGCAATTTTGAGATATCCCACGGTCACGCTGTTGGCCTCGGGATGCTTATAATAACCCGTGCCGCAGAGGCTCGTGGCTTATGCGAAGCCGGTGTTTCAGAGAATATAGGAAAAGCATTAAAGAGCTTTGAGATAGATACAGATATACAATATTCGTATAAGGAGCTTGCGTCCCACGCTATGACGGACAAAAAGCGAAAGGGTAACGAAATTACTCTGGTTATTCCCGAAAAGCTTGGAAAAGCACTCCTTCATACTATACCTACAGATAACTTAGAGGAATTTATCAGCTTATGATAGCTACCGTAACGCCTGCCGTATTGCGCGGCAGTATAGAATCCATTGCTTCAAAATCCTACGCTCACAGAATAATAATTGCCGCCGCTCTTGCCGACAAGCCTACACGGATATACTGTAACGGTATATCAAAGGATATACTTGATACGGTAGCTGCGGTCAATGCCTTGGGTGCTAAGGTGTTTATTGACGGCAACGTCATCTGCGTTGAGCCGATAACAAAAGCATCGGACGAAGCAACAATTGAAATAACCGAAAGCGGCACCACGGCAAGACTTATATTGCCTATTGCCTGTGCGCTCTATGAAAAAGGAACGCTTACGGGTAAAGGATCACTTATAAAAAGACCCTTTAAACCCTTATGTGATTCGATATCCGAGCAGGGTATAAGCTTTTCGGGTAATTATCTTCCCATAAGCTTCGAGGGTAAAATGAAGGCAGGAGAGTATAAGATATCCGGTTCTGAGAGCTCACAGTATATCTCGGCTCTGCTATACGCCCTTCCCTTACTTAAAGCAGAGAGCAAGGTGACTCTTACATCCCCCCTCGCATCCGAGGGATACGTAGATATCACCCTTGACGTACTCGGGCAATTTGGTATAACGGGCGGATACGAAAGCAATGGCTGTGAAAGATATACCTCTCCCGAAAATATAACCGTTGAAGGTGACTGGTCAAACGCGGCGTTCTGGCTATGTGCCGGAGTAGACGTTAAGGGGTTAAATTATAATTCCTGTCAGAGAGACAGACTTTTTGACAGTGTAAAGGACCTTGACGAGATAGATGCCGAGCATATTCCCGACCTTGTTCCCATCCTTTCGGTATATGCGGCAGGCAAAAACAAGACCACGCGTATATACAACGTTAGCCGCCTGCGTATAAAGGAAAGCGACCGTATACAGAGCGTATACGATATGATAACCTCTCTCGGCGGCGATATAGAGGTTGATGACAACGAGATCGTCATCCGCGGAAAAGGTTATCTTTCGGGCGGTACGGTCAACAGCTATAACGATCACCGTATCGTTATGAGTGCGGCTATAGCCTCGGTCATATGTAAAAGCAAGGTAGTTATCCGCGGCTGTGAAGCGGTAAACAAGTCGTATCCCGACTTTTTTAAAGATTTTAACTCACTTGGAGGTAAGGCAGATGTCAAATAGAATAGGAAACGGTATTTCGGTACAGATATTCGGACAGTCTCATTCTAAGGTCATAGGCTGTGTTATAGAGGGTCTGCCCGCAGGCTTCAAGCCCGATATAGAGCGTATACAGAAGGATATCGACCGACGCCGCGGCGGCAAGAACCGTTATTCAACAGTCCGAGCAGAGGCGGATATTCCGTATATACTCTCAGGCCTTGTGGATGGTGTTACCTGCGGTGCGCCGCTGTGCGTATCCTTTAAGAACAAGGACGTTAACAGCGATGATTACAAACAGTTCAAGGATAAGCCCAGACCCGGACACGCTGATTATACCGCCTTCGTCAGAAGTAACGGTCATAACGACATCCGCGGCGGCGGTGAGTTCTCGGGACGTATGACCCTGCCCTTATGCTTTGCAGGCTCGCTCTGCAAGCAGCTGCTTGAAACAAAGGGTATTTATATAGGCGCTCATATTGCATCCGTAGGTATCGTAAACGATACCCTCTACGACCCCGTCAACCTTACAAGACAGGATCTTGAGCCTGACTCATTTCCCGTAATCGACAAGGATATGGCGGAGATCATGGAGAAATATATGACAGAGATAGCCACCGAGGGTGACTCGGTGGGCGGTGTGATAGAATGTGCCGCTATCGGTATGCCTGCAGGCTACGGCTCACCTATGTTCGAGGGTGTTGAAAGCGAGATCGCGAAGATAGTATTCGGTATACCCGCAGTCAAGGGTATCGAGTTCGGCGCAGGCTTTTCGGTGTCCACGATGAAGGGCTCGGAGAACAACGACTCCTACGTGTACGACGGCGGCAGAGTTGTAACCGAAACTAACAATGCAGGCGGTATCCTCGGCGGTATCACCAACGGTATGCCCATCATATTCCGCTGTGCGATCAAGCCTACTCCCTCTATCGCTAAGGAGCAGATGACGGTCAATTTAAGAGATAAAGAAAATCAGACACTTGTAATTAAAGGCAGACACGATCCCTGTATCGTGCCCCGCGCAGTCCCCGTGGTGGAGGCTGCCTGTGCCATAGCACTTATAAATCTGTTGTGAGGTATAAAAATGGATCTTAAGGATAGCAGGAATTTAATAGACAATATAGACGATCAGCTGACAGAGCTCTTCAAAAAGCGTATGGACGTAGTTTCCGAGGTTGCGACATACAAGCGTGAAAAGGGCCTGCCCGTGCTCAACTCCCAGCGTGAAAGAGACATCGTTGCCCGTGTTACCGAGGATATGGACGACAGCATGGCGTCCTATACCAAGACCTGGTTCAACACCATGTTCGAGTGCAGCCGTTCCTATCAGAACAGCCGAAACTGTCCCAAGACCGAGACCGAAAAGCATATCGAGGCTTCTCTTCTCCCTGCTGACACCCTGTTCCCCAAGAGTGCCGTTGTTGCCTGCCAGGGCGTTGAGGGAGCAAACTCTCAGCTTGCCTGCGACAAGCTCTTTGAGAGACCTAAAATTATGTATATGAAATCCTTTGATTCGGTGTTCACCGCCGTCGACAAGGGTCTGTGCAAGTACGGTATCCTCCCTATCGAGAATTCTCTTCAGGGCTCTGTTATATCTGTCTACGACCTTATGAAGAAGTACAGATTCCATATCGTACGCTCGGTAAGGATAAAGATAGACCATATGCTTATGGCAAAGCCTGGGGTAAAGCTTTCCGAGATCAAGGAGATATACTCCCACGAGCAGGCTTTGGCTCAGTGCAGCGATTTTCTCTCCACCCTCGGTGTAAAGCTTATTCCCTGCGAGAACACCGCAACTGCGGCAAAGATACTTTCGGAAAGCGACCGCCGTGACATCGCGGCAATATCCTCCAAGAGCTGTGCAGAGCTCTACGATCTTTCCGTCCTTTCCGAGAACATACAGAACAGCGACAACAATTATACGAGATTTATCTGTATATCAAAGAATCTTGAGATCTATCCCGGTGCTAACAAGATAAGCATTATGTTTACCGTTCCCCATAAGCCCGGTTCACTTTATTCGATCATCTCCAAGTTCTCGGTATTAGGCGTCAATCTGACAAAGCTTGAAAGCCGTCCTATTCCGGGTAAGGATTTTGAATTCATGTTCTATCTTGATTTCGAAGCGTCGGTATATGCAAGGGATATACGCCATCTTATCTCGACCCTTGAGGAAGAGCCGGAATTCTTTGCTTTCTTAGGTAACTATCTCGAGGCTTGATATGTACTACCTGATTGGAAAAAAGCTGGGGCACAGCTACTCTGTACCGATACATAAGGCTCTGGGCAACGGTGATTATTCTCTTCGCGAGATAGCTCCCGAAGGTGTCCAAGCATTTATGAATGAGCGTAATTTCAAGGGTATAAACGTTACCATACCTTATAAGGAAACGGTGCTTCCCTACCTTGATGAGATATCCGACCGTGCAAAAAAGATCGGTTCGGTAAACACCGTAGTCAACCGCGACGGAAAGCTCTGCGGCGACAACACAGACTACTATGGCTTCAGCTATATGGCAAGAAGCGCGGGAATAAGCTTCAAGGATAAAAAGGTACTTATCCTCGGAGGCGGCGGAACCTCCCTTACCGCTCAAGCCGTTATCGGTGACGAGGGTGCGAGAGAAATAGCTGTTGTCAGCCGTAAGGGGGAGAACAACTACAGTAATCTGCATCTTCACTATGACGCAGAGGTGATAGTCAACTGTACTCCCGTGGGTATGTATCCAAACGTTGAGGATATCCTCATCGATTTAGAGCCCTTTACAGAGCTTAGCGGAGTTATAGACGTAATATACAACCCCTCAAAGACTAATATCCTTATAGACGCCCAAAAGCGCGGTATAGCATACACCAACGGTCTCAGTATGCTTGTAGCACAGGCAAAGCTTGCCCATGAGCTGTTCTTTGACACAGAGGTAGCTGAAAGCGAGATAGAGCGTATACGCAAGGCTCTTGAGCTTGACAAGGAGAATATAGTCCTTGTAGGTATGCCGGGCAGCGGTAAATCAACTCTTTCAAACATTATATCAAAGGAGCTTGGCAGAAGCGTCCTTGACACCGATGATATGATAGTTGAAAAGGAAGGCAGATCTATACCCGATATATTTGCAACCGACGGTGAAGAGTATTTCAGAGCCGTGGAATCCGAATGCGTAAAGGCAGCATGCAGTTGTGAAAGGACGGTTATTGCCACAGGCGGCGGAGCGATACTGCGTGATGATAATCGCAGAGCTATAATGCGTAACTCTATAGTTATATGGCTTCGCTGTCCGGTTGAACGACTGGCACGTGACGGGCGTCCTCTGTCACCCCAAGACAACGAAAAGATGCAGAAAATGCTTGAATTCCGCGAACCGTTCTATAAAGAGGTTGCGGATATAATAATCGACGTTGATCCCGATGCCGCAAAAACGGCAAATGAAATAATAAAAAAATTAAGGAGCTGAAATTCAGCTCCTTAAAATTTTGCTAATTTATACAGTGCCAGCACGTATCCGTCCGTACCGAGACCGCATATCTGACCTATGCAGGAGGGTACGGTAAGGGATGTATGTCTGAACTCTTCCCTTTTATGGATATTGGAGATATGCACCTCTATGGCGGGAGTGTCAACAGACGCAAGAGCATCGCGGATAGCCACCGAGGTATGGGTATATGCGGCGGGATTGATGATAATTCCGTCGTATCTGCCCTGTGTCTGCTGTATTGCATCCACAAGCTCGCCCTCGATATTTGACTGATAGAAATCTATCTCGCAGCCAAGGTCCTTTGCCTCGTCGGCAAGCCTTTGGTTAACGCTCTCCATTGTTTCGCTGCCGTAGATTCCCGGCTCGCGCTTGCCAAGCATATTAATGTTAGGTCCGTTTATTACAAGTATCTTTTTCATAGGATCCTCTGTTAAGCAAATACGTTAAGTCCGTACTCCTTCATGTATGCGGTGATAAGCACCGCCATCTGTGCTCTGGTCGCCGTGCCCTTGGGGTCAAGGGTGGTCTCATCCATACCGCTGATAAATCCCTTGTATACCATCCAGGAAACAGAGTCCTTTGCCCAGTCGGATATCTTGGCTGAATCCTTGAATACGCTGAGGTCTGCTCTGCCCTGAGTGTTCTTCTTTGTATACTGTGCAAATCTTGTAAGGAATGCCGCTAACTGCTCACGGGTTATTGCCTGTCCCGTGCCGAAGCGATCCTCGCTCATACCCGATGTGAGAGAGTTCTCATAAGCCCATTCTACCGCAGGTCCGTACCAGCTATCAGCCTTGACGTCCTCAAATGAGGATGCGGTATATCCGCTGAGATCGGCGCCCGCAAGGTTAGCAAGGACCTTTACGAACATCTCACGGGTAACCTTGCCGTTAGGAGTGAACTTATCGTCAGACGTACCGCTCATGTAACCGTGATTGAAGCAGTATTTAACCGCATCGTAATACCATGCTCCCGACTTTACGTCGGCAAAAGCAGGCTCCTTATATTCGATATAGAAATCAAGTCCGTAAAGAAGTGCAAAATGTCCCTTCATCATATGGGAGGGGGATCCGTCGTGCATAACAGAGCATGCTGTCATATAAGCACCTCGGGTGTTTACCTCGCCAAGCTCAGGGTCGTCTGTACGGTCCATATAGATAGCCGCAGAACGGAACTGTGCTCCTCCCCTTGTAAGCTCCTCAACGGTACAGGTGGCTCTGCCGTAGGTATAAGCCTCCATATCGTCGATTATCATCTCC
Source organism: Eubacteriales bacterium (assembly GCA_045649645.1). Taxonomy (GTDB): domain Bacteria; phylum Bacillota; class Clostridia; order Oscillospirales; family CAG-272; genus RGIG7300. The sequence continues at coordinate 12,783 of JAZRQH010000132.1, forward strand.
CAGGAAAGATAAGCCTCAAAGCTCCAGCCGTAATCAGTCCTCTTACCGCTGATAGAAAGACCTTCGGTCACCTCACCTGCGTTGGCACGGGTACGGAACATCTTAGCCTCGTCTCCCTCAAAGAGACCTACACAGTACCATACCGTATAGTCGGTAGCTGCTATGTATCCGTTCTGCTCATAGAGACCGAGAGGGTCAAGAGCAAGAATAAACACGTCTCCGTTGTAGCCCACGATATTTTCGTGGCTGTTGGAGTCAAGATCGAGATAGTCCTCCTCGGTGGAGTAAGCAAATGTGTTGGGCACGTCACCGATATCCTCTATCTCCGTAATATCAGCAGCAAAATAGAGACCGCCTTCGTCGTATGCAAAGTATATATCGGCATCTGTCGCACAGGGCTGAGCATAGTCCATAAGGTACTTGACCATTCCCTCCTTGAGCGATGCAGGCGCCGACCAGCCGTCGGTGTCGCTGATAACGCCGTCGATCTCGGGACTTGCCTCGGGGGTAGCAACGGGATCGTTCTGTGTAATATAATCAAGGGGTCCCGCAAACACGGATACGGGAATAAGCATAGCCAGAGTCAAAGCTATACAAAGAAAAGATCTGATTATCTTCATAGTATCCTCCTAAGGATATAATATATAGATATAATATCATATTTTCGGTTACAATTCAATAGTATTTTTCGCATTACCCTTCATTGTTCACAAAATATGCTATATTTATTTGATATTTTGTGTATAATAATATTAAGTTCAGTATTCTTTACTGTCCCATCTGGTTCTCAATACTACGTGGAGGTTTAAATGAAAAAGTTATATACCTTAGGGGAAGAAATATTCAATGCCGTGACCCACGGTGTCGGCGGAGGAATATCGGTTGCCGCCTGTGTGCTTATGATAATAAAGGCTGCTCTGACAGGCAGTGCTATGAAGGTGGTATGCGCCTCTATATTCGGCGCAACCCTTATAATACTTTATACAATGTCTACTCTCTACCACGCTTTGACTCATCCTACCGCAAAAAAGGTAATGAGAATATTTGACCACTGCACGATATTTATGCTTATCGCAGGTACATATACACCCTTCACTCTCGTGGTTATGGGCGGTGCCCTTGGCTGGACGCTCTTCGGTATCCTCTGGGGCGCTACGGTCATCGGAATCCTGCTCAACGCCCTGAGCCTCAACAAATTCTCAAAGATATCCATGGTACTGTATATCCTTATGGGCTGGTGCGTAGTGTTCTGCGTTAAGCCCGTTATAGCTTACCTCGGCCTCTGGGGCTCGCTTATGCTCCTTGCAGGTGGAATACTCTATACCGGCGGAATTATCTTCTACTCATCAAAAAAGAAGTATATGCACTCTATATGGCATATCTTTGTTGTCCTCGGCAGTGTTTGTCATATACTCTGTGTGCTGTTCTGGATCATATAATTACAAGAATATAAGCCCTTCGCGTTTGCGAAGGGCTTTTTATAGACTGCGAAAAAGGAAGTGTTGGTTTTCGTGAAAAGGGTCTGTCGGCGTACTATGTACGGTAGTGACTCTTTTCGCGGAAAAGTGTGAAAAGGTGGTATAAGCTCGACGCTTATACCACCTTTGAATGCTTATGAGCTATATGGGTAAAAATATTAATAATATATAACTGTATATTATTGGGAGTGATATATTATAAACACATATTATATCACACGTCCGACCGACTTTTTCGTCAGTCTTAAGCTAAAGAATCGAATTTCATTATAATCTGCATTGCCTGTGCTCTTGTAGCCGTTCCGCGGGGTCTTACCTCGGTGGGAGACATACCGCTGATGACACCGTTCGCTACAGCCCAGCTCATCTCTTCCTTTGCCCAGTCAGAGATCTTATAATAGTCCTCAAATACGTTAAGGTCTGCTCTGCCCTGCATATCCTTGCCGTTGTCGGCGGCGTAGTTATAAAGTATACGGACAAGCTGTTCACGGGTAAGGTTATCGTTAGGCTTGAAGGAGTCCGGTGACATACCTGCAACGTAGTTGTTACGAACCGCCCAGGTGATGGCGTTATGGAACCAAGCGCCGCTCTTAACATCCTTAAAGGTGCTGTCTGTCTCCTCGTACTGTGTAAGGTCAACTCCGTCTATACCTGCAAGAAGCTGAACGAACTGTGCACGGGTGAGGGTTCCGTTGGGAGCAAAGGTAGTGTCGTTCATACCCTTGGCGTAGCCCTTGACTACGCAATAGCGTACTGCATCTGCATACCAAGCGTTCTTGTTAACGTCCTTGAACTGATCAAGCACGTCCACTGCGGGAGCGTACTTATCAAGCCATGTACGCATATCATCAAAGAGTCCGATACCGTCGGTGGTACAGTAGTCGAATACCATGATACCGCGTACCTGCTCCTCTGCTGCTATCTTACACTTGAGCTCTACCGAGCGCTCGTCATCGTAGGTGAAGAATACGCCGCTGTTGGCGTTATAAAGCCAGGATGCGCCTGCCTTTTCGTCCCAGTACTTAACGAATCCGCCTCTGTTCTCATAACCTGATCTGAGCACGGTGTAGTGAAGGTTGGTGTTCTGTCTTACACCGCTCTGATAGAGACCGTTGTTTACGTTGGGAACGTTGTGGTACTCAAGAGCGTAGAGTCCGCAGCCGGGAACGATCTTATCGGCGGGAATGCCGTTTTCAAGATAAAGCTGTATATCGCTGTATACGCTGCCGCCTACAAAGCCCGTGGAGGCGTCATTGTCGTAGGAGGGAGTGTGATGGTGTGTTCTGCCGTGCTGGATATAGAGGTCATAGTTCATCATATTGAAGTATGACACGTGCTCGGCAAGTGCGTTCATATCAAAAAGACTGAAGGTCCACTGTGTGCCCGGAACTGCCATGGAAAGGATATATTCCTTACCTGTCTGCTCTCCGAGAACCGCAAGCTTTTCCTTCATTGACTTCATAAAGTGAACGAAGTTAGCCTTGTTTACCGAGCCTGTGGGGAACTCGTAGTCAATATCAAAGCCGTCGTAATCGTAGGTCTTGATAATATCAACTACGATATCTGCCAATTTTTCTGCCATCTGCTTGTTGAAGAACCAGCTCTCAAACACCTGAAGGTTGTTGTTTGCAACGGTGAACAGGAACTTGATGTCGGGGTTCTGCTGTCTTGCGATAGATCTGATGGTGTCAAGTCTGCCTGTGTGGGGGTGACTGATAACGTTGCCGCTACCTGGTGCAGACTGGTTGATGTGTGCGGGATGGAAGTTGATAACGTCTATGTTATGGAACTCGTACGCTCCGCCCACCGATGCATTGTAGTATGCAACGATGATCTGATCCGAGCCCTTGGTGGCGGGGATAATCTCCTGCTCTGTAGCCTCGCAATTATTACACTTTCTCTGTCTGAGACCTGCCATGGCGTTAGTTGCCTCCGTTACTGTTTTCCACCCGCCGAAGCTGTGGGATGTTGTAGCTATGCTTACCTCCTCGGTATTGCCACATTCGCTGCAGGTACGGGTACGAAGTCCCTCCTCGCTGCAGGTAGCGTCCTTTAGAACAGTCCAAGCGTTCCAGAAATGCTCAGGCTTTTCGCCGTTCTTGAGGATAAGACCGAAGGACTTTGCAGTGTAGCCGCTTGTAGCACCGCCGGGATAGCCATCATGGGTGGTATCACATATTGTAATGTATCTGCCCCATGTGTCAACGGTGGTGGAGTTCTTCTGATATCTGTCCATGAACATACAAGCCGCACGGCTGACTGTTCCCTTGGAGATAAGGCTGAGACCGTTTACGTCAAAGCCACCTGCAGCCTTGGCATCAGCGGTTACGTAATTCCAGCTGATAAGTGACTCAAAGCGCCAGCCCTTGTCGGTAAGACCGCCTGCAAGAGTAACAGAATCTGTAATATCTGCGGCATTGGCTCTGGAACGGAATACCTTTACTGTTCCGTCCTCAAAAACACCGAAGTTATACCAGGGTGTTACCTGATGCTCTGAGCGCTCAAACAGACCAAGTACATCAAGCATAAGGGTCATAACGTCGCCGTTGAAGCCGTAGTCACCGTCGATGTTATCATAGCCTGTTGAATAAATGAGGTCGTTGTCCTCAACGTCAGCGGCAAAGTAAAGACCGTTGGTGCTGTATGCAAAATAAAGCTTTGCAGAGCTGTTGAGGGCGTTGCCGCTCCAGAAATTGCTGACGTTTGCCGCATTGAAATCAGCCGCCTGAGACCATACTCCGCTGTCCTCGATGACGCCGTCTATTACGGGATCAGCCATAGGCATCACAACGTCGGGGTTCTGTGCTGCGCTGCTTATACCTGTGAAGACAAATGCCGAAACAAGCATAAGGCAAGCTAAAATTGTCGATAAGATTCTTTTTGACATAACTTTTCTCCTGAAAATAGTATATGTAGATATTAACATATATCTTCAATAAAGTCAAGAAAACCGCCTTAAAAAGGCGGTTTTCACTGTTAATTAAACTTAAATGAATAGAAGCTTGCGTTATCCATATCAATAGTCATTACAACCTTCTTGCCCGAGAACTGTGAAAGATCTCCGTTGAAGGAAACTGTTGCATCGCAATCGTCACCGGTAAAGTAATCAGTAGAGATAGAATTACCTACCGCATCGGTGATGGTTATCTTCATCGAGCCGCCGGGAGCAATAGCATAGTTAAGCTCAAGGCTGTCGCCCTCAAAGGTGAAGGTGTTGGTAACAAACTTCTGACCGGGAGCACCGAACACACCTCTGAAGCCGTCGAGACGGAGGGTATAACGGTAAAGCACTGTGCACTTAGCGCTCTCGTCATATTCCTTCATATAGAAGGAAAGCTCGTTATCCGCGCCGCTCGTAGGGGTTTCGATAAAGCCGATACAGGGATAACCGGAATCCCCATATGCCCAGGTTGCGCCGTTGTCTGTCATAAAGGGAGCTTCGCTTCTCTCCCAGTTGAGAAGGTCACGGCTCGCCATCATAAATACGTCAACCTCGGGAAGGTCGGTGAGCCACTGGTATCTTGTAGGCATACCTACGTAAAGCTGCTCTGCTCTGTAGTAGGGGATGATGGCGTTGGCGTACATCTGCCAATCTGCATCGTTGGAATAATTAAGAGGTACGGGGATAGACCAGTTGATACAGTCAATACTCTCGGAATAACGGATATCGCGGACTATGTTAGCGCCACCGATAGCCTCTACCTCCTCCTTTGTAAGGTTGTAGTTGTCACCGTAGTGGAATCCTCTTACAAAGGCTACGTACTTGCCTCTTGCCTCGTCCCAGTACATAGTGTTAAGGGTGTCGAAGTAACAGCCCTCGGTTGCCGCGGGAGTGCTGAGAAGCTTAGCCTCATAGGGATAGAAGGGGAAGTTCTTTCCGTCATCGGTAGCATACTCAAGGAAGAGTCCGTCGCCCCACTGACCGTAGATACCCTTCCAGCGCTGTGAATCGGGGCAAGCGGGATTGGTATCGTAGAATACGAAGAGGTTGTCGGGGCTCAGAGCCGAGTTGGTTACGATATTGGAGTTGGAGCCGTTATACTTATTGTTGGAGTTAGAGGGTCTGGTCCAGTTGATGCCATCCGCAGACTCAATATAACAGATACGGCGGATATCGGACGTCGCCTTGTAGTACATACGGTAGGTGCCGTCGGGAAGCTGAGTGATATTGTGATATACGGTATCGGTCTTTTCCCACGCCTTATTGAAGGTAAATACCTTTTCCTTCTTTACAGGCTGACCGTAGAAGAAGGAGGTGGTGGACTTTTCCTCGTCAACGATATAGTCCTCTACCATTACCTGACGCTGGCTGCCTACGTAGAGAGCGGGATCCTCGGTTGCGATAACGGTATAATAGTTATAGCTCTCGTCGTCATACTGTACGCAGAAGGTATAGGTCTTTCCGGGTACAAGGCCGTAGGCGGTGATGATGCCCTCCTTTGCCTCGGAAGGTCTGAAATACTTTGAACCGGGAGCTCTCTTGATCTCGGAAACGGTCTTGTACTCGCCCTCAGCGTATCTTATCAAAACTAATCCGTCGAGATTACCGAAGGAGACGCTGGTTCCGTTCTCGGCAACGGTGGGCTTCTTGAAAGCTACGTTATAGTGGTATACCGATACGTAACCGTTGTTATACTCAACTATAACGGTAACGGGACCCTCCTCGCGGTACTGAATGGTATAGGGATCCTTGCCCTTGATAGCTGCCTTGGCAGAGAAATTACGAATGCTGTCGGTAGCCTTGAGCTCCTTTGTGGTGTTCCAAGTACCCTTGGCGGTACGGATGACCTTGACGTCGGGAAGGTTGGAAATAATCATCTGAAGTCCGTTTTCGGTATAAACGGGCTTGTCTACGGTAAGATCTATATGGAGAACATCGCTTGTTCCGTCAATATATCTTACAAGCACGGTATGTACTCCGTCCTCGTATACGGTATAGTTATAATCGTGTCTGCCTGCTATCTTGGCAGCGGAGATATTAACTATATAACCTGCCGCCTTGATCTCGCTGTAGCTGTTGTACTCACCCTTGGCGATAAAGAAATCCTTTACGTCAGGACGTATATCATGGAGAGTGATCTTAACGCCGTATGCGCTGAGGCTGGGATTGATATCGTTTACTATTGCGGGAAGAACGTAGTTCGTACCGTCCTTCATTCTTACCCATACGCTGTAGCTGCCTGTGGTAGGCATCTCGTAGGTAAATATACCGTCCTTGAGATGTGACTCAACTATAGCGGAGGAAAGTGCTACGTTACCCTCAGCCGCTTTGATCTCGGAGGGAGTGGAATAGCTGCCCTTGACAAATCTTACGTCACGGATCTGATCTCCGAGAGTGATAGACATATCGTAGTTGTTTACCGATATGTAAGGAATAACCGTGGAAGGAATTACTCTGTCCTCATAATAATCGCAAGCAGAACATTCGCGGCGCTCTCTGCCGTGGGACATAGCGGTAGCTCCGGCCACCGTGTACCAATCACCCATAGAGTGACCGGGTGCGGAATAAACAGTCTCAGACAGCGTCTCGCCGCAATCAACACACTTAACGAAGGTCTTGCCGTCCTCGGTACAGCTTGTTGCGATATTTTCCTCAGCACCGGGGGTATGACCCTTGGCAGGGATATCCTTGGTCTGCACATAGCCACACTCTGCACAGGTACGGATATCATAACCCTTCTCGGTACAGGTAGGATCGACGGTAGACCATGCACTGTAGGTGTGCTCGTGGTTAGCCGTATGATTAAGTGTAAGACCGTAGGTCTTGGCATTCACACCGCCCGTATCAACGCCTACGGTTCCGTCGTAAGCCTTGTCACATACTGTGATAAAGCGTCCCCAGGTGGACACGGTACCGTTTGCGGTATAGTATCTGTCCATATACATACATGCCGCGCGGGAAACAGAGCCAACGGTGGCAAGCTTAGCCTGAGTTGCGGAAAGCTTGTTGGAGGAAGCCTTGGAAACGTCGGAAACGATCAGGCTCCAGGGAATGCTTACCTCAAAGCGCCAACCGTCCTCGGTACGCGTACCTGCGGTAGAGCAGCTTGAGGTGATATCGCCGTTGTTACCCTTAGTACGGTAAACGCCCACTCTGCCGTCAGAATAGATGCCCACGTGATACCAGGGGGTGCTCTGATAGCTTGAACGCTCAAAAACTCCGAGAGCGTCAAGCATAAGGGTCATAACGTCACCGTTAAATCCGTAATCGTCGTCAACGTTATCGTAGCCTGTGGTGGGCACAAAGCCGCTATCGGCGTCGTTATCGTGTATATCGGCAGCAAAATAAAGATTGCTGTCATCATATGCAAAATAAGCCTCTGCCGTGAAGGTCAGGGGACGGGTCGCCCAGAAGTGACCGAGGGTAGGATCGTTGAGATACGCAGGATCTGACCAGGCACCTGTATCCTCGATGCTGCCGTCGATTGCAGGCGAAGCCTTGGGCATGGAAACGGGATCGTTTTCTACGATACCGTTATGGTATCCGAAAACAAATGTTGGTAACAGCATAAGCATACAGAGAAGCAAGGCTGTCAGTTTGATGGATCTTTTCATAATATCCTCCGCACTAAAAATATACAAATTTATCATAACATAACAAAATTGATTTGTCAACGTTTCACAAACTTTCCTAGATTCTTTACTGTTTCTTAAGCAAAATAAAACAAGGAAGCAAAGCTTCCTTGTTTTATTCCACTGTTATTATATAATAGTTATACGATTCATCATCGTACTGCACACAGAAGGTATACGTTCCCTTGGTAAGTGTGACAGCAATCTTGCCGCCAACCATGTCCGCAGGCTTGAGAGCCTTACTTCCCTTGGCATTCTTGATCTGGTTAGAGGTAGTGTATTCACCCTCAGCATAACGCAGAGTTACAAGTCCGTCAAGGTCTGAGAAGGTCACGGTATTACCGTTCTGCTCTACTGTGGGAGTTTTCTGTGTAACGTCATAGTGGAATACCTTCTGATAGCCGTTATTATACTCAACTATAACGGTTACTGTTCCCTCTTCTCTGTACTGGATGGTATAGGGATCCTTGCCCTTTATGGCAGTCTTAGCGGAGAAGTTACGGATTGTGTCTGTAGCCTTAAGCTCCTTGGTACTGTTCCATTTGCCGTAGGCTGTACGGATAACCTTAACGTCGGGGAGATTGGACACAGTTACCTGTAAGCCGTTGGTGGTGAATACAGGTTCGTCAACTGTGAGATTCACCTTATACACAGCGTGAGGTCTTGTCGTGTCCTTGTATCTTACGATCACCGTATGAATACCGGGATTGGAAACGGTA
>JAZRQH010000133.1:0-6270 GCA_045649645.1 Eubacteriales bacterium
CTATAGACTTACAGATCCCATGCTTTTCTACACCAGAGTAGCGGGTAACGTAGCAGATGAATATACAAGAGATCAGCTTGACAGCCAACTTAAGACAGAGTTTGTTTCTGCTCTTCAGCCCGCCTTTGCACAGTTATCAACTCTTGCGCTTCATCCCGCAGAGATCCCTGCGCATACCGGTGAGCTTAAGACAGCTCTTAACGAGGCACTTAAATATGATTGGACCGAAAAGCGAGGCATCAGCGTTGAAAGTGTAGCCATTAACCCCATCACCCTCACACCCGAGGATATGCAGAAGATCAACCAGATGGAGGATGCTGCTACCATGGGTCAGAACCCCTTTATGATGGCAGGTCGTATGACAAACGCTACAGCCGATGCTATGGAAACTGCCGCAGGAAACGAATCCGGCGCTATGAACGGTTTTATCGGTATGGGTATGGCAGGCAACGCTATGGGAGGCGGCTTCAACGCGGCTCAAAACTTCTTCAACATGGGTCAGCAGCAGATGGCACAGCAGACTCAGCAGGCAGCACCCACACAGAACGGTTGGAAGTGCGCTTGCGGCGCAACTGCTACAGGCAATTTCTGTACCGAGTGCGGTGCAAAGAAGCCCGCAGAAGATGGTTGGAAATGCACCTGCGGTGCGGTAAACAAGGGTAAGTTCTGCGCTGAGTGTGGACAGAAGAAACCCGAGGGTGCACCTCTCTACCGTTGCGACAAGTGCGGCTGGGAGCCCCAAGATCCCAAGAATCCGCCCAAGTTCTGTCCCGAGTGCGGAGACTTATTTGACGATAAGGATATAAAATAACTAAAATGAACAGAATTTTTGCAGGCATACTTTGTCTTATCCTTTGTCTGTCCCTTATTGCGGGATGCGGCAAAGGTAAGCCGGAACAGCCTATTGAAACAAGCAAAGCTACAGATACGGCAGAAGTGACAGACACACAGTCTGTAGATACCGCCGATCCCGACGATACCGATCCTACTGACGATACAGAAGCTTCTCTTGTAAGCCTTCGTCAAGCAATGGTGGGTACGCCCGCGATGCTTGGTGTAGCTTATATCGGTGCCACCGATTCTCTGGAGTCGGCAAACACTTTGGATTGGATAAAGGGTCTGGTTCCCGACTTTTATGGTGATCTCCCCTTTATCGGGGCTATAGATGATTCTCGTATTATCGGTCAACGTTACGGCGAGCTCTATCTTGTCCTCCCCTGTGACGAGAACGCATCTGTAGCGGTAAATCACGTTGACGACAGCGGTGAGGTTACAGAGGTTCTTTACCGTTCCGACTATGGTCAGCCCTTCCTGGTGTTTGTGGGCAACACGGGTTTCCCCGCAGATACACAGATAAATATCGTTGATAGCGATGGAGCTATCCTTACATACTATCCCGCTCTGAACGATCTGACCTACGTTACAACCTATTCGGACGGCAGTATATACGACTTTACGCCCTATGCAGAGATTCTAGGACGTGAATACCTTGAGCTTCAGGACTATAGCTGGAAGATGCCCGAGAAGGTGGATATTGTCGACACTTCTTGGGATGCAAGCTATTATCTGTCCGATGGCAGCATGGCTAAGTACCATATCAGCTTTGCTGCTGATGGCGTATATATACAGTGGGACGGCGGCTCACTCAACGCTCCTTGGAACACCGTGACAGAGGACGGAATTTGTATGCTTAAGCTTTATCCCGACACAGAGGACGAAAGAAGCTTTTGTATGTTGCTTGCAACAGATCACAGCAGCATATATCTGTCACAGGATTTTGTTGTAAACGATGCTGTGCGTTGTGACGAGCCTATATCGTTAATAATGGACCGTACCTACGGATAAGGAGGTAAATATGTCTGTAATGCAAGAATATAAATGTCCATGCTGCGGCGGAGCCATAGGCTTTGACTCAAGCATACAGAAGATGAAATGTCCCTACTGCGACTGTGAGTTTGAGATGGAGGCGCTTGCCGCCTATGATAACGATCTTAACAGTCAGCAAGCGGACAATATGAACTGGAACACCACTGCAGGTGACTCCTGGCAGCCCGGTGAAGAAGAGGGTCTCAGAGTTTACGTTTGTAACTCCTGCGGCGGCGAGATCGTAGGTGACGAAAATACAGCTGCTACATCCTGCCCCTATTGCGACAACCCCGTTGTTTTCAAGGGACAGTTTGCAGGCTCGCTCAAGCCCGATCTTGTTATTCCTTTCAAATTAGATAAGGCGGCGGCTAAGGCGGCTCTCAAAAAGCACTATGAGGGCAAGAGACTTCTTCCCAAGGTGTTTAAGAACGAAAACCACCTTGACGAGATCAAGGGCGTATACGTCCCCTTCTGGCTCTTTGACACCGATACCGATGCCAACGTGCGCTACAAGGGTACAATGATCCGTAATTGGAGTGACAGTCAGTACAACTATACCGAAACCTCATATTTTGCCATCAACCGCGGCGGTACGGTAGGCTTCGAGAACGTTCCGGTTGACGGTTCTACCAAGATGGCTGATGACCTTATGGAATCCATCGAGCCCTTTGATATGAGTGAGGCGGTAGATTTTCAGACAGCTTATCTTGCAGGCTATCTTGCAGATAAGTATGATGTTTCGGCAGAGGAGAGCATCCTCCGTGCAAACGAAAGAATCAAAAAGAGTACAGAAGACGCCTTTGCTTCTACGGTAAAGGGATATACCACCGTTACTCCCGAGTATTCCTCTGTACGCTTCAATAACGGCAGAGCAAAGTATGCTCTTTATCCTGTTTGGTTACTCAACACTACATGGAAGGGTGAAAAGTATACCTTTGCTATGAATGGACAGACAGGTAAGTTCGTAGGCAATCTGCCTGTGGATAAGGCAGCCGCAAAAAAATGGCTGTTCGGTCTTGCAGGTATTATCGCAGCAGCTTGCTACGGCGCTCTGTACCTTATGTGGTTAATGTAAGGGGGTGTTGATATGAAAAAACAGATCAGTGTATTATTTATAGCCCTTTTGGTTATTGTTCTCGGAATACTTCCTGCAAGTGCAGATAACTCTCATCCCGCGAGAGTTGTAGATGATTACGGAGTTCTGGAAGCAACTCTGCTTCAGAGCCTTAATGAAAAGATGGATGAGATAAGTGTCCGTCACAACGTTGACGTTGCGCTTCTCATAACTGCAAATCCCGGAGAAAAAAGCTACGAAGCCTTTGCTGACGATTATTTTGATTATAACGGTTACGGCATGGGTGATAACTTTGACGGTATTATGCTTGTTTACTTCGTTGAGGGCGGAGATAACGGTAACGGATACGTACATATCACCACCTGTGGACTGGGTATCGATGCTATCACCGATGATAACGAGAACGCTATCTTTGATAGGATAGCCTCCAGCATAGTTTCAGGTGACTATGAGTACGCCTTTAATGAGTATGCCGATATGTGTGATGAATATATCACAGATATTACTACCTTTGACGCAGGCTTCAATCTTGTAGTTGCCGTAGCGGTAGGCTTTATCGTTGCCGCTATCGTTACCGGATCGATGAAGAGCAAGCTCAAGTCTGTCAAGGCAAAGAACGAGGCGTCAAGCTACCTCAAGCCCGGCAGCCTTATGATAACCGACTCCAGAGATTTCTTCCTTTACAGACAGATCACCTATACTAAAAAGGCAGAAAACAATTCTTCCAATACTCATACCTCTTCCTCCGGAAGAACCCACGGCGGTGGCGGAAGAAGCTTATAAAGGAGATAAACTATGGGTATTTTTGATAAGCTTAAGAACGTTGCGACCCAGGCGGCAGGCAATGCAATAAAGCAGGGCATAAGCAATCTTGGTAACAAGAGCGAGACCTTTACCTTTACCGCGCTTCCCGAAAGTGTGGAGCAGATGCAGAGTCTTCCCGAGGCAACCCTTGATTCCCCCTTCAAGACTGCAGCTCTTACCCTATGCGCACTTTGCGCTTATGCGGCGGACAAGGCAACAGGGGTTGAGATGCTCAATTTCTTAAAGGGACCCAAACCCCTGACTCCCTTTGAAATATCCTTTATAGACGACAGACTCCGTGACGGCAAAACTTACGTCCCCTTCTCATATTTCAAGGGCGCGACTCCTGATAATAACTATACCCCCGCAGAGCCTTTCAGTGTAACTGTAAGTTCTAACCCCTATTCTGACGCAAACGAAGGTTACATGAAGCTCTTTATCCGCAGCGGCGGTGCAGACAACCCCCGTGAGGTAGTGCTTCGTATGAAGGGCGACGGCAGATGGTTCCTCTGGGATCAGATGCTGCTTCCCGATATACGTCAGCCCAAAGCGGCAGACCCCTGGGCGTAAAGTAATTAAATAAGTAGAACAACGTAAACAAAAGCCATCCGTAAGGATGGCTTTGTGTTATGAAACTGATTACTTCTCCTCGTATACGATGAAGCTTGCAGCCCCAAGCACCAGTCTGTTGCCTTCAAAGGTAACGTTCTGGTTGAGCAGGACCTCTGCACACTCGGGAGCATCAAAATATCTGGTAGCATCCGAGGGGTTGATGGCTACGAGATACTTCTTGCCTTCAGCCGCTCTTTCAAATACGAAGGGATAAGAGGGAAGAAGGATCTCAAACTCGCCTTCGGGATGGAATGCGGGGATATCGCGGTGAAGCTTGATTATCTTCTTAACGAAGTTGAGTACAGAATCGGGATCGTTTATCTGTGATTCAACGGTAGGAGCACCCTCGCGGTTATCGGTAGGAAGATAGGGTGTATCGCTTGTAGAGAAGCCGTGGTTCTTTTCGTCGTTCCACTGCATGGGTGTTCTGGCACCTGTTCTTATGTAGCCGCCTTCCTTGGAGGGCAGACCCTTGAGATAATCCATACCTATCTCGTCACCGTAGTATACGAAGGGAACACCGGGCATGGTGAAGAGGAATGTAAGCGCCGCCTTAACCTCATCTGTATCTCTCATATATGCAAGACGCTGCATGTCGTGGTTACCGGTTATCATACCGATATAACCCTTACCGCGGGTGTTTTCAAGGTCAAAGAGATATCTGTCAAGATACTCGTTGATGTTACCCTTACCCTCTCTTGAGAAGTAGCTGTGACCGGTAAAATCGGTGGTGGTGTTTCTGCCTTTTTCGTATCTGAACAGAGAACGGTATGCGGTAGGACCGCTATGGAGAAGGAAGTCGAGATGGAATCCGCAGCGTACAGCCTCCTCGGGGAACGCCCATTCTGCAATGAGAAGTACCTCGGGATTTCTTTCTTCTATGTGTCTACGTACCTCGTGCCAAAGCTCGGAGGTCTTTTCCTTTGTGATGTCACCCTTGATAAGATGAGCCGCCATATCTACTCTGAATGCGTCTGTACCCAGATCCATCCAGAAGTCGATGATGTTCATAAGCTCCTTACGCATAGCCACACAGTCGGGATGGTCTACGGGGAGCTCCCAGGGGTTCGCGGGGTTGGGATTGGCATAACCGTAGTTCAGCGCAGGCTGGCTCCAGAAGAAGTTGTTGATGACCTTAGCGTCTCGCTCACCCAAACTTGCAATACCCACACCGTCGTCAAAGGACTCGTTTGTCCAGATATAGCGGTTAGAGTACTCGTTCTTTTCTACCTTTGCAGACTCGATAAACCAGGGATGATCGATAGAGGTGTGACCTGCAACAAGGTCAAACATGACCTTCATTCCGCGGGTGTGAGCTTCGTCACACAATCTCTTGTAATCCTCGTTTGTACCGTATCTGGGAGCTACGCTGTAGAAGTCGGTAACGTCGTAACCCGCATCACGGAAAGAACTTGCGTTGATGGGATTGAGCCAGATAGCGGTAAAGCCCAGATCCTTGATATAATCGAGCTTTTCGATTATACCCTGAAGGTCGCCGATACCGTCGCCGTTTGTGTCGTTGAATGACTGGGGGTATATCTCGTATACCACCGCATCGCTTAACCAATTTTTCATAACATTCACCTGCCGAAAATATATTTTAAATTTATTTGTTTACCACATACCATTATACTTCATTTTAGTTCGGATTACAATACTTTACGGTTTTTTTATGGTTGACAGGGTATGTTTTTGCAGATATAATTAACATACTAAGCTATAACGGAGCGTTTTATGAAATACAGAAAACTTGGAAACACAGGTATGACGGCAAGCGAAATATCTCTCGGCTGTGAGCATCTTCAGGGCAAGAGCTATGAGCTGATAAAGGAAGTCATTGATGCCGCAATAGAAGAGGGCATAAACTACCTCGACGTCTTTATGAGTGAACCGAACGTCCGTACCAATATAGG
>JAZRQH010000134.1:0-6266 GCA_045649645.1 Eubacteriales bacterium
CCATACAATTCTTGTCAAAAAATGTTGAAATTTTATTCATATTGTGTTATAATATACTGATTAATTATTTCAAGGAGTTCAGCTATGGATAAATATATAATTTTAGCGGACGTTACCTGCGATCTGTCCGCTGAAATAAGAGATTTCTTCAAGGTTGAGGACTATATCAAGGGGCACGTGCATTTCAGTGACGGCAGGGACTTTGAGACCACTCTTGATTGGTCGAATATCAGCCGCGAGGAATTCTACAAGGCTCTGTCAAACAAAAAGCTTGAGGTGAGCACCGCTCCCGCAAGCCCGGAGGAATACTACCTGTCCTTCAAAAAGTACGCAGAGCAGGGCTATGACATCCTCAGTATGTCCATATCCTCAAAGATAAGCTCTACCTACAACGTGGCTGTGGGCGCAGCAAAGAGAGTTGAAGAGGAGCATCCCGAGCGCAGGATATACTGCTTTGACAGCTACAAGATGTCGGGTGCCTTCGGTCTTCAGGTAATGTACGCACATATGCTTAAAAACAAGGGCAAGACCCTCGACGAGGTGGTTGCGTGGCTTGAGGACAACAAGCACAGGGTCCACCAGATGGGTCCCATAGACGATCTTATATTCGTTGCCCGCAGAGGCCGCATCACCATGGGTAAGGCTATCATGGGCAGCTTTGCCGGTGTCAAGCCCATGGGTGACTGCAACCGAGACGGTTACGTATCGGTTCTTACCAAGGCAAAGGGCATAAACAAGGCTCTGGATCTCACCGTTAAATATACCCAGCGTGCCGCAAAGGACATAAAGGATCAGTATATGCTCATATCCCACAGTAACCGACCCGAATATGCCGAAAAGCTCAAAACGCTTATAGAAAACGAGCTTGAACCCAAGAAGGTATTTCTATCCGACGTCTTCTCGGGCTGCGGAACCAACATCGGTCCCGGTATGGTGGCGGTATACTTCCTCGGTGAAGAGATAAGCGAGGATCTGAGCGCCGAAAAGGATATAATGACGAAGCTGCTTAACGGGTGAGTAAGTCATGAGGAGAAGGATTGACGGCGAGTGCTTTATAAACATGGTTGAGTACGCTGTGCGAAACCTGAATAAGCACGTAAAGCACGTAAATGAATTAAACGTTTTTCCCGTTCCCGACGGGGATACGGGCACAAATATGGTAACGACGGTCCACAAGGGACTTCTTGCCGTAGGCGAATCTATAGCGGATCTGCCCTCGGTGGCAAGAAAGTTTGCCCGCTCGGTGGTCTTTGAAGCAAGAGGTAACTCGGGGGTTATAGTCTCCCAGTTTCTCAAGGGAATATCCGAGGGCTTCTACGACGTGGACGCAGCCGATGCCGAGACCTTTATCGCGGCTCTGGAAAAGGGCGTGAGATACGCATATGCCTCAGTAGCTACCCCTGTTGAAGGCACGATGCTCACCGTAGTCAAGGACGCAACAAGGGCGGTAAAGCAGGAATATGACGGCAGCCAGAGTGTGGATGACGTTATAGATTCTTTTGTAAAGCACGCTAAAAGGTCGCTTGAAAACACTCCCGAGCTTCTGGCGGTGCTCAAGGACAGCGGTGTTGTGGACAGCGGCGGAATGGGTATAGTTTATATGTTTGAGGGAATGAAAAAATACCTTGACGGCGAAAGCATCGACAGCGTCGAGGAGGATCGTAACGTAGCGGCTATAGACTACGACGTTTTCGGTCCCGACAGCAGATTTGACTTCGGTTACTGTACCGAGCTTCTGCTTCAGCTTCTGAATGAAAGAGAGCCCTTTGAGCTTGAGCCCTTCAAGGAAGCTCTTTGTGATATAGGTGACTCTATCGTTCTGTCCCAGGAAAAGGACAAGGTACGCATACATATACATACCCGTTATCCCGAAAGAGTGTTCGGGCTCTGCCATAAGTACGGCGAGTTCCTGACCTCTAAGATAGAGAACATGACCGTTCAGCACACCGAACAGAGCAAGCGCATAATGTGCTCGCCCATAAAGAACAACGGCGCCTTTGCCATAGTGGCGGTTGCGTACGATCAGAGGATGCAGCAGCTCTTTATAGATATGGGCGCGGATATTTCGGTCTGCTGTGAGGAGGGTGTCTCCACAAAGGATTATCTTGACGCCTTTGAGATGAGCGATGCGGAAAATATCATCGTTTTTCCCAACAGCTCTGACGCCATACTCAGTGCAGTTCAGGCAAAGAAGCTCTACACAAAGGCAAAGGTCACGGTCGTAAACAGCCGTACCGTAGCCGAGTGCTATGCGGCTCTGCCCACGGTGGATTTTTCCGAAACAGACATCGAGGCGGCAACCGACTCTATCACACAGATAATCAACAATCTTTACGTTGTTTCCATAGCCAAGCGTAACAACTCTATACGCTATAAAGACAAGGATATCAGCCGTAACGAGTATTATTCCTTCTCGGGCAAGGAGCTGATAGCCATAAGCGAAAAGCTGGACGAAACGACGGCGCAGACCATATGCAAGGTCATAAAACAGCAGGATCGTGAGATCGTTACGATATTCTACCAATCACATATCAAGGAAGAGAGCATCAACGCCATAATAGAGCTTGTAAGCCGAGGCGATATATGTGCCGAGTTCTTCTCTGTTCCCACCGATTCTCTGCCCTGTCTGATGACCATCTCCTTTGAGTAGAAAGGATCAAAAATCTATAAGGGGCAGGTTGCCCCACCCAAACTGCGCTCTGTGGCTCAAATAACATCTTTTATCTGTCACACGCCAGGACGCAATAAAAAATCTATAAGGGGTTTGAAAATGAAAACATTTACCAAAAAGAAAAGTATTATACTCTACGGCTGTTCAGGCCTTGGCGTTAATATGCTCAACACCATCGTCGGCTCCTATCTCTGCAGCGCACTGCTGGTAGGCGGCTTTGACGCTCACGTTGAAAACTGGACCTACCTCAACCGTGACCTTGTGGTTGCGGCTCTGTGGGCAACGCTTATCCTTGTGGCAAAGATAGTAGACGGTCTTATCGACCTTCCTCTCTCCCACTTCGTTGACAACCTCAACTGCAAATGGGGTAAGAGAAAGACCGCTATAGTTATGGGTTATATCCCTATGATCATAGCGTATCTCCTGTTTCTCCTTCCCATCGACAAGTCGGCAACTATGCTCAACACAGTGTGGTTCGGCTTCCTGCTGCTTGTTTTCTACACCTCCTATACCCTGACGATGATAACCTATTACGCCACCTTTGGCGAGGTGACCGAGGACCAGAAGTCTATACTTCTGCTCTCCAACACAAAGTCGGTATGCGACGTTGTATACTTCAGCCTGAGCTTTGCCCTTGTTCCCGCATTTGTAAGCATGGGTATTAACATCAGAGTGGTAGCGCTTTTATTCCTTCCCCTCTCCCTTACAATGCTTATTCCTATCCTTACTCTTAAGGAAACTCAGGACAAGAAGGCAGAGGACTCTCCCGCCGAAAAGGTTACCTTCGGCAAGTCGCTTATGTTCACCCTCTCCGACAAGCCTTATATCTACTGGCTCTGCACCCTCTTTGTGATGAACATAGGTCTTCAGCTGTTTTTGAGCGGTATCAACGAGTACTTCTCCACCGCTAACCTCAATATGCCCTTTATTATGCCGGTATGCTTTGTTCCCGTACCTCTGACCATCCTTCTCTACAACAGGATCGTACAGAAGAAGGGGCTTGGCTTCGGCTACCGATACATACTTGCCACCTTCTCCACCGGTATGGCGCTTATGGGCCTTATCAAGATAATTCCTGCGGCGATAATCTATCCCTATTCTATCGTCTGCGCTCTTATCATATCCCTTTCCATCGGTGCTTTCTTTGCTATCACCTACACCGTTCCCTCTCAGAGAGCGGCTGACCGCAAGGAGCTTAACAACAATACCGCCTCCTCTATGTACTTTGCTATCCAGGGTCTGTTTGAGGGTGCCTCCGCAGGTCTTGCCTCCGGCGTAGTGCTGGTGTTCTTAAAGCAGAACGGCTACGTTCAGTATATGACCGTTATCGTAGCGGTGGTATGTATGACTGCCTTCTGTATGTCCTTCTTCTTCCCCAAGGTCATCTCGCAGATAGGTAAGAATAATAAATAATGTTATTTTATGAAATATTCAGATGGATAGGCGTTATCACCGGCTATCCATTCAAGTGGCTTTTCTTCAAAACCAAGATCTACTATGAAAACGAAAGAGCGACCCGACGTGTCAAGGGCGGTGCTCTTGTAATATCAAATCACTTCAGCCCTCTTGACTACGTACAAAACTGCTTTGTTTTCTTCCCCCGTAAGCTGTACGTGGTCTCCACCGAGGAGCCCTTTAAAAACCCTATAGTTAGATTTGCTTTTTCAAAATTCTGGGGCGGAATAGAAGCAAACCGTACTACCATGAGTATGCGATTTGTTTCCCAAAGCATAAAGGAGATCAAAAAGGGGAATCTGGTACAGATATTCCCCGAGGGTCACAACACTCCCGACGGAACGATAAAGGAGTTCTACCCAAGCTATCTGCTGATAGCCTACCGAGGCGGCGCTCCCATGATCCCCGTGGTAACCGACGGTAACTACGGATTCTTCAAAAGAGCTCATCTGATGGTAGGCGAGCCTATCGACCTCCGTGACCACCTGCCCGAAAAGGCAAGGACATCGGATATAGAGGGGGTAAACGACGTTATCCGTCAGAGAGTTCTTGACCTGAGAGAAGAGCTGGAGCGCAGAAAGGCAAAAGCAAAATGAACACGATGCTTATAATCAACATATTGGTCGCACTTATACTTGGCGGTATATTTTTCTACCTTTTGTCGGTGGTTGTGGCATCCTTCTGGATATTCTACTCCACCTTAAGCCGTAAGGACAAGGAAAAATGGGGCAGAAGAGTCTCCATACCCACAGGCCAGACCCTTGAAATGGACAGGATCGGGATGGCGTGGCATGAAAAGCATATCGACGCAAAAGAAGACGTACATATAGTAAGAGACGGCGACAATCTCTACGGAGAATACTATAACTTCGGGCATGACCGTGCGGTCATGATCCTGTCCGGCAGAACGGAAAGTCTGAGATACGGATATTATTTTGCAAAGCCCTACGAGGAGTCGGGATTTAACGTCCTTGTGGTAGATTCAAGATGCCACGGCTTAAGCGACGGAAGATTTATCACCGTCGGTTTTGAGGAATCTAAGGATGCCCTTGCCTGGACGAGAATGCTCTGCGAAAGCTATAACGTAAAGACCGTAGTTTACCACGGCATATGTATAGGTGCGGCAGGTGCTATGCTTGCCATAACCTCACCCGACTGTCCCGATGAAGTCAAGGGCATGGTGGCAGAGGGAATGTTCCCCCGCTTCCGCGAATCTATGAGAAACAATCTTATAGAGCGTAAGCGCCTGATGTTCCCGGTTTTACAGCTCGTTATGCTCCATTTCAGACTGAATACCGGTCACACTATGCGTAAGGGTCCTGCAAACTATATCACAAAAATGGATAAGCCCATCCTTATGATCCACAGCAAAAAGGATAAGTATTCCACCTATGAAAACGCCCAAAAAATGTTTGCAAGCTGTCCGAGTGAAAATAAGACTCTTGTAAGCTACGAAGAGGGCGCCCACTCTATGCTGAGGATCACCGACACCGAAAAATACGACTCTGCCATCGTAGAGTTTTTAAAAGAAAATTTTAATTAAGGAGGATCATATTATGGATCAGAACAACTTTAACAATCAGAGCGAGACCGTTGTGGTAACCGATTATACCGTAAAGACCGAGTCCGCACAGCCTGTCAGAGATCCTATGATCGATAGCTATGCAGAAACTGCGTTCAGCAAGGGGCTTACCTCTGCTATACTGTCAGAGTTTCCCGTTGCATCCATCATCGCTATCTTTATGGGCGCAAAGGGAGAAAAGGCAGCAAAGGATGCCGAGGAGTTGGCAAAGAGCTGCGGAGTAAGCGCAGGCGGCAAGTGTATTGCAGGAAGGGTGCTCTCCAAGGTAGGTAAGATCATGGGCATAGCTTTTACTGCTTTTTGGGGTGTATATTTTTCTATCGCCTTTTTCGCGTTTGCGGTTGCGATATTCTCAACCCTTGCTTGATATTCCCTATTCTATATAAATAAAGGAGGAACTGATATGTATAACTCAAGCTCTGAGGTGGTTGCCATCGTATTTGCCGTACTGGGCATACTGTTGTTGTATTCCGCCCTGATGGCTATGCTGGTGATTACCTATATAATTTCGGCAAAGGCTCAGTATAAGCTGTCCGTGAGACGAGGCATTGCCAACCC
>JAZRQH010000135.1:0-21312 GCA_045649645.1 Eubacteriales bacterium
TCTGTATCGTGATTTAAGGTGTTATATTTCTGTGTGTACATAGTACTTCTCTTTTCCGTTTTTTAGCATTATAGCATAAGCATCAAAAAAAATCAAGGAAGGCTTAATGCCTTCCTATGATTATTTTGTTATAAACAGATCTGTCATTTCAAGGTCACATTCGGTGAGAAGATGATCTATAAAGCTATACATTGTCGCTACAGCGGTATCACGCTTTCCTGTTGCAAACTCGGTATATTCTTCGTTATTATCCAGTTCATCATCTAATAAATCATCAGTAACGTAATCACCGTAACCGAATTCGCCTTCGTCATAACCGTCGGCTGTAATAACACCGTTAGATATCACTATCGGATCATCATTTTCATCTAAAGGATAATAATCGTATCTATATTCATACTCTGAATCGAGACCGTAGACAGTCATATTTGAATGCTCCATACAGTTTGCGTGTGAACCCGTAGCAAAATCTGTCTCATACTGCTCTCCGCAAACGTAAAGCTCGATTTTATCAACCGAAGGGAAATATTCCGCAATACCGCGCAGATCTCCTATAGCGAAGGAATAAGTATAGGTATCAAGCCAATAACCGCCGCCAAGCTCACCGTTCTCTGCGATATAGTCCGCAAGCTCTCTGAAAGCACCTGTTGTTATACGTCTGTTTTCTTTAATATACTCATCAAATTTCTTGAGCATCTGTGCAGCCTGCGCACGGGTAGCGGTGGTTCGGGGAGATATGGTCTCAATAGTCATACCGGATATAAGTCCTACCGAAACTGCCCAGGACATGGGCGTGTTTGCCCAGTCTGCTATCTCGTCGATATCGGTAAATTCTGCCCATCTGTCAGGCATATCTGTTTCCGCACGAGGGTTGGCATAATAGCTGTCAAGGTAGTCTGCATAGACGAAGAAGAATCGTGCAAGCTCCTGTCTGGTTATATTACGGTTTGGGGCAAATTTAGTTTCCGAAACTCCGCTTGTGATGCCGTTCTCCACCGCCCAGTTTACCGCAGGAGCATACCATGCAAGTGAATCTACATCATCAAAAGTGCTTTTTCCCATATAGTCAGACTTATCTTCCCTCGACATATTGAAAAGTATCTGTACCATCTGGGCACGGGTAAGCCTTGAATTTGGAGAAAACTTATCGGCGGAAGTGCCGGTCATCAGTCCTCTGTTGTACACGTACTGTACGGTATAAACATACCAATGAGTTTCCTTTACGTCGGTCATGATCTCGTATATAGGATCACCTGACGCAACCTCGCCGTTCCAGAGAATGTTGCTGCCGAAATACAATCTTGCTTCTTCGGTCCACGTAGGATTTTCCTCGGGATAATAGATATTAACGTAGCCGTCGTTAAGAGGATCAAGCTCAAAGTAATAAGGTACCTCGGGGATATCGCCCGTAAATATCATAGTCTTGCACCAGCAGGTAGAAGTACCGAAACCGTATATAACGTCAAGATATTCCAAGCTTGCAGGGAACACGATAGACTCCAGCTTTAGCGTAGTGCTAAATGCTCCGTAATCTATACGCTCTACAGTTGAGGGGATAACCACTTCTTCCATATTGCGGAAATTTTCAAACGCGTTCTTGCATATAGAGGTAATACCCTCTTCTACGACCGTTTTTTTAATATCGCAAAAATAAGAAGCTATCTCTTCGTGGTTCTTTTCAATGTTTCGTCTGTGATTGTTCGGCATCTCGCCCTCACCTGTTATGGTAAGGACCAAGGTGTCCGTGTCAAGTGTCCATGTAAATCCGTCTTCGATTACGGATATAGTGTTATCTGCAAATACAGCTATCGGCAATGCACTGAGTAAAAGAAGTGCAGTTAATATAACCGAAATTATCCTTTTCATAATTTTCTCCTTATTAATCATTAGTTGTTGTGTTCATACAGCA
The DNA here is from genome assembly GCA_045649645.1 of Eubacteriales bacterium. Taxonomy (GTDB): domain Bacteria; phylum Bacillota; class Clostridia; order Oscillospirales; family CAG-272; genus RGIG7300. The sequence goes on from JAZRQH010000135.1 coordinate 1,910, forward strand.
AGCCCATCTGCCAAAGCATGGTGGCACACTGGGCACGCTTGACCTCGTCACGGGGAGAGAGCATAAGAACATCGTCCTTTGTGCTTACGATTATCCCGCTTGCCACCGCCCAAGATATTTCCTCCTGTGCCCACGAAGGTACATTGGCATAGTCTGCATAGTTACCGAGATCAGCCCTTACATCCATAGGCATTCCCATACGCTCTGCAGCTGCGTACAGAAGCCTTGCAAAGGCGTCTCTCTTGATATACTGTCCTCTGCCAAAGGTGTCCTCGGTCATACCGCTGACGATACCGCTCTGCTTTGCCCAAGCGACGGCGCCGCTGTACCATTTACCTGTAGGTACATCCTTAAATCCGCTCTTAACATTTTTATATCTTGATGCATCTACATCAAGAAGATTTGCAAGTATCAGAACGCACTGTTCTCTTGTCAGCATAGAGTTGGGTGCAAAGCAGGTCTCACTCATACCGCTCATATACCCCTTCATAACGCAGTATCTGACACCCTCTGCGTACCAGGAGCCGTCCTTGACGTCGGTAAAGCTGTTACGGTACTCAAGGATAGCTGCATCACGGTATACAAGCTTACCGCAAAGGTTGCACATAGATGCCTCTCTTCCCTTTTCAAAATAAGTAGGCAACTTTATGCTTATCCAGTTCGACCAGCGATGAGAACCTGAGTACTTACAGGTGTTGGACACGTTTAGCTCTATACCAAGATGCTCGGGCTTTTTTACACCAAATTCCCAGTACTTATCCTCGGCGTACTCCTCTGCTGTATAATAGTTGTTATACAGCACCGCTTCACGGGTCTCGGTGAGTATCCATCTGTCGTTATACTCTGCGCCGACCCTTACGATCGCACCGTTGCTTATTATATTCTCAACGGCGGGACTTTCCTTTTGGTGGGTAAAATGTTCTATATCGTCGATAATTACCTGCCAGGCAATAAATGCCTCAAAGCTCCAGCCCTCGGCATCGGCACTGCCTTTGATCAGGACCTTGTCAGTGATATCTATACTCGAATCGAACCGATCATAGCCGTACATCCTGAGCTTGCCGTTCTCATAGATATAGATACTGTAATTGGGACCAAGATAATATCTTTCGGAATCTTCTATACCCGGGTTTGTTCGCATTATATCAAGAACGTCTATGCCTATTCTGAAGCAATCTCCGTTTTGACCGTTACCGATCTTTTCGTCTGCAAGCACAAGTCCTGCCGTCATGGGTTCGGATATGTCGGGGGGATTGGAGTCGGGAGCATAAGCGCTTACGTTTTCCTTGATATCAGCGGCAAGGTAAAAGCCCTGCCAATCTAAAGCAAAGTATACTTCGCCGAATATATTCAAGGGGCGGTTTTTGAGACAGTACTCCATGGTATCCTCGTTCATGTATACCGGCTCGCTCCATCCTTCGGTCTTGGTGATGTTGCCATCCACCTTAGGTGTGGTTATCTCCACCGTTACCGGGGGATTGGGTATTATATAATCACTTCCTGCGTTTATGCACAGCGGCAAAGCCGACAGCATAAGTACGGAAATTATAATAAATATTAATTTTTTCATTACTCTCTCCTTACGGAACGTATCTGTCGATAGTGTAGGCGTTGCCTATGATGACTGCCGCCTCTGCACGGGTACAGTTCCCCTTGGGGGTTATATATCCGTTATGTCCCTTGATGATGGGCTCGACGTTTATGTGGCTTGTGGGATCGTGAGTGACCACCATACATACACCGGCACACAGCCTCATAGAAGGCAGTGCATAAGATGATATCTGACTGTAGTCATAGAATCCCTCTATAACGCTGTTTCTTACGTAGATGCTGCTGTTACCGCCGTTAAGTCCCCATTTGTTCTCGTACATACGGTATATAAAGGTTATAAAATCCTGTCTGGTGATAAATTGGTTTACACCGAAGCGATCCTTTGTCACACCGCTGGTTATTCCCTTCTTGTACATCCATTCCACGGCATCCGCGTACCACGCACCCGCCTTTACATCCTTGAAGCTGTATCTCGAATAGGATGCATTTTTACCCTCCAAATTGTAGAGTATCATCGCAGCCTCGGCTCTGGTAAGCCTTTTGTTTGGCTCAAAGCGGGTAACCGATACGCCGTTCATGATACCAAGATCATAGACCTTCTTTACAGGCTTATACTGCCATGAGGTCTTTGATACGTCCTTAAAAGGAAAGGGAGTTACGGCAGGATCTGTCCAGTAATAGGTATCAGCAGATACGGGAACGAAAGTCACCGTCAACAGGACAACAAAGATAACTAGCGCGCATATTATCCTTTTTGTCATTATGCTTTAATCCTTAAATCTGATATTTTCTGCTATTTTTATAAGCTCGTCTCGCTCTGTCATACCGCTTATGGCAACGGTAAAGTAGCTGTTACCAAAGTATACCGAGCCCTGCTTCATATCCTCGCTGTAGGATATATAAGCCTCGTAGCCGTTTATCTCGGAAAGCTCAAACTCGTGGACGTTGTTCTCGGTCATAAGAGAGATATCAGAGCTTATCTCCACGTCGATGATTATAAACTCACCCATTTCGTTCTCGTATATATGAGACACAGTGTCCTTATCAGAGTTATCTTTGGCAAGAGTAAATCCCTTAGGAATATAGGTGATACGGGTCGCTGCGATGTCTATCTTGCCGTCATCTGCCGCATCTGTGAAATCTACCGAAATGAACTCGTCTATAAAGTGGGTAACGGCGTTACCGACATTTGCTCTCACGGTGGGATCGGTCATAGTTATAACACCTGCGGCTGTTACAACGCACAGGATTATCGCCGCCACCTTGCCCACCTGTGTTCTCCACAGAGAACGTTGCTTTTTGTTCTTGCGGCTCAGTTCCTTCGCCTTATTCATATGCTCCTCTGTGAAGGGGTGCATAGCGGCAAGGTCTTCATCTGCGGGACCGTTGTTTAATTCTTTTTCAAGCTGCCCTCTGAAAGCATTACCCAAAAGCTCGTCAAAGTGCTTATCGTCCATATTACGCATTTACATTCTCCTTCATCAACATATTTTTAAGCATCTGTTTTCCGCGGAAGATACGTTGATTTACCGTCTTTGGCGGAAGATCAAGAAGCCTTGCTATCTCGGATTCCTTTAATTCATTTATATATTTAAGCCTGCACACGTCTCTGTAGATATCCGACATAGAGTCGATACAGGATATCAGTCTTGACATAAGATCATTTTCTATCGCCGTATCCTCGGGAGTACGGGTGCCGTGATCGGCTGTATCAAAAACCTCCTCAAGGGGCAGTATCTTCTGACCTCGGGCTCTTGCCATATTGACGGCAACGTTACGGGCTACCACACAGCAGAGGTTCTTGAGCCTCACGGGGTCGTCGGTCTCTACGCGGTCGATTACCGTAATCAGTCTGAGCATACTGTCCTGCACCGCATCCTCCACGTCCTCGCGGTTGTGAAGATACTTACCTGCGGTGTACGCCATACGGGAATACTGGCTTTGATAGATAAATATTATTTTGTCCTTCTGCACAGCATCCTGTACCGTCATTAAGAATAGCATATTGCCTCCGATGATATTTTCTGATTATAATATACCATATTTTTGACTTAAAGACAATATCCTCCGAGGGCGGGAGTTTGGAGAAAGGTGAAAACTTTAAGCATTTTTTGAAGGATACAAGTAAGGTAATTCACCCTCGGAAAATATTGTATTTTGTTTTCTCTGTTAATAAGTACACAATTGCAGAAGAGTTTACTACAGGATTCAGAAAAGTTTTTTATATACAGAAAAAACGGCAGATCGATCTCTGCCGTTTTTGTATACTTATAGGGTTATCCGTTTATAAACAGGTCTTTATATTCAAGTCCGCAGTCGGAAAGGAACTGATCAAGGAATACCATAGCCTCTGCAATAACGGCATCTCTCTTCTCATAACCGTATATATCTTTGCTTTCATCATATATATATTTTGTTCCGTTCCACAAGCCGTAGGAAAAACGTTCATTGCTATCGTCAAATCCGTCGGGGGTCAAATCACCTGTAGCGATTATATTGTAGTTTGGCTGCTCGCTATGATATACACAATTGTACGAGGGCTCAAGCTCGGTAATCCTTCCCGTTCTAAAATAACTTTCGAACTCTCTGTTACCTTCCTTTATAACCTCTGTACCTTCAGGATAATAATACATCATCAGGCTTTGCTTCTTTCCGCGGCGTTCTAAAAATTCAACCAAGAAGATCTTGTCACCATCCTCGATAGTATAGTAATAATAACCGGATGACTGGGGATATACGCTAGTAAGGCGTTCACCGTAAGCTCTCATAAAATTAACGATAATATTATACGCGCTTACAGTGGCGGGCATATTGTCAAGAACGAAGGTATAGAACTGCCCAAGCATTCTTGCAGTCTGTGCTCTGTTAGTATTTGCATTGGGTGCAAGAGTAGTCTCGGTCATACCCGAAATAATGCCTGTACTTACACACCAGCGCACAGAATTATAAGCCCAGTTTGCCACCTTGTCGGAATCTTCATAATCGGATATATCTGCTCCCTCAAGTGAAGCACAATCCATATAATCGGCAAAGCTCTTAAGCATAGTTGCAAGCTCCTGGCGGGTAATAAGACGGTTAGGCGCAAACTCGGTTGCTGAAACACCCTTGGTTATACCTTTCTCAGCCGCCCAGTTCACGGCAGATGCACACCAAGCCTTGGCCGAAACATCCTTGAAAGAGGTCTCGCCGCTGTAATCTATGGGGTACTCACCTGACATATTAAAGAGCATCTGCATAGCCTGGGCACGGGTAAGTCCTGCATCGGGAGCAAAGGTGGTGGGCGTGGTGCCTATCATAAGTCCCTGCTCATATACAAACTGCAAGGAATCATAGTACCAATAACTGTCCTTAACATCCTCAAAGATCTCTGCCACTACGGGTCTGTCGGTAAGCTCACCGTTCCACGCAATACGGGGACCGAAAGCCGACTTCACATCCTCTGTCCAAGTATCATTATCCTCGGGATAAAGTATAGTGGTAAGGTCTCCCCTTTTCATAGTAACCGTCTTATTGAAATTTGTCCAGTTATCAAGATTGGGGGCATCTCCCTTAAAGGTAATGAACTTGGGAGGCTCTGTTGTACAGAAGCAGCCCTCCAGCTCGGTAAGACTTGCGGGGAACTCGATGCTGTAAAGATATGTGTTTTCAAAAGCACCGTTGCCGATCTTTGTTAAGCTCTCTGGCAGGGTGATATCGGTCATTTCTTCAAACCATATAAACGCCCAGTCGCCTATAGAGGTAACGCCCTCTTCTACGACAACGTGTTCCGCCGCCGTCCATTCCTTAGGCAGACGGGTAACACCTGCTCTATGATCCTCTGTGGATATCCATTCATAGTCGGACATCTCACCCTCGCCTGACACGGTAAGGGTCTTTGTTGACTCGTCATAGCTCCACGTGATGGCACCGTCGGTAATACTGTCCTCTGCCGAAACTATGAGCGGCAGCATAGACACAGACATAACCAATACCAATAATATGCTGATTATTTTTTTCATAAATTGCCTCCTTAAATATAAGTGTCTATCAGGTAAACGTTTCCGATAATCACAGCCGCCTCTGCCCGGGTACAGAATCCCTTGGGGTTGATACGCCCATTGTGTCCTGTGATTATGGGTGAAACGTTATAATGGACCGTAGGATCATGAGTTATGACCATACATATGCCTGTCGCAAATCTCATTGCGGGTATCGCATAATCGGAAATTTTGCGGCTGTCAGTAAAGGAGTATACCAGACTTTCTCTGACGTAAATATCGCTGTAATTTCCGTTAAGGTCCCACTCATACTCATACATCCTGTATATCATGGTTACAAGATCCTGTCTTGTTATATATTCGTTTACTCCGAAGTGATCGTAGGTGATACCGCTGGTTATTCCTTTGCGGAACATCCATTCCACCGCGTCGGCATACCATGTACCTGCCTTTACGTCCTTAAAGGAATACCTTGAATACTTTTTCCCGTCTCCCTTAAGGTTATAAAGTATCATTGCCGCCTCGGCTCGGGTCAGCTGCTTGTTGGGATCAAAGCGCGTTGAGCTGACACCGTTCATAAGTCCCACTTCATAGACTCTCTTGACCGGCTCATACTGCCAGCTTCCCTTCGGTATGTCGGTAAAGGGTAAATTTGCCGCCGACACGGGAATACAAAGGACGGGGAGCACAAGCCCAAAGATAATTAGCGCGCATACTATCTTTTTTGTCATTTGATTATTCCTTGATCTCTATATTTTCTGCTATTTTTATAAGCTCTTCACGGTCTGTCATACCGCTTATGGCAACGGTAAAGCTACGGTTACCGAAATATACCGAGCCCTGCTTCTGTGTATCGCTGTAGGAGATATATCCCGTATATCCGTCTATGTTAAAATACTTAAGCTCGTGATGCTCATCCTCTGTGATAAGCTCTATATCCGAGCTTGCAAGGATATCTATAACGATATATTCGCCATCTGCATTCATATAGCTGTAGGAAAGGCTGTCGATCTTTTCCTCGGTTCTGTCAGGCAGAAGCTCAAATCCCTCGGGAATATAGCCGATAACAGTTTCTGCAATATCTATGCTTGTGGGATCCTTTGCCTCGGTGAAGTCTATATTGAAGCCTTCCTCAATATATTTGACTATACTGTCCCCTACGGTGGCGCGTATGCCGGGATCGATCATCATAGCACCGAACCCTGCAAGAGATACACAGAGAAGGATTGCTGCTGCTTTGCCTATATAGCTTACCCATACAGGCTTACGGCTTTGTCTTGATATACGCTTTGCATCTTTTCTCTGTTTTGCCGTAACGGGATACAACTCTGCGAGCTCCTCCAAGGTAGGCTCGGAGGTAATTTCTTCGTCATACTGCTCGTTGAATGCTTTTTCCAATAACTCTTCAAACATCTTGTCATCCGATCTATTCATGTACATTCTCCTTTATCAACGCTTGTTTCAGTATCTGCTTTCCTCTGAACAGTCTCTGGTTTACCGTCTTTTCCTTAAGGTCTAAAAGTGTTGCTATCTGCCGTTCCTTAAGTCCGTTTATGTATTTTAATCTGCACACGTCCCTGTAGGTATCTCCGAGAGAATTTATTGCATTTACGAGAATTCTCAAGGTTTCGTTAGATACCGCAACGGTTTCGGGTGTATCGGGTACAGACATATCGAATATCTCATCCAGGGGGATGCTTGTGTTGCTTTTGAGCTTTGAACGGTTGATGGCTACGTTTCGTGCCACTACCCCACATAGGTGCCGTACCTTTACGGGATCGGACAGGTCTAAGGTATCTATTACGCCTATCAGCTTGAGCATACAGTCGTGAACCGTGTCCTCGATATCCGCTTTGTTTTTCAGATATTTACCGGCGGTGTAAGCCATACAGGAATAATAGTTCAGATATATCTGAGTTATCTTATCCTGCTGCTCCGGCTCCGCCGCCATCATATAAAATAAGAGCATGTTCCCCTCCGTGACGGTGATGTTCGTATAATAAATATATCATATATTCGGGTTTGAGACAAGCCTCGGTCAACCGTTTTTGTCTCTTCGATAATAAGAACAGCCAAGAAAGCGGTTTACTACAGGATTTTTGAAAAAAGTTTTGAGAACAGAAAAAAGCACCTCTTACGAAGTGCTTTTTTCTGGTGACTCATTGGAGATTCGAACTCCAGACCCCTTGATTAAAAGTCAAGTGCTCTACCGGCTGAGCTAATGAGTCGTTATTACCGAAATATAATACCACAAACCTATGGTTTTGTCAACAGTTTTTTGAATTAATTTTGAGGATAAAAATATATCATCTTCGGTGATGCGATATTCCCTACGGGAGCGATATATCTGTGCAAACAGATGCGATATGCCTGTCATAACAGGCGCGATATGTTTACCTATCGGTAAACGTGAATAAAAAAGAAGCTTTTTGACCTTTCGGTCAAAAAGCTTCTTCAATTCTGCATTTTGCATTCTGCATTCTGCATTTTTAAGACACCCACTCAAAGGGAGCTTTTTCTGCGTTGAAGACAACGTTTACGCCCTTCTCCGTCCACTTGGCGTCGAACCTTACGGAATCGCCGTAGAACACTGTATTTTCGTTTACGTATGCCGCTCTGGATGCCGCATCGCCGTTTACGAAATCATTGAAATACGAACCGTTGAGTCTCATAAATCTCCAGGAGAGACGGGAGCACTGGATACGCTCAAGCTGTGCGCTGTTCTCAGCGTTTGCCGCTGCCGCATCCCAGAGGGCGTCAAGCTTATCCCTATTTGCAAGGATCTGGTCATCCGTAAGGATAGAACGGGGCACGCTGTTATAGCTGAAATGATTCTTGTCCGAGAGCTCCTCGGTGATATCGATATACTCACGGATATATTTCCAGCCGGGACCGTAGTACGCCGAAAGGAAGGAGTTTATCTTATCGTTATACTCATCCTCGGACATCTTGGGATCCCACTGAAGCTCACCGATAAGATAAGCCTTGAGAGGTCCGAACTCACCGCTTATACCTGTGACGGCGTTATTGAACTCACCTCTTACACCCAGATCGTAGAACCAGCTCTTGTTCTCGCGGAGAGTGGTGTTGATGGGGAATGCGCTGAGGGTAAAGGAAAAGTCGGTTGAATAGTCCCATACGTACATCTTGCTGCAGACCTCGCTCCAGCCTACCATATGATTATAGATAGAACGGTTGAGGGGACAGGAGGGATCATTGTAGGTATGGCTTGCACAGTTACGTATGGTGCAGTAGTATACTACGATATTCTCGTCAAGCACGGTCTCACAGGGAGCGGTGGAGTAGAGGTATGCAAGAGTCCAGAAATCAACAATGGGGTTGATGGGCTCTGCAACCTCTGCCATGGTGTTGAGGAAACGAGCCCAGGTGCCGAAGCGGCTTCCCTCTTCGCGGTATACCTGCTGACACTCGGGACACATACAGCAGCTGTCTGTGTCGTTCATAGAGATCCACATGGTCTCAAGCTCGGGCTTCTTGGTAAGTGTAGCCGCTACGTTCTTCTTAGCGTTCTCGATAACCTCGGGGTCGGTGAGACAGGGATCAAGTCCCGTGCTTCTGCCAAGTGTCTCGGTAAAGTCCATAATGTTATGAACGTAGCCTGTTCCCTTGAAGGGTGAGCCTGTGCAGACCTCGTCGGGATAGTTGCTCCAATATATCTGTCTGTACTCGTAAAGGGGATTCTCCTTCATTATGTATCCGTCGGGGACGTCCTTGCCTCTGACGGTGTTATAGTGGGTTACATCATCGGTACAGAAGAATATCTCAAGTATCTCCTTAGCAAACCAGCAGCCTGCATATTCTGTACCGTCGTAGTTATCGTTTTTACCTGCAAGGGTAACGAAATTACCCTGAACGGTGATCTCAAAAGAACAGATATCCTCACCGTCGTGATAATACTTAACACCGAATGCCTCGCGGTTGGTGTGGCCTACAAGTATCTCGGGACCCTCGGGATCCTGAGAATCGGTTACAACGTCAAGGGTAACTCCGCAAGCTGCTTCTATCTGCTTCTTTACGTAGTTTGCGGTTTTCTTACATATCTTGTTGTCTGCACGGTATACGATGGTAAAGTCCTCAACGGGAATGCCGTTGAAGGTAAGTCCTGTTACCGCGGGAAGATCCTTGTCAAGGAACTCAAGATATTTAGTTATTATCTGTGCAGCCTGCGCTCTTGTTGCCGTGGTATCGGGAGAGATGACAAGCTGCTTGCCCTTATTGCCTGTGCCGGACAAAATAGAATTCTGCATAGCCCACTTGACTGCATCCTGTGCCCAGGTCTCTATCTGAGCTCTGTCCGCAACCTTGGCATACTTGAAGGTATCTGTTATCTCGGCGTCTGCGCCGAACTTCTTTGCAGTGTTATAAAAGAGTGTTACCATCTGCTCACGGGTGATGGGGTTATCAACTCCGAAGCGATCGGCAGCAACACCGCTTGTTATCTCGTTTTCATACGCCCACTCCACGTAAGGAGCATACCAAGCCCCCGCCTTTACGTCAGTAAAGGGAGTACCGGAATACTGCCCTACCTCTGCGCCCGTTACCTTGGCAAGAGTGGTAACGAACATAGCTCTGGTCATAGCACCGTTGGGGTTAAAGCGGTCGGGAGCTACACCTGAGAATATTCCCTTCTCTACCGTTGTCATAACGGCGTCGTAATACCATGCGCCCTGCTTTACGTCCGCAAAGCCGCTCTCAGCCGTAGCCGAAAGTCCGAACAGCACAACGAACATAAGACATAATGCCGAAACAATTAATTTTTTCATATCTTTCTCCTCGTAATAGGATATATATACATATTGTAACAGATAATTTTAAAAAGGTCAATAAATTTTATTATATCTTTATTTAGTTTATATTGTCGATTTGTATTGACAAGTTAGTAATAATATGTTAATATATCTTCGATTGATAGAGGCGCACCTTATCAAGAGTAGCTTCCGTGTCATGGCTCTCGCAAGGCTGACGGATGCAAAAGGGGTGGGTGCCGAAGGGATGCACGGCGGTGCTGAACTGGTACTTTGGATAACATCCTCTGTACTGTCGTGTAGCGATACACGGAGTGCTATCATAATAATCGTTCACTATGGATGAACAGATTTTTATGGTAGCCGATATCATCGGCTATTTTTTAATATACAGGAGAAACACAATGAAGAAAGAAACAATTTTCACGGGAGCGGCTTCCGCTCTGGTTACACCTCTCAACGAAAACGGAGTTGACTACGAAAGCTTTGGCAAACTTATAGACTGGCAGATAGAGTCGGGCATTGACGCTCTTGTTATCTGCGGTACCACAGGCGAGGGCTCTACCCTTACCGACGAGGAGCACCGCGAGTGCATCCGCTTTGCGGTAGAGCGTACCGCTAAGCGTGTTCCCGTTATCGCCGGCACAGGTTCAAACGACACGGCTTACGCAGTTGACCTTACCAAGTTCTCCTGCGAGGTCGGAGCAGACGCTATGCTTGTAGTTACACCCTACTACAACAAGGCTACCCAGAAGGGTCTTGTTAAGATGTTCAACACCATCGCTGATAGCTCTGACAAGCCTATCATCCTCTATAACGTTCCCTCCCGTACAGGCTGCGCTATCGCTCCCTCTACCTACGTAGAGCTGGCTGAGCATCCCATGATCGCAGCTATAAAGGAAGCAAACGGTGATATCTCCAAGATCGTTGAGACTGCGGCTCTGGTTGGCGACAAGCTTGACATCTATTCGGGTAACGACGACCAGATACTGCCCGTGCTTGCTTGCGGCGGTAAGGGTGTTATATCGGTTCTTTCAAATCTCCTTCCCTACGAGACCTCTCAGCTCTGCAAGAAGTTCTTTGCAGGCGACATAGCGGGCGCAAGAGAAATGCAGTTCAAGTATCTTGACCTCTGTAACGCTCTCTTCTGTGAGGTAAATCCCATTCCCGTAAAGGCGGCTATGGCTCATATGGGCTTCTGTGATAACTATCTCCGTCTTCCCCTTACTCCCATGGAGGAAGCTCACGAGGCAGAGCTTGTACGCTGCATGAAGGAAGTCGGTATTAAGATATGAAGGTAATAATCAACGGCTCCAACGGCAGAATGGGTAAAGCTGTTGCAAGCTTTATAGAAAAGGATGCGGATATGACGGCGGCTGCCCTTGTTGATATCAACAACGTGGCATCCTCAGGGGACCCTATATACGAATCCCTGTGTGATTTTACAGGTGAGGCTGACTGTATCATCGACTTCAGCCATCACACCTGCACGGAAGGACTTTTAAGCTATGCCGTATCCAGAAACATCCCCGTAGTTATCTGCACCACAGCCCACACCGACGAGGAAAAGGCTATGATAAAGGCGGCATCAGAAAAGATACCCGTATTCTTCTCTGCCAATATGTCCCTCGGAATCGCGGTGATGAACGAGATATGTAAAACTGCGGCTAAGATGTTCCCTGCGGCAAATATAGAAATAATAGAAAAGCATCACAATCAGAAGCTGGACGTTCCCAGCGGTACCGCGCTTCTCCTTGCCGACGGCATTAAGGAGATAAGAAGCAATGCTGTATACAACGTAGGCAGACACGAAAACGGCAAGCGCACCGACGAGGAGATAGGCATCCATTCTCTGCGTATGGGCAACGTGGTAGGTGAGCACGAGGTCATCATCAACACCGGCACACAGACCCTCTCCATCAAGCACGAGGCTCACGACCGTTCCCTCTTTGCCGAGGGTGCTATAGCTGCGGCTAAGTTCTTACACGGCAAAGCTGCCGGCTTCTATGATATGACAAATATAATCAAGGATTAATTTATGTATAACTCAAGTAACGTTTCAGTAAATGAAAAGGGGCATCTCTGCTTTGCAGGGATGGATACCGTAGATCTTGCTAAGGAATACGGCACACCTTCCTATATTATGGACGAGGAAAGAATAAGAGAGCGTTGCCGTATATACAAAACGGCAATGGAAGAGCATTTCGGCGAGGGCTCAATGCCTCTCTTTGCTTCAAAATCCCTTTCTATCAAGCGCATATATGAAATTATGTCAGAGGAAGGAATGGGTATAGATATTGTTTCCTCAGGCGAGCTTTATACAGCCATAAAGGCAGGCTTTGATCTCTCCAAGGCTTACTTTCACGGCAACAACAAGACCGATTTTGATATCAAATACGGTATAGAAAACGGCATCGGCCATTTTGTCTGCGACAATGCGGATGAACTGAGAGCTATCAACGATATAGCAGGTGCAAACCGTATAAGGCAGCATATTCTCCTCCGTATAACCCCCGGTATCGACCCTCATACTCTGGCGGCTATCAACACAGGTAAGGTTGACTCTAAATTCGGCGCGGCAATAGAGACAGGACAGGCTGACGAGCTTGTGGCTCTTGCTCTCTCGCTTGAAAACATTGTTCTTGACGGTTATCACTGTCATATAGGCTCACAGATATTCGAATACGAACCCTTCGTTGATGCGGCTACCATTATGCTGACCTTTATGCGTGATATGAAGGTTAAGTACGGCTTTGAGGCAGAGATCATGAATCTTGGCGGCGGTATGGGCGTTAAGTACGTCAACACCGATCCCGAGATAAACTACGCCTCCAACATTGCGGGTATCGCTACACTGTGCAAGAAGATATGCCGTGATCTTGGCTTAAATCAGCCCAAGTTTTTACTTGAACCGGGCAGAAGCATCGTGGCGGATTCGGGTATAACCCTCTACACCGTCGGCGGTGTTAAGGAGATCTCCGGATTTAAGAACTACGTTTCCATCGACGGCGGTATGCCTGACAACCCCCGTTACGCCCTCTATCAGTCAAGATACGATGCGGTAGTAGCCAACAAGGCTGACCTGCCTGCTGACTATGAATGTACCCTTGCGGGACGCTGCTGTGAGAGCGGAGACCTTATCGGCGAGGGTATGATGCTCACCAAGCCTGTACGCGGCGACACCGTTGCGGTGTTCGTAACAGGTGCGTACAACTACGCCATGGCATCCCACTACAACCGTATTCCCAAAGCACCTATCGTTATGATAAACAAGAACGGCTCTTATATTGCCGTTAAGCGCGAGACCTTTGAGGATCTGTGTAAAAACGAAATATAAGCGGCGAGTCGCCGCACCCATACTGCGCTCTAAGGCTCGGTATTTCAAATTACACGGAATGAAGAAAATTCCTATATGTCAAAAAAGAATCGGCATTAAGCCGATTCTTTTTATTTAAGATATCCCAGCTCGTAGATCTTATCCGAAAGGAGCTTTGACATCATGTCATAGCCTATCTGGTTGGGATGAAGCTGCTGGAGGGGGTCAAGGAAGGTTCTGGGGATACGGCCTTCAGCGATATCCTTTCTGTCCTTACCTGCCATCTTTATTCCGTTATCGATAAACGCCTGCTCTGACATCATATACTCGTTTACGTCAAGATAATGCTCGCCCCAGTACTCCTCGAGGACGTAGTTGTAGTTGGGGATCTTCTGCATGAATTTCACCTTGGGGAGACCAATGATAACAAAGTTATCTGTGCCTGCATAGTCTACCATCTTCTGCTGAATCTGACAGAGGTACTGGAGATGCGCCACGGGATCGTCGTGCCAAGCCTGTTCCTTTGTGTTGTTGGCACCTGAACAGATAACGAGAATAGCGTTGGTATAATCAAAGCCCATACCGGCGGTGATTATACGGGTCTCGGAGTTAATTACCTTTTCCTCGCCCGCCTCAAGACGCTGGAACTTATAGCCCTGTTCCCAGTCACCAATAATATTACCCTTGATACCGTCGATGGTTACGGGGTTAAGACCCTTGTCACCGTTTTCGTTTATATTCTTGGTAGTATAACCGTCCTCTGCTCTGATGTTGATATCAACTGCAGTCTTGTCAGCAGGAATGGTAAGCTCATCTACGTATATTGCTATACCGCCCTGACGGATAGCTATAGCCTCTGCTGTGTCTCCACCTATACCGAAGTTATAGCTGGGTACGTTGAGGATCTCACCGGTTCTTCTGGGATAGGGGTAATCAGAGATATCGTGGAAGCCCTCGATGATACCCTGTGTAAGGGAGTCACCCCAGCATACAAGCTTGTTATTTTCATAGGCTCTTACTGCCTTAAGTATTGTTGCAAGCTCGGCTCTGGTAGCGTTACCGCGAGGATTGAGCTCGTTCTTAGCGTTGCCCTTGAATATGCCGTTGGCAACGGCATATTTAAAGCCGTCAAGTGCCCAATCGCTTATTTTATCATCATCTGTAAATGCAGAAAGGTCAGCGGATGCGCTCACATCCTTGCCCTTGTACTCGGCATAACCGCGGAGCAGTCTTGCGATCTGCTCACGGGTGATAGGCTTACCTACACCGAAGTTGTCCTCGGAAAGACCTGCAACGATTCCCGTCTGTCTTGCCCACTCTACTGCGGGAGCATACCACTGATTGAGCTTTACGTCCTTAAAGGGAGATGTCTCCACTCTGTACTCATCCTCGTTAATACCCTCCATGTTTGCAAGGGTCTTAACGAACATTTCGCGGTTTACCTTAACAGAAGGACCAAAGGTAGTGGGAGACATACCGCTCATAAGTCCTGAGTTATAGCAGTACTCTACTGCTCTGTAGTACCAATGGCTGTCCTTTACATCGTCAAAGGGCTCCTCGGCGCTGACGGTGAATACACATACAGACATAACTGTTAATACAGCTAACAATAATGATATAATTCTTTTCATAACATATTCCTTTCTGCGATATTTTTGCCTGTGGCAAAAGCGATATGTTTGATAAACGCGATATGTTTTCTAACGAAAACGCGATATGATATAAATCCCTGTTTTCGCACCCCGCGGGGTATATCGCGTCCGAAGGACATATCGCTCCTCTATAAGGAATATCGCAAATCCCGACGGGATTTATATCGCAAAAAAGACGGCAATGCCGTCTTTTTTATTAATAACCGCGCTCCTGGTAAAGATGCTCGAGCTTGAGGTTGTACTCGTCACCGCCGGGAGTGTTGGAGGACTTAAGGATACCGGGCTTGAGGCCTCTCTTATCCATCTCCTCGATACAAGCAGCGTAAACCTGCCACATGATGTAAACTGCAGAAAGTCCGGATGCGGGACCGAAGGGCATATCGAAGCCGGGAAGCTCCATCATACCGTCACCGAGAGGTGCGCAGTTGTCGATAACGAGGTCAGCTACCTCGAAGAGGCGGAGACCGCTGGTGTGAGCAGACTTAACCTGAGTGGTGTAGTCCATGGATGTAACAGCGATGATCTTAACACCGTGGCTCTTGCAGGTGAGAGCAAGGTCAACTACCTGGTCGCTACGGCCGGAAACAGAACCGATAATAAGCACGTCGCCGTCGCCTGTCATATGTGAGCAGCGGTAAACAAGCTCAGCCATACCCTCCATGTTGAGGTTCTTAGCCTTGAACTCGGGAGTTACAAGACCGCCGTCCTCTGTTACGAGGTAGTATCTGAGGTGCTGGGGAGCTACGAGACCGCCGGAACGCTGGATCATCTCGCCGTTGATGATATGGCCTGTATCGTGGATAACGATGTTCTTCTTAGCGCACATAGCGTCAGCCATCATCTTACCAGCTTCTCTGATCTTGTCCATCTGAGTCTCTCTGACTGTAGCAAAGAGCTCGTCTACTTTTTTCTGATAAGCTTCAATAATGTTCATTTACGTAATTCTCCTTAGAATTGATTAACTTATTATACCTTATATTGTCGTATTTTGCAAGACCTTTATGACAAATAACCTAATTCATTTATACGTTCTGCTATCATTTTTGAAACGATGTCATAAAACTTTGCTGTACCGTGGATTGTATCCGCAAGAAGAGATGCGGGAATCTCGCCCTTGGCGAGATTGTCATAGTCCGCCTGAGTGGGGGTGATACCGTTGTCAAGTAGGCACTGCTCGGTCATAAGGTAAGCTCTCAGGTCGAGGAAATGCTCACCGTACGCTTCGCGCAGTACCTCGTTTACACCGTCAACCTCCGGCATATAGTCAAGTGAGGTAAGACCTACGATAATATACTCGTCATTGGGATGATACGCTATCATCTCGTCGATGGTCTCTACAAGCTTATAAGCGTTTGCCGCGCTGTAACGGTTGTTGGAGCCTGTCCAGATAACGAGGATATCGTTCTGACGTCTGTCCTGCATTGCGGGAGTAATTATGCGGGTACGGGTCTTTACCTCTACCGCTTCGCCTGCGGCATTTCGTGTAAAGTAGGATCCGCCGTCTCCGTGAGTAACCTTACCCTTGACGCCGGCAATGATAAACTCGTTTGAAACACCGTCACCAAAGTGGCCGAGATCCTTTTTGTCACCGTTATCGGTTACAAGTGTTATCTGTACGGGAGTTTTGTCTGCGGGAATAGTCACAGGCTCGGCATAGATCGGAATACTTCCCTGTCTGAAGCCTCCCGCCTCTGCCATCTCGCCGCCGATACCGTAGTTCTGTACCGGCTTCTTGAGATACTTGCTTCTCAAGGGGTCTTTTTCGAGCCTCTGCGCCATACTGTCACCGAAGATAACAACTCTGTCCTTGGAGTCCGCTTCCACAAGCAAGGAATCGGCTGCGGCAGAATCGGGAATGGGATGATTGTATTTATTCTGATAATCGAACTTATAAAGCACTACCGCAAGCTGAGCACGGGTTGCCTGTGCAGTAGGAGTAAGCTTGCCGCCGTCACCTACAAAGAGTCCCTCGGCTACACAGTATTCCATACCCTCCTTTGCCCAAGCGGGAACAGATGCGGAGTCGGTAAACACCGAGAGGTCTGCGGTCTTGTCTGTGTCAAGATCCTTATATTTTGCATACTGGCAGAAGAGTCTTGCCATCTGGGCACGGGTAAGCGCACCGTTAGGGGAGAAGGCAGTCTCAGTCATACCGCCCACTATTCCCTGCTGTCTTGCCCATTCTACCGCCGTGTAGAACCAATGATTCTCCTTAACGTCGGCAAAGGGAGAAGCCTCGTCACGAAGGTCGTCGGCAGATACGCCCTCAAAGTTAGCAAGAGCCTGAACGAACATAGCTCTTGAAACGGTGGTGCTAAGACCGAATATGTCATCGGTCATACCGTTAAGAAGACCGTTTATCTTGCAATATTTTACCGCGCTGTAGTACCAGGCACCGGGCTTGGCGTCACCAAAAGGCACTTGGGGGTCATATTCAGCCTTTGCGGCATTGATGCCGAAGGGAATGAGCATAAGTATTGTAAGTAATATGCAAGTAATCTTTTTAATCATTTTAAATTCTCCATTTATACCGAATACGATGACATCACCCTCGGGTGATAATCAACAATTAAAGCATACTTCACGCGATTATGGATGCAAACTCTTGTTTGCTTAGTCGGTCAGATAACCGAGATCTACGATCTTGTCGGCTACGTAGCCTGCAAGGAGATCATAACCCTGCTGGTTTAAGTGAAGCTCGTCCGCTGCCTGAAGGGATGCGGGTATCCAGCCGTTGGACATAAAGTAAAGATCACGCTCGCTTGGGGTAATGCCGAGCTCGGTAAGATGCTGAGGATCGGCAAGGTAGGTACGGACGTCGAGGAACTTTTCGCCTACGCCAAGCTCCTCCATATGTGCCTTGATGCCTGCGTTAAGCTCGGCATATGCTCTCACGTATCTCTCGCCCATAAGACCGAGTACCACGTACTCGTCACTGGGACAAGCAGCGATCATGGCATCAAGGGTAGCTAAAAGATCGGGCAGAGCGCTTGCGGGATAAATGTCGTTATGGCATATCCAGAGAACGGTAATATCATCCTCACGGCTGTCCGTCATGCCGAAGGTTTCTACCTTTGCAAGCTCGGTAAAGGTTACCTCCTCGCCTGCTTCAAGTCGTGTGAAGTGGTATATCTCAGTGTCCTCGACCTTGCTCAGCTCACCCCACACTCCGCCTATACGCATAGGATTGACCGCAGAATAAATATAGTTGTTTCCTATCGCTGCGGGATCTCCGTCCTCGTTGAGAACGAGATCTATTTCTACGGGGGTCCTGTCTGCGGGGATGGTAAAGGGCATAGTCTCGCTTGCATAAGCGTAGAAAGGAATACCGCCCTGACGGCAGGCAATCTGCTGCCCTATCTCACCACCGATACCGTAGTTGAGAGATTCTACGCCCAGTTTCTCTCCTACTCTTTCGGGATAAGGAACCTCGGTTATATCCTCAAAGCCTGTAAGGATACCCTGTGTTACAGAGTCACCCCAGCAGACTATTCTGCCCTTATATGCCGTGACGACACGGCTCTGCTGTGCATCGCAGTGTGTACATATTCTTGTTTCGATACCCGTATCCTCTGCGGTGGGAGCTATGGTACACATCCACATGCTCCACTGATGGTCACAGCCAGTGTTTGTGAGGGCATGGAACTTCATAATTACGGTTGCAAGCTGGGCTCTTGTAGCTGTTGCCGAAGGTGTAAGCTTGTTATCCGAGCCAACGAAAAGCTCTCTGCCTACACAGTATTTCATACCGTCAAGTGCCCATTCCGGAATTTTTGACGCATCGTCAAAGGAGTAAAGGTCTGCCTCAACGTTTGTATCAAGTCCCTTATATATAGCATACTGATGGAAGAGTCTTGCCATCTGCGCTCTTGTGAGAGCACCGTTAGGCGAGAAGGTGGTAGCTGTCATACCGCCCACGATACCGTTCTGTCTTGCCCATTCTACGGCTACGTAAAACCAATGGTCAGCTTTAACGTCGGTAAAGGGGGATGCTTCGTCACGAAGGTCGTCTTCGCTCACACCCTCAAAGGTTGCAAGAGCCTGAACAAACATGGCTCTGGTAAGGGTTACGGTCGGACCGAATTCGGTTTCGCTCATACCCTTGAGTAAGGCGTGTTCATAGCAGTATGCAATAGCGTCA
>JAZRQH010000136.1:0-4075 GCA_045649645.1 Eubacteriales bacterium
CTGGATAGTCCTTGCAGTCGTAGTGCTTAGATTGTTATTAAAGAAAGCTCCCAAGTGGATAAGCTGTCTACTCTGCGCTGTAGTAGGGATAAGGCTTATACTTCCCTTCTCTATAGAGAGTATATTCAGTCTTATACCCAGTACCACCACCGTTGATCCCGATATCGTATATCAGGCTCATCCCACCATAAACACGGGACTTGATGCGGTGAACTCGGTTGTCAATCCTATCATCACGGACAGCTTTGCACCCAACCTCGGAGACTCCGCAAACCCGCTTCAGATATGGACCTTTATTGCGTCATGGGCTTGGGTAATAGGTATAGGTATCATGCTTATCTATACCCTTATAAGCTATATCGTCTTAAAGGCTAAGGTCGGCACTGCCGTAAAGCTTGACGGCAATATCTATCAGAGTGAAAGAGTCACTTCTCCCTTTATTTTGGGTGTTATAAAGCCGAAGATATATCTGCCCTTCAAAATATCGGAAGAAGATATAGCCCACGTTGCAGCTCACGAAAGAGCGCATCTACACCGCCGTGACCATCTTATAAAGCCGATAGCATTTATACTGCTTTCGGTATACTGGTTCAATCCTCTTATGTGGTTAGGGTATATCCTTCTCTGCCGTGATATAGAGCTTGCCTGCGACGAAAAGGTCATCCGTGACATGGAGTATGCAGAGAAACAGGAATACTCCAAGGCTCTGCTTGACCTGAGTGTACGACGCATAAGCGTTGCCGCCTGCCCTCTTGCTTTTGGCGAGGTGGGAGTAAAGGCGAGAATAAAGAGCGTCATGAACTACAAAAAGCCTGCGTTCTGGATAATCATAGTTGCACTTATAGCTTGTGTCGTTGTAAGCGTATGCTTCCTGACAGACCCCATAAACGGCGACAACAACTACGGGGCAGAAGCCGAGCTTGCCGATCTAAGTAAGCCTGACCGATTTGAAAACACAAAGCGCATAAGGCTTATATCCCCCGACAACGACGTTACGGTTGTTGTGGAGGAGGAGCTTGAATTTATCAAGGAAAAAATATCACAGCTTATTATCTCCGATAAGGAAATATCCCAAAGCCGAGCTGAGGACAGACCTGCCGATTATTGCATAATGATGTATTATGACAATGAACATTACATTACCCTGAACTTCAACACGGGTTGTCTTGAGGTATGGGAAGATGATTTCGTCAAGCCTACCTTCAGCTACAAGGTAGAAAACCCCGCGGTGGCAAAGGAGATATTCAACCGTATCTATACAGATCCCAGTGTATTGCAGTACGATACCGTTGAAGCTGCTATCCTTGAGCATAACGAAAACGCTTATCTCAAGGGAGATATAGGCGTCTGCGTTTACAGAGAACTTCTCACCGAGGGTAATGACGGTAAAATGAAGGTCTACCTCCAAGCCCTCTACGGAGAGTACAGTCTCAATGACGAAAACGAGGTGGAAAAGGTAAGCGGCGGAGCTTCTACGGTGAGGATAACCTTTGAAGCCGTAAACGAAACCTGGAGTTGCACCGAATATTGTGAACGCATAAAGGGTAATGAGTCAGAATTCCCTCAGTCGGTTCTTGATGCCGCAAGCAAGGTTGATATAGAGGAAATGCATGCCGAGCTTGATCAAAAGGCTACTCAAAAGCTTACAAGCATAATTTATCATTATAAAGGCGAATCGGCAATTAAAAGCGCTACCATTACCCTGTGGGGCAAGGATAACTTCCAGTTCAGCTACTCTCTGCTCTCCAGCAATCTGTGTATGGGCAAGTACGTAAAGGAAGGTCACCTCCTGATCCTCCGTGAGGAAGGCACGAACAACAGCTATACCTTTTTGATAAACGAAAATGGCGCAAGCCTCACCTTTGATGCCAAGCACTCTACCCCTCTGCCTAAGTATAAATACAGCAGTAACGCTCAACCCGAGGTATGCGTTCCCGACGGAGCCGAGTTTGTCAGCTTAGCGGACGCAGAGAGCAACCCAAACACCTTAGAGTTGAAACAAACAATCTACTATGCAGGTGATAAGGTCAAAGCCGCTGAGGAGTTAGGCGCACGGGAATCTGTTATCCTTGGCGAGGGTAACTTTATGACACTGCAGCTTCAGGTGGACAACACCGAAAATAACATGTTCCTTATACAGGGGCACTACACCATAGAGGGTCTTAAGCTCAACTTCCGTACTATCGGCGCAGGTACGTCCGTATTTGATATAGAGGGCGACAACCTTATCTATAACGAAAAGGAATCGACCCTCACCCGTTCCTCTCTTCGCGATAAGACGGTATTCAGGCTCTGGAAGGATGAGACGTTATACGAGGATGCCATCTACACTTTGACAGTAAACGGAAAAACGTTTGCGGGCAACAAGGTATACGCACCCACAGGGGATATTACCTTCGCCTTAACCGAAACTATAAGCGAAAACATTGCATATAAAAAGGTTGAAGGCAACTTCCTTTCACCTCCCGCTCACGATTCGGTTCTCAACATCGACTACCCTCACGCTTACACGTGCAAAGAAGGCGCAATGGTAGCCTCTTATGAATACGGTATGAAAAACGTCCCCGCAGGAACTACTATACACGTGACTGTAACAAAGGAATTACAGCAGTGGCTGGATCTTGAAAGCAACGTTATCGAGATAGTCGCCTCAGCGCCTACCGCTACGGTAAAATCCAATATGTACACCGAAAAGGATATCGCGTCCGCCGTTGCTAATATAGAACAGGTGATGGCGTCGAACTGGCAAGGCTGTACCCTCACGGAAATATACTATGCAGGTGACGAAAAGTCAAAGGCGCATCAAGACTGGGCTGACAGAAATGATGCCGACGAGGTCATAGTGCTTATCTCGTCGTTCTACGTAAGCAAAGAGTGTACTATCGGCTCATTGAATAAAGATTCTACTTATTCCGACTGGATGTGGATCCTTGTCAGAACCAAGGGCGGCGAGTGGCACCACGTAGATCACGGATATTAATTAAATGATTTCTACATTAAAATAAGCAGTTGCTTACGCAACTGCTTATTTGTTTTCTATAAATTTCTTAAGACATTCTACCGTTTCGCTTGAAATATAGTGCTCTATACGGCAGGCGTCCTCCTCGGCGGTCTCCTGTGACACACCTAAAAGTGTCAGCGCCTTTGTCAGTATTCCGTGGCGGGCATATACGTCCTCGGCAACCCTCTTTCCCTCGTCGGTCAAGCGGATATAGCCGTCGGCATCTACGTCGATCATACCGCCATTTTTCAGTATTCCCATAGCACGGCTCACACTTGGCTTAGAGTAACCCGTATAGTTGACAACGTCTATTGAACGGACGTTGGTCTTTTCGCGGGAGAGCACCAGTATGGTCTCAAGGTACATCTGTCCCGATTCCTGTATATTCATCACTTAAACTCCTCGGGTAAAAATTCTTTGTCTATTACGTCGCAAAGTATTGCGGTAAGGCTCTCTTTGTCGGCGTTTATTCCGTAGACCTTGCCGAATGTAGAAGCAAGCTCGGGGGTAAAGTCGGAAAGATAATAGAGCTTAGAGTTATAGTAGCTCGGTCCAAAATGGTGTACCACGGGGGTAAACAGCACGTTCTGTATGCTTATCTCACCGTCTACCTTGACTATATCAAAGGTACAGAGGCCTCCAAGCATATTAGAGGATTTCATCATAACCGCCACAAGGTCACCTAAAGAGTAGATACAAAGGGTCTTGTTGCCGTTGTCAGAGCTAATCCACTCTACAGGCTGGATAACGTGGGGATGTGTACCGATGATAACGTCTACACCCTCGTCACACATTATCTGTGCAAGCTCTTTCTGCTCAGCGGTAGGCTCAAACTGATTCTCGTTACCCCAATGGACCGAAACGATAAGGGTATCGCCTGCATCCTTTACGCGACGGATATCTTCCTTGATCTTATCCGCATCTATGAAGGGTACTACTACATCGTAGTTAGGCGAGGGCTGAAAGCCGTTGGCAGAATAGGTATAGGACAAAAATACCATAGATATTCCGTTCTTTTCTACCACTATCGGCTTATTATATGTTTCCTCGTTCTCATAGCCACCAAGGAGAGTA
>JAZRQH010000137.1:0-5632 GCA_045649645.1 Eubacteriales bacterium
TATAGTGTATAATTTATATACACTTTTATTAGGAGGCGATTTGTTGGGCAAGACTTTAACATTTGCCAATCAGAAGGGTGGAGTAGGTAAGACCACGTCTGCGGTCAATACTGCGGCGGCTATGGCGTATCTGGGCAAGAAGGTCCTTCTTGTTGACTGCGATCCTCAGGGTAACGCTACCAGCGGTGTTGGCGTGAACAAGAGACAGATCGTCAATTCCACCTATGATCTGCTTATCGGTAGAGTAAGCGGTAAGGATTGTGTAATAAAGACAGATTTTAAGAATCTTGATATAATTCCTGCAAATATTGCGCTTGCGGGAGCAGAATTTGAGCTTGTAGAGCTGGAAAACAGAGAAAAAAGACTCCGTAACGGTATAGAGACCGTAAAGGATGACTATGATTATATTGTTGTTGACTGTCCTCCCTCTCTCGGAATACTGACGGTAAATTCCCTTGTGGCGGCTGACGGTATCGTTATTCCCATGCAGTGTGAGTACTACGCGCTCGAGGGTCTGTCACAGCTTATGCTGTCTATCCGTCAGGTTAAGAAGCTCTATAATCCCGATATCGAGATAACGGGTATTCTTCTTACAATGTACAACGGCAGACTTAATCTTACGCTGCAGGTAGTAAATGAGCTTAAGAAATACTATGCAAACAAGATAATTTCTACTCCCGTGGTACGAAACGTAAAAATTTCCGAGGCTCCCAGCCACGGAAAGCCTATAATTGCATATGACAGATATTCAAAAGGCAGCCTTGCGTATATAGAGATCGCAAGAGAGATAATAGAAAGGATTTAATAAATGGCAGCAAAGAGTTCAGGTCTGGGCAAGGGCTTAGACGCGATCTTCGAGGACAATTTTACCGAATCCGGCAAAAGCGGCGGAACTATGCTCCGTATAAGCGATATCGAGCCCCGCTCCAATCAGCCGAGAAAGGTATTTGACGAGGCGGCTTTGGCAGAGCTTGCCGACTCTATAGCTACCCACGGACTTATTCAGCCCGTAGTGGTAAGAGAGGACAGCAAGGGCTTCTACAGTATAGTGGCGGGTGAACGCCGTTGGCGTGCATCAAAGCTTGCGGGTCTTACCGAGATACCTGTAGTTATACTTGATATAGACGATGCCAAGGCGGCAGAGCTTGCGTTGGTAGAGAATCTTCAGCGTGAGGACCTCAACCCCATAGAAGAAGCTATGGCATACGAGGCTCTGGCATCAGAGTATAGCCTTACACAGGAGGAGATATCACAGCGTATCGGCAGATCCCGTTCCGCTATCACTAACTCCCTTCGTCTTTTAGGACTTCCCGAGGACGTAAAGGATCTGGTGGCAGACAACGAGATATCCGCAGGACATGCCCGCACACTGCTCGGTTTAAAGGATAAAGATAAGTATAATGAGGCGATCCACCTTATAATTACAAAGGAATTATCAGTTCGAGATACCGAAAAGCTGGTAAAGAAGATGAATAATGCAAAGCCTGCAGAGACGGTGGTTGTCAGCGACAAGGTCGAGGTAGACTACCGTAAGGAGCTTGAAAGACGTATGACACAGCGTCTTGGCAGAAAAATTGCCATCAAGGATAAGGGCAAGGCAAAGAAATTAGAGATTTCCTACGAGGATAACAAGGATCTTGAGGATCTTATAGTTAAGCTCTGCGGACACAATATATTTGATAACTAAAACAGGAGATATATAAAATGTTAGACATCAGACTTATTAAAGAAAATCCCGATGAAGTAAAGAGATTACTTGCAGCTAAGGAATATGACGCAGCTAACGAGATCGACGAGATCCTCAAGTTAGACGTTATGCGCCGTGAGCTTATCGCTAAGACCGAGAGCCTCAAGGCTGAGCAGAATAAGGTTTCCAAGCAGATCCCCATGATGAAGAAGAACGGCGAGGATACCGCTCCCATCTTTGCACAGATGAAGGAGCTTTCCGAGACTATAAAGTCCAACGATGCAGAGCTCAAGGAGATAGAGGAAAAGTACAGAACTCTTATGCTTTCCCTTCCCAACCTTCCCGACGCTGACCTTAAGCCCGGCGGTAAGGAAAACAACGAGCCTGTTAAGTACTTCGGCGATCCCCACAGCTTTGATTTTGAGCCCAAGAATCACGTAGATCTCTGTACAGATCTCGGTCTTATCGACTACCCCCGCGGAACAAAGCTTTCCGGCAGCGGCTTCTGGATCTACAGAGGCATGGGTGCTCGTCTTGAGTGGGCGCTTCTTAACTACTTTATCGATACCCACCTTGCAGACGGCTACGAGCTGGTTCTCGTTCCTCATATGCTTGGTTACGAGTGCGGTCTTACCGCAGGTCAGTTCCCCAAGTTTGCAAACGACGTTTACTGGCTTGACACCGCAGAGGACAATCAGAGAAGATTTATGCTTCCTACCGCTGAGACTGCTCTCGTTTCTCTCCACAGAGACGAGATCCTCACCGAGGCAGATCTTCCCCGTAAGTATATCTCTTATACTCCCTGCTTCCGCCGTGAGGCAGGCTCCTACAGAGCTGACGAGCGCGGTATGGTAAGAGGCCACCAGTTCAACAAGGTTGAGATGGTACAGTACACCCGTCCCGACAACTCTGACGAGGCTTTCGAAGAGCTCGTAGGCAAGGCAGAGGCACTTGTTAAGGGTCTGGGCTTCCACTTCAGAACAGTTAAGCTTGCAGCAGCAGACTGCTCCGCTTCTATGGCAAGAACCTATGATATCGAGATCCATATTCCTTCCATGAACGGCTACAAGGAGGTTTCCTCCGTATCCAACGCAAGAGATTATCAGGCTCGCCGCGGTAACATGAGATACCGTAACGAGGCTACAGGTAAGACCGAGTTCGTTCATACTCTCAACGGCTCCGGCCTTGCAACAAGCCGTATCCTGCCTGCAGTAGTTGAGCAGAATCAGCTTGCTGACGGCTCCGTAAAGGTTCCTGAGGTTCTCCAGAAGTATCTTGGTGTTGAGGTCATCACCAAGGATATGATCAAGCAGAAATGAGCTTCTCAAGTCTCTGGGTAGATACAGGCTCGTCACTTGAAAAGGTGATCTGGGCAATATACGTTGGTATAGTTATCGCATCGGTTATGCTTTGGTATACCAAGGGTTATATAGGACAGGTGGCAAGAAAGCTTGCAAAGAAGAATGCTCACAGCCCTGATGCGGCCCTGACTCTCCGTGAGCTTGGGCTTGATAACCTGTTTATGCGTAATGCCTTGAAGAACAGATATTCTGCCCTTCGCAAGGTGGTTTACTGTACTATCGATAAGGACAAGCTCAAGCGTGACGACTTCTACGAGGCTAAGTTCTATATCCCCGAGGAGTACAAAAACCGTGCTTATTTCAAGTACAGAGGTAATAACAATACGTTAGGTATGGTAGCAATAGTCGCCGTAGTAATGTTCATTGTAGCCAATCTCTGTATCCGATATATCCCCGAGATACTTAACTTGCTCAAGGATATATAAAAGATTGTTAAAATATTAACGAGGTTTTGATATGTCTGAACAAAATAGACGAAAACCGAATACAGTGCCCAAGGCTGCGGCACCAAAAGCAACACCCAAAGTAATACCAAAAGCAGCCCCGAAAGCGGCAACTAAAGCGGCAGTGAAGTCGGATCCCAAGCCAGGGGCTACCCATAAGCCTGCAGGCACGCCGGTGAGAAGACCTGCACCCCGCAAGAAAAACGACGCTTTGAACAGAATCCTCATCCGCACCGCCATAGCTGCGGCTGTGGCAGTGCTCGTGGTCATTCTCGGTCTTATGTTGTCGGGTCTGCGCTATTCAAAGGCGACAGATAACATGGGAACTACCGCAAAATTCTTCGGCTGGGTAGACGACGCAGGCAACATTGACACGGGTACGCTTTATTTCTCGGGTGAAAGAAGCGGTACCGCCAAGATAAACGCCAAGGACAGCAGTATCACCTACTCTAACGGTGATGTTTACGTAGGTGAGATGTCAAACGGCTTCCCCAACGGACAGGGAAAGATGAGCTACTATAACGGCGATATCTACGAGGGAAGCTACGTCAACGGCATCATCGAGGGTAAGGGTAAGTTTACCTACTCGGGCGGTGACGTTTACGAGGGCGACTTTAAGGACGGCGGCTCAACGGGCACGGGTATCTATACCGAGGCCGACGGAACTACCCACGAGGGTACTTTCACCGATAATATGAAAAACGGAGTTTTCAAGACCACCTACGGCGACGGCAGCGTCTTTGAGGGTAACTACGTCAACGACGCCAAGACAGGCGCAGGTAAGTATACCTTTGCTTCCGGCGATATCTACGAGGGTAATTTTGAAAACGACAGATTTTCTGGACAGGGCACGTATACCTGGGCAAACGGCGAGGTCTACACAGGTGCTTTTACCGACGGTCAGATGACGGGCTGGGGTAAGTACGAATGGCCCAGCGGACGCGTTCTTGAGGGACAGTTCGAGAAGGGCGTGTTTGTACGCACCACCGAAAACCCCGATGCTGAGGATAACGACGAAGATAATAAAGATGAAGAAACTGACGCTCAGGAGTGAGCGTCAGTCTTTTGTTTGAAGCGTTTTGAACAAAATCATAACGCTTCTATTGTTTTTATTGACGAAAAAAATAAGATAACTTGAAAAATAAAAATATTGATGATATAATTATTCTGTAGGATTACGACTTTATATAAGGAAAGGATATATTATGAAAAACTTTAAGCGTATTTTGGCTCTGGTTCTCGTAGTGCTTATGGTAGTTCCCATGCTCAACGCCTTCAGCGTTTCTGCAGGAATGGCCTCCAAGCTTAGCGGCGAGACCTCCAGAACTTCAAGGACTTTATATCCCGGTGTTACCCGCACCACTATAAAGACCTCCTCGTCCTCAAAATACGAGGTTGAAAGCTTCAACATAGTTGAGTTTGACCCCAGTCAGGCAGACCTCTACGTTGACGTTACAAACGAGAGGACCTATGCAAATCAGGTCAAGTCTACCCTCAATACCGTTACTTCCTTTAACTCTAATAACGGTCAGGGCAAGACTGCCATTGCGGCTATCAACGGCGACCTCTGGATGACTACCTATGCTCATTCCCGTGTAGAGGGCTCGGGTACCTCCTACGGCGGATATTCTGATGCCGTTGTAACAAGTGGCCTTACCCTGCCCCGCGGCTTCAACGTATATAACGGAGAGATCGTTTGCTCCGCATATATGCAGCAGGAGACTCCCTTTGAGGGCGAGTTCTGGTCATTCGGTATGACAAGCGACTCTGTTCCCATGATCGGCTGTCCCGAGCTTGAGATCTCCATCAAGAATAACACCAAGGGTACAAAGATCGCGGCAGACGGTCTTAACAGACTTCCTGCAAACAACGCTCTCGTTGTTTATTCCGACAAAGGCTGTCTCAATAACTATGCTCTTTCAGATGCATACGAGGTAGTTATCGACGTTCCCTCCGACTATACCGTTAAGCACGGAGCGTCTATCACCGGTACCGTATCCGGCATCTATTCCTCATCTACCTCCTCCAACCCCACAATGCAGGCTAACCGCATTATTCTTACCGCACGCGGTACAAGAACGGTGCTTCTCAACACCTTTGCGGTGGGTAACTCGGTAACCCTTAACTTCTCTGTAACAGAG
>JAZRQH010000138.1:0-3888 GCA_045649645.1 Eubacteriales bacterium
GTCAACGAGGTCACAAGCGATCTTGAGAGCAGCTTTAGCAGTTCTCTTACCGTTACGTGTCTGGAGCATGTAGAGCTTACCAGCCTGGATTGTGAACTCCATATCCTGCATATCTCTGTAGTGATCTTCGAGAATAGCACAAACTTTGTTGAACTCTTCGAATGCAGCCGGGAACTTGTCTGCCATCTCAGCGATCGGCATAGGTGTACGAACACCTGCAACAACGTCCTCGCCCTGTGCGTTTACAAGGAACTCACCCATAAGTCCGGGCTCACCTGTAGCGGGGTCACGGGTAAATGCAACACCGGTACCACAGTTATCACCCATGTTGCCGAAAGCCATCATCTGTACGTTAACAGCGGTACCCCAAGAGTAGGGAATATCATTGTCACGTCTGTAAACGTTTGCACGGGGGTTGTCCCAAGAACGGAATACTGCTTCAACTGCGCCCATGAGCTGTTCCTTAGGATCAGCGGGGAAGTCTGTACCGATCTTAGCCTTGTACTCAGCCTTGAACTGACCTGCGAGTTCCTTAAGGTCGTCTGCAGTAAGGTCAACGTCCTGAGTAACACCCTTTGCTTCCTTCATCTCATCGATGAGCTCTTCAAAGTACTTCTTACCAACCTCCATAACAACGTCGGAGTACATCTGAATAAATCTTCTGTAGCAGTCCCAAGCCCAACGAGCGTTACCGGACTTCTCAGCCATAACAGCAACAACCTCATCGTTAAGACCGAGGTTAAGAATTGTATCCATCATACCGGGCATGGATGCACGAGCACCGGAACGAACGGAAACGAGGAGGGGATTCTCCTTATCACCGAACTTCTTGCCGGTGATGCCTTCCATCTTGTCGATGTGCTCCATGATCTGAGCCTGGATGTCATCATTGATCTTCTTGCCGTCCTCATAGTAAGCGGTACAAGCTTCGGTGGATACAGTGAAACCCTGGGGAACAGGAAGACCGATCTTGGTCATTTCTGCGAGGTTAGCACCCTTACCGCCGAGAAGCTCACGCATAGAAGCGTCGCCTTCAGAGAACAAATAAACAAATTTCTTTGCCATTTTTAGGATCCTCCATATATAAATATTATTTTTTGTCTATACAACGGAAGCATTATAACATATTTAAGTATACATTGCTACCTGCAAAACCCAAAATTAACAAAATGTTTATCAAATTCCTTGCAATTATGATAATTATAATATATAATATACAATGGTTTAATTTTATCATATATAAGGAACATCTACAATGGCAAATATATTTGACCTCTTTAAGCAGATATCAAGCGAAAACAACACCCCTGCAGGGCCCGTGACTCATATCGTTGCAGGCTTGGGCAACCCCGGAGCAAAGTATGCACAGACACGTCACAATGCAGGCTTTATGGCACTGGATTATATAGAAGAAAAATACAATTTCAAGACCAATAAGGTTAAGTTCAAGGCCCTTGTGGGAGAGACGACCTTTGCGGGAAAGAGAGTACTCTTTATGCGTCCCCAGACCTTTATGAACCTCTCGGGCGAGGCAATAAGAGAAGCGGCGGATTTCTACAAGGTACCCTCTGACAATATCATTATAATATATGATGACGTCAGCTTTGATCCGGGCACCATGCGTATCAAGCGTAAGGGAAGTGCCGGCGGTCATAACGGTATCAAGAATATCATATTGCAGCTTGACACCGATGTCTTTCCCCGTATCAAGCTGGGCGTAGGTATCAAGCCCAAGGAATACGATATGGTGGACTGGGTGCTTGGAAAGCTGCCCCCCGATACACATAAGGACTTTTTCTCCACTCTTGAAAAGACTCCCGAGGCTCTTGAGCTTATTATTTCGGGCAATCTTGACAAGGCAATGAACATGTTCAACTGATGAAACGTATTACCGATTATTTAAAAGAAAACAAAGAATATAAGCAGGTCTATAGCTGCTTTACAGAGCAGAGAAGCGCTCGCAAGCCCTTACCTATGACGGTAACAGGCCTCTGTGACGGCGCACGCTCTGCCTTTTGTCGTGCAATCGTTGAAGATTACCGCCGTGACGGAGGCGGTGCCATACTCATTATCGCTCCCGACGAAAAGTCTGCCAACCGTATGCACGAGACACTTTCGCTGTCTCTTAACGGTGCGGTATATATCTACCGTGACTATATGTTCCATAACGTTGTTGCATCCCACGAGTTTGAGTACGAGCGTATCTTTGCGCTCTCGGGCCTTCTTGACGACAGACTTGACTATATCGTCGCAACTCCGGATGCTATGCTTCAGTATACTATGCCCGCCGACGTGCTTGAGTCATCCAGACGCCGTCTTGAGCCGGGATACGAATGCGATCCCGAGGAGCTTTGCGCACATCTTGTTTCTCTTGGCTATGCCAGATGCGAGACTATAGACGGTAAAGGTCAGTTCTCGGTTCGAGGCGGTATCCTAGATATCTTTTCACCCGATATGGATACCCCTGTACGTATTGAGTTCTTCGGCGATGAGATAGATACTATCACAGCCTTTGATATAATGACCCAGCGCAGAAGCGACCCTGTTGACGTTATAGATATAACACCTTGCCGTGAGATAGTTTTAACTCGCGAAAAGACGGCAGAGCTTATTGATATAATTTCCGCTGAGGCAAAAAAGCAGAATGATTTTACAAAAAAAGAGGTCTTTGACCGTGAGCTTGAGGCTCTGCGCAGCGGTACCGATATACATTTTATAGATAAATATATCTCTGCGGTATATCCCGAAAGGGAGACTCTGCTTGACTATCTCGGCGTAAACGTACCCTATATTCTTATAGAGGAGAATGCCGTAACAAAGCGTCTTGAGGCTTACGACTGGCAGCTTAATCAGACCACCACCGAGCTTCTGGCAGCCGGTGTTGATAAGAAGATATGCGACTACGGCAAGTGGAAGCAGGATTTTGATGTGAAGCTTTCCTGCAGCAGCGGTATCCTCTGCGATACCTTCCTTACCTCTTCTGGAGGGGCAAAGCGCTCGGGTGTGTTCAGCTTTATGACCAAGCAGACCGCTTCTTACTTTGATAAATACGAGCTTCTTTTCGAGGATCTTCTGTCATATCTGCGCTCCGACTACCGTGTCATTATCCTCTGCGAGAACAAGGCGGCGGTCAAGGAGCTCACATCGGCACTTGACGAGAACAATATAACCGCACTTACCGAAACAGATCCCGAATACGGTAAGCCGCTCCTTATATATAACGATAATCTTCCTTGCTTTGAGCTGACTTCCTCTAAGTTTGTATGTCTTACCACTCTTAAGGGCAACGAGAGAGTCCGTGCAAAGCTTCAGAAGGCGAGAAAAAAGCATAAAAAGAAGGACGGACGTGAGAGCATCATGTCCTACGCCGATCTTAACATCGGCGATTTTGTGGTACACGAAAACCACGGTATAGGCCAGTATCTGGGCATGCAGAGCCTTACACTTGAAGGCGTGCGCCGTGATTTTGTTAAGATAAAATATCACGGTACAGATATGTTGTATCTGCCCTGTGACCAGCTTGATTCTATAGCAAAGTATATTGGTGCAGGCTCGGATGACGGCAGTGTCAAGCTCTCCAAGATGGGCGGTAACGAATGGGTAAAGGCTAAGGCTAAGGCTAAGAAAGCCGCTACCGATATGGCAAAGGATCTTATACAGCTCTATGCTCAGCGTCTTAGACAGAAGGGTCACGCCTACGACCCCGACGATGATTTTCAGAGGCAGTTTGAGGATGAGTTTGAATATGAAGAGACCGACGGTCAGCTTCTTGCAGTAGAGGAGATCAAGCGCGATATGGAGAGCGAGCATCCCATGGACCGTCTGCTCTGCGGTGACGTAGGCTTCGGCAAGACCGAGGTGGCTCTCAGAGCCGCATTCAAGGCAGTC
>JAZRQH010000139.1:0-14257 GCA_045649645.1 Eubacteriales bacterium
GCCCATTCCAAGGGTGGACTTGACTGTCGTTACGCTATAAAGCATTACGGTGTTGCCGAATACGTTGCGTCACTTACCACGGTAAACACACCCCACCGAGGCTGCGGCTTTGCAGATTATCTCCTTGACAAGCTGCCAAAGTCTGTGCAGAGCAAGGCGGCAAGCACGTACAATGCTGCGGCAAAAAGACTTGGAGACAGCGCTCCCGACTTTATGGCTGCGGTAAATGACCTGAGAGCAGATAACTGCAAGACGTTTGATAAGGCTATGTCTATGCCCGAAGGGATATATACACATAGCGTCGGCTCTGTGCTGAACAAAGCCTCAAGCGGAAAGTTCCCCTTGAACTATTCATATCATCTTGTTAAATTCTTCGGCGGCAAAAACGACGGACTTGTAAGCGAGGATTCCTTTAAGTGGGGAGATAACTATACTCTCGTTACCCACGATGGAGACAGAGGAATATCTCACGGAGATATGATAGACCTCAACCGCGAGAACATACCCGGCTTTGACGTAAGAGAGTTTTACGTTCAATTGGTCGCAGATCTAAAAAACAGAGGTTTATAACAATGAAGCTTTTATTTAAACAGCGTATGTTTTCCTGGTTTGGAAGCTACGATATTTTTAATGAATACGGCGAGACCGTATATACCGTCAAGGGACAGCTTGCCTGGGGACATTGCTTTAAGATATTCGATGCCAGGGGCAATGAGCTTGGTACTGTCAGACAAAAGATCCTTACCTTCCTTCCCAAGTTTGAGATATACCGCGGGGAAAACTACGTGGGCTGTATCACAAAGGACTTCAGCTTTTTTAAGCCGAAGTTCAATATCGACTTTAACGGTTGGCATGTTGAGGGCAGTTTTTGGGAATGGGACTACAGTGTATGCTCCGCCACAGGTAGCGAGATAGCCGTGGTTTCCAAGGAGATATGGAACTGGACCGATACATATTCCATCGACGTAGGTAACCCCGACGATGCACTTAACGTGCTTATGCTGGTTCTGGCAATAGACGCAGAAAAGGCTTCGAGAAATTCATAAAAATAAGAGGTGCCGTATGCACCTCTTAAATTATTTTCATTACTTCTTTTAATACAGCTTCGGCGATATCTTCAGCTTTGCCGGTTCCGTCTATAACGGCGATGTTTTCCTTGTCTCCTAATTTTTCAAAAAGATCAAAGAAATTTTTTCGTATCTGCTGCTGTCTTTCCAGCTTTTCAAATATTTCCGTTTCGCCTCGGCTCTCAACTCTTGACATAGACTGCTCTGCGGGGACGTCAAGGAATATATGCAGGTCCGGTCTTGCCATATTTTCTGCCTCACGGTTAAGCGCCATGATCCAGTCAAGCTCACAGTCTACCGACTGATATGCGTAGGAGGACAGATAGTATCTGTCGCACAGGACCACGTTACCCTTGTTAAGGTTATCGTTAATTCCTCCCTCTGCGGTTATATGGTCCAGCCTGTCTGCGGCAAAGAGGGCGGCTACAGCCTTGAGGTCTGTTTTTTCCTTGCCCATAAGGTACTTACGCAGCAGCTTGCCCATAGGCTCGTCGGTGGGCTCCTTGGTTATATGTACGGGGATATTTCTTTCGGTAAGGGCTTTATGCAGAAGCTGTATCTGCGTGGTCTTTCCGCTTCCGTCTATGCCCTCGAATACGATAAATTTTGACATATCTTACTCCGCTTGTGTTAATGAAAATAATGGGCGACCTTAGGTCGCCCTGTTGCAATACTTGTTTGTTTAGAATATAAGCTCTTCGCCGTCGTCTGTATCCTCGGAAACAGAATCATCCTCGTCATCGAAGAAGCCGTCACCGTCGTAGCAGCCTTCGCAATCATCGAAGAAAAAGTCATCGTCAAAATCAAAGGGATCGGTGTCCTTGGGCTTACGCTTCTTGTTATATTTTCTGTAGATCAGGGCAGCTGCCACAAATATAGCTGCAAGAGATCCGAGGATCACTAAGACCTTAATTAAAGTATTATTTTTCTTTTCCATTCTTCAACACCCTTTCCGAGTTATTTGTAGTTGTATTATAACACAAATATTATCGGATGTAAACATATTTTTGATGCAAAAATTAAAAAATATATCAATAATCACATTAAAAGTTGCATTTTTCATTTATATATGTTATACTACTGTATTATGATGAAAGAAATTCTCTGTATGATGCCCGGGGAGCTGGAAGAAATGCTCCTTGAGTTTGGCGAAAAGGCATATAAGGCAAAGCAGATATTCGCGTGGTTACACCGAGGGGCGACCTTTGATGAAATGACCGATATCTCAAAGAAAACAAGACAGCTTCTCGCGGAGAACACCACACTTGTGTATCCCGAGATAGTACAGAAGCAGGTGTCAAGGCTTGACGGCACGGTGAAATATCTCTTCTCCATGTATGACGGACAGCTTATCGAGAGCGTAGTTATGCGCTACAAGCACGGCAACTCTATCTGTATATCCAGTCAGGCAGGCTGCCGTATGGGATGCAAGTTCTGCGCTTCTACTCTTGGCGGACGCGCACGTAACCTGTCTGCAGGTGAGATTCTGTCTCAGGTCATCGTTGCTCAGAAGGATATCGGCGAGCGTATAGACAACATCGTTATGATGGGTATCGGCGAGCCCCTTGATAACTATGACAACGTTATCCGTTTTCTTGACCTTGTGGGCGCCAAGGGCGGACTTAATATCGGATACAGACATATTTCGCTTTCTACCTGCGGACTGGTGGACAAGATCTACCGCCTGGCAGAGGAAAGCTATCCCATAACCCTTTCCATCTCGCTTCACGCCACAAGCGATGAGGAGAGAAACGAGATAATGCCGGTAAACAGAAAGTGGGGTATAGACGAGCTTCTTGCTGCCTGCAGAGCGTATTTTGATAAGACCGGCAGACGTATCTCCTTTGAGTATACCCTTATCCACGGCAAAAACGACAGCCCCGCTCAGGCAAAGCGCCTGGCAAATCTTTTGCTTAAATATTTTGGCAAAGAGCCCTTCCACGTAAATCTTATTCCGGTCAACACGGTTGCGGAAAGCGGATTTTCCGCCGGAGACGAGCAGAGTATAAAGAAATTTATCGACGTTCTTGAAAAGAACGGTGTCAATGCCACAAGACGCCGCAAGTTAGGCTCTGATATAGATGCCTCCTGCGGACAGTTGAGACACAAGGAAAATAACAAAAATACAGATTAACGGAGGTGAGACAGTGTATTATATCGGAAAAACCGACATCGGTAAAAAGAGGCAGACCAATCAGGATAACTTTCTGACTATGCGCGTCTGCGACAATATAACCATGTTCGTCCTTTGCGACGGTATGGGCGGTACCAACGGCGGAAACATAGCTTCCAGCCTTGCTATCCGTACCTTTGCGGATCACGTTGAGCAGGCTCTGTCTCCCTATATCGATACAGAGGATATATGCGATACCGCAAAGGTAAGCTTCCCCGAGCTGATAGACGGAGCGGTGTCTGCTGCCAACAAGGCGGTATACCGCAGAGCCAGAGAGAGCTCAGAGCTTACCAATATGGGTACCACCATCGTAGCTGCAGTGGCTACCGAAAACGAGATCCATATAGCCAACGTAGGCGACAGCCGTATGTATCTTATCGAGGGCAAGGAGCTTACACAGCTTACCCACGATCATTCCTACGTGCAGATGCTGGTGGATATGGGACAGCTTACCAAGGAAGAGGCTGCCACCAATCCCAGACGAAACATCCTTACCCGTGCGGTTGGTACAGAGCCCACGGTGGACGCAGACGTTATGACCGTGGATATGCCGGATGAGGGCTCTTACTTCATCCTGTGCTCGGACGGACTTTACAACTTCATTTCCGAAAAGGAAATGGTCAATATAGTCCGCAAAAAATACAGAGACTATGACGACGACGATTATGACGCAGAGCTGACCTTAAAAACAGAATTGCTCGTCGATACCGCAAACCAGAACGGCGGCGGTGATAACATTACTATTATTCTTATCAAGAACGTATGAGGAAATAATGATGAACGCATTTGATAAATATGTAGGTCAGGTATTTGACAATAGATATAAGATAACCAAGATACTGGGCGTAGGCGGTATGGCGGTGGTGTTCGAGGCATTCGACACCAAGCTTAACCGTATCGTTGCCTTAAAGATGCTCAAGGACGAGATAGCAAACGACTCTCAGTCGGTAAAGCGCTTTATCAACGAGTCCAAGGCAGTTTCCATGCTTGCACATCCCAACATTGTAAGCATCTACGACGTATCTGTTAAGGATAACCTTAAGTATATCGTTATGGAGCGTGTTGACGGTATCACTCTTAAGAGCTATATGACTCAGAAGGGCGTACTCTCTCTCTCCGAGACCTTAAGCTATACAGAGCAGATACTTCGTGCTCTTGAGCACGCTCATTCCAAGGGTATTATCCACCGTGATATTAAGCCCCAGAATATTATGCTCTTAAAGAACGGACGTATCAAGGTTACAGACTTCGGTATCGCCAAGCTTCCCAACGCCGAGACTGTTACCATGACCGACAAGGCCATCGGCACCGTATTCTATATCAGCCCCGAGCAGGCAAGCGGTAAGGTCATCGACCAGCGCAGCGACCTCTATTCCCTTGGTGTGCTTATGTATGAGATGACCACAGGCAAGCTTCCCTTTGATGCAGAGAGCCCTGTTTCTGTAGCTCTTATGCAGGTCAACGCAACAGCCAAGCCTCCCCGTGAGATAATGCCCAACATCCCTCTGGGTGTAGAGCAGATAATAATGCTGGCTATGGAAAAGCAGCCCGAGCGCCGTTTCCAGAACGCTACCCAGATGCTTCGTCATCTGCTTCAGATAAAGAACAATCCCACCTACGTCTTCAAGACCAAGAGCCGTGACGGCAAGATCGCTATAGCCGATACCGAAGCATCCTCAAAGTCAAAGACGGCAAAGAAATCTGTATCCAAGGGCGGCAGATCTATGTTCCCCGTGATACTGGGCGTTACTCTTGCGTTTCTTCTTGTCGTGGGCATATCGGCAGGCGTTGTTATAGACCGCTTCAAGGATTCTCAGGAGATGACCGCATCTCAGGAGGTAACCGTTCCCGACCTTATGGGTCAGATATTGACCGAGGAGCTGATCAACAAATATACCAAGGACGGCTTCAAGATAACAGTTACCTACGACGACAGCCAGCCCGATATTGAGGTAAACACCGTTCTTAAGCAGTCTCCCGAGGCAGGCATCGTTCGTAAGATAATCCCCGGTCAGCAGTACTGTGATATCAATCTTACCCTCAGCCGAGGCAAGGATGCCAAGGTGCTTCCTGACCTTACCGTTAAGGATTACCGCGAGGTTGAGATCAAGTTAAGTGAATTGGGTCTCAAGTTCGTAGAGGAATTTGAAGAGAACGACAATATCCCCGTTGGCTACGTTATCCGTACCATGCCTATGGCGGGCGAAAAGGTCAACGCAGGCGAGACTGTTACACTCTATATCAGTAAGGGTACCGACGTTAAGTATATTCAGGTTCCTAACTTTATAGGTCTTACCGAGGCTCAGGCAAAGGCTCAGCTTGTCCAGTACAATCTGGCGCTGGGCGAGATAACCTATGAGCAGTCCTCTAAGCCAAAGGGCACAGTCATAGCGCAGAGCCGTGAGGCATACGAAAGCGTACCCGAAAAGACAACCAAGATAGATCTGGTAATAAGCTCGGGACAGTAATATAATTCGTAATTCGTAATTAAATGCAGAAAACAGTGTCGAAAGCGACACTGTTTTCTAAAATTATTTATGTATTTTAAAAATTCTTGCAAGTATTGGTGCAAGTATACGGGGTGACTTTACAACTACTATCTTCATGGTATACTCCTTATATGTTTGTGAAATAAACTGCTCCTGCGCTGATTATGATAAGCGATTCTATGACCACCAGCACAGAGCAGGGCAAAAAGTAGGTCAGCAGGATGCCCGCGCCAAAGGCAAGAGCGATATATCCGGCTGATCGGCAAATACATCTTACTGCACGCATAACAAAAATCCCTTCCGACATTCTCTAATAACAGAGTATGACAGAAGGGAGAATATGTGAGAATTTGATACTGTTTTCGATATTCCGTGTGTTTTGAACAATCGAACTAACGGGCGCAGTTTGGCTGCGGCGACTCGCTGCTATTTTTTATCCCATGCATGGATGTTTTTTAGTATCCCGTGAAGCTCAAGAAAGCTTTCGTGACGGCTATGAGGTATCTTACCTTCATTTACCGCACAAAGGACGGCGCAGCCCTCTTCCTTTGTGTGAGTGCATTTTGTATATCTGCATTCGCCCAGATAGGGTCTGAATTCACGGAAGGTATAGGGAAGCTCATCCACCGTGTAGTCGTCGTATATAGTGGGATCAAGCATAGAAAATCCGGGAGTGTCGGCGATAAAGCCGTCGTAATCCTCTTCGCCGAAGAGATCCTTTAAGGGATAGAGCTCAACGTGGCGGGTGGTATGCTTGCCTCGCTGTATTTTGCGGCTAACGTCTCCCGTAGCAAGACCGAGCTTAGGGAAGAGAGCGTTGAGAAGGGTGGATTTTCCCACACCCGACGCACCCGAAAAAGCAGATATCCTGCCGCGGCATTTTTCCTTGAAAAAGCTGAGAAGCTCAGCCTTGTCAGAGTCGGGATCGGTAACAAAAACGTCTACACCGATAGAGGAATATACTTCCTTTAATTCATTTGCTCTGTCAGGGTCAAGGTCGTTCTTTGTAACTATGACCACAGGCTCGATACCCTTGTGGTCGGCTATAGATATCATTTTATCAAGAGTAGCCGTTACAGGCATAGGCTTCTTTGCCGCCGCTACGATAAACAGGATATCAAGATTTGCCATAGGGGGACGGATGAGGGTGTTCTTTCTGTCGATGATATCCACGATACAGTCATCCTCTATCACAACTCTGTCACCCACGTAGGGAGTTATATTTTCGTGGCGGAAAACTCCTCTGGCACGGCACTGAACTATTTCGCCGTTACAGAGTATATCATACAGACCGCCCAGACCTTTTATAATAATACCTTCCATACTGCTCCTGATTTCATATAAGATAATTATATTATATTTCCAATAAAAAAGTTTGTCAAGTAAAGGAAAAAAAGATGTTAGAGCTTTTTAAGTCTGTAATCGAAAATCGAATACTGAAAAAGATAATTTTAAGCAAGCCCTCCGACAAAAAAATATTAAAAAGCGTTGCCACCCTTATAAAGATCAAGGACGAGCTCTATCTGCAGATAGAGACCTTTACCTCTGACGGCAAGGCAACCCACCGTAATATAAAGGCGGCTGATGCTCCCGACACTCTTGTGCTGATGATAGGCCACGACTATAAGCAGGTAAACGTTCTTACCAGTGCAGGCGAAGCGCAGATCAAGGTCTCGGGCAAGGGCAAGATAACAGTCCTTGACCGTATCAAGGACAAGGGCGAAAAGGTTGCCGTACAGGGTCACGACAGAAAGAAGCAGCATATCATCTCCGCTACCGAGCCTGTTGATTTTCTCTTTGAGCTGGGCGTCAAGGATAAGGACGGACGTGTCTTTGATAAAAAGCGTTCCAAGTTCAGACAGATAAACCGCTTCCTTGAGCTTCTGAGCGAGGCATATAAATTCCCCCGTGACCGTGAGCTTTATATACTTGACCTCTGTTGCGGCAAGAGCTATCTCAGCTTTGCGGTATATTATTATTTTACCGTTATAGAGGGGATATCCGTCCGTATGGACTGCGTTGACTTAAAAGAGGACGTTATAGAATACTGCAATTCCGTTGCAGAAAAATTAGGCTACAGCGGACTTCATTTTATCGCAGGGGATATTAACGACTTTGAGCCTGTGACCACCCCCGACCTCACAGTATCTCTCCACGCCTGCGATATCGCAACAGATATAGTTTTGGCAAAGGCAATAAAATCGGGCTCCAAGGTCATTATGTCCACCCCCTGCTGTCACCACGAGATGATGCATCAGTTAAAGCCCGCAGGCTCGGATCTTGATTTTATGCTCAGCCACTCCATACTTATGCAGAAGCTCTGTGATGCGGCAACAGACTCCCTTCGTTGTCTTATGCTTGAGTCTGAGGGCTACGACGTCACCGCCCTTGAACTCATAGATCCCGAGGAGACTCCCAAGAACGTTCTCATCCGAGGGATCCGTAACGATAAAATGACCGATGAAAAGAAGGCGGACAAGCGTAGAGAATACGACAGCATTTGCCAAAAGCTCGGTGTTGAGCCCTATCTTGCAAAATTGATATAAATAGTGTATAATGTAATATCATACCGAAAGGAGGCAGACCGTGAAGAAAAAAGTAATAACTCTATTCAGAGAGATACTGGCAGACCTTTTGTTCTTCGGCTCTCTTATGGCTATAGATATAGCGTTCCGTACCGTATACGAAAAGAATAACACCTCGCCTCTGCCGGCGTCAGCCGCATTCTGGGCATCATTTTTCTGGTGCGTCCTGCTGATAGGCATAGCGGTGCTTTTACCCCGCATATTCAGAAGGATATATATGCTGGTTGCCACCCTTTCCTTTTCGGTGCTCTCACTGGTACACGGAGTGATGGACAGCTTTTTCGGACAGTATATGTCCTTTTCCTCCATTATGTTTGCCGATGACGGCGCAGGATATTTCGACTGGTCTTATTTTGATGTAGACGTCAATTTTATAATAGTTCTTTGTGCTTGTCTTGTGGCTACCGTCATAGCTGTAATTCTTGTCCCCAAGACCAAGAAGAAAAATTGGCTTAAACTTATCGCCGCCCTTGTCATCATTGCGGTGGGTATAAGCGGAGCTGTCGTTACGGTCAACAAGACCTTTAAAAACGATTTCGGCGGCATCGTTTGGAACAGTACCAAGAGCCATGCTGACCACTATGATGATTTTTCGGACTACAGGCTTTGTATGCATATGTGCGGATTCTATCACTATACCTTCCGTGATGCATACATCAGCACAGGACTTAAGGACGTGGTAGACCGTATGACCAACCGTTCAAGAATGGACGAGCTTGACGAGTTCTATGCTTCAAGAGAGATAGACCCCGATAACGAGATGACGGGAGTACTCAAGGACAAGAACCTTATCCTTATTCAGCTTGAGTCTATCGACAGCTGGATGCTCAATGATATCGCAATGCCCTTTACCTCGTCGCTGAGAGAACGCTCTGTTGATTTCACAGGCTTTTACGCTCCCAAATATCTTTGGGCAGCAACCTTCTCCTCAGAGAACGCGGTAAACACGGGTATGATAACCCCCATGAACTCCTCAAAGATGGCTTATTTTACCGAAACAGCCTACCCCGACTCTCTGCCCAACCTTTTCAGTGAGGCGGGATACCGAGTCAACAGCTTCCACCGAAGCAACCGCGATATGTATAACCGCGGCAACGTCCACGAGGCTTGGGGATACGAAAAGTATAACTCCAGCGGTGATATGGCTCTGTCCGACGGAGATATGGATTCCGCCATTACCGAGGCATACGATATGCTCACCGAGGGCGAGCGTTTCATGTCCTTTGTCATAACCTACACGGGCCACGGCCCCTATAGCGCAGACGGCAAGCCCGTTATAGCCCACGAGGAGATCATCCGTTCCAAGCTTGAGGGTGAATATGAGGACGAATATCTGTGGGCTCTCTGTCATGCCTACGAAACGGACCTGTTTATAAAGAGCCTTTACGAAAAGCTTGAGTCTGACGGAAAGCTTGACGACACGGTGCTCTTCTTGTACACCGACCACTATGACCACTACGTGACAACCGAGGGACTTCTTGAAAAGTACAAGGGTACCGAGGACACTAACCTTATGGGAAATGTCCCCTGCTTTGTATATGCAAAGGATCTTGAAGCACAAAAGATAGACAAGGTCATTTCAACCTACGACATCCTGCCCACAATTGTAAACCTCTTCGGACTTGACTCTGACGGCAGATATTATCTCGGCAACGATGCATTTTCTCCCTACGGCGGATACGTAATATTCCGCGATATGTCCTGGTATGACGGCGAGACCTATTTCAACATCAAAAAAGACGAGCCTACAGACCTTGCAACCGAACGGGGTGAGGAGATCGACACAAGGCTTAACGCTTGCTGGGATTCAATAAAGTTTAATTATTTTGAAGATAAATGAGGTATATGAAAATGGGATTTTTAGAAGGAAAGACCGCCATAATCACAGGCGGCGGTAAGGCAGAGCCCTTAAAGGACGGTTCTGCAGGCTCTATCGGTTACGGTATCGCCATCGCATATGCAAAGGAGGGTGCAAACCTTGTCCTCACAGGCAGAAACGTAAAGAAGCTCACCGAGGCAAAGGAGGAGCTTGAGGCAACCTACGGCATCAAGGTTCTTGCCTGTCAGGCAGATATCAGCAAGGCTAACGACAATGAGGCAACTGTTAAGAACGTTATTGACAGTACAATAGAGGCGTTCGGACGTATAGACGTTCTCATCAACAACGCACAGGCATCCGCATCCGGTGTTACTCTGGCTGACCACACCACAGATCAGTTTGATCTCGCTATGTATTCCGGACTTTATTCTGCATTCTACTATATGAAGGCCTGCTATCCTTATCTTAAGGAGACAAAGGGCTCTGTTATCAACTTTGCATCAGGTGCCGGTCTTTTCGGTAACTTCGGTCAGTCCGCTTATGCAGCGGCTAAGGAAGGCATCCGTGGCCTTACCCGTGTTGCGGCAACCGAGTGGGGTAAGGACGGAATCAACGTAAACGTTGTTTGTCCTCTCGCATGGACCAGCCAGCTTGAGAAGTGGGCAGAGTATAACCCCGAGGCATTCAAGGCAAACGTGCATATGCCTCCCATGGGTCACTACGGCAACTCCGAGCTTGAGATCGGCCGCGTATGCGTTCAGCTTGCATCTCCCGACTTTAAGTATATGTCGGGTGAGACCCTTACCCTTGAGGGCGGTATGGGACTGAGACCTTAAATAAATTTAAAAAGGCTTTCCGAAAGGAAAGCCTTTTATCTTTTATCAAAATATTCGTAGCAAGCAAAGCGCACCGTTTCCTCGGGAACATCAAAATGCTCCGCTAACTCCCAGACCTCGGTGATGCCCTTTTCAAAGGCTTGCTGCATGTCTTTTTTTGGTATAAGCCTTTCTATCATCCACATATTAGCCTTATACTCACAGCGGCTTCTGGTTTCAAGAGGAGAGTAGGGGCGGTAGAACGCTCCCGTCATACAGTGACCTATCTCGTGGGCAAGATGCACCTTGCGCTGAGCTTCGGTCATATCTCCCTCGTCCATAATTATATATCTTTCATCACAGTCCTCAAAGGATACAGACTTGTTAAGCGGCAGTCTGCAATAATCAAGAACTATTCCGTTTTCATCACAAAATACTGCACATTCAGTGCTTGTTGTCATAGCTTATCCCCTCTTATGTCTCTTTTTAATTAACTCTACGGCAAACATAGCCTCCTCCCACATTTCATCGGTGACCTCAGAATCACCTCCGAAGAGAGCAAGCTTGATATCGTCGTTTGTGACAGCCCTTTTTTTGTCCGATTCCTTACCCGTGGTAAGGTAGTCAAGCGAAACTCCAAAGTGGTCGGCTATCTTCTTAAGCTTGTCCTGCTTGGGGGTGGATTTGCCGTTTTTCCAATCGCTTACGGTGGCGGGGGCTATCCCCGTTGCCTTGCATACCTGATATGCGGTCACACCGTTCTTTTGTAATAATTCAACAAAAATCTCATACATGATTTGTACGCTCCTACAAAACCGAAAATTATTAAAGAAATCTTACATAAACGTATTGACATTTTCGGAAAA
Organism: Eubacteriales bacterium; assembly: GCA_045649645.1. Classification (GTDB taxonomy): domain Bacteria; phylum Bacillota; class Clostridia; order Oscillospirales; family CAG-272; genus RGIG7300. The sequence continues at coordinate 11,815 of JAZRQH010000139.1, forward strand.
CCGATATATAATATGTTATGCAATTTAAGAAATCTTAACTAAACGGGGCTAAGATTTAATATTTCCGAAATCATTGTATCAGATTTCCGAAATAATGTCAAGTGGAATTTAGGATTTCTTAAAATATTTTTGGTATTCGATTCAGCGGAATAAAACCACTCATTTGCTTCGCTATTATTTTAGTACAGTACATGTCCCAAATAAGGGACAGAAAGGAGGAAAATACTTGGCATACATGTGTGTAAAAGGACCATATGAATGTGACGCGTGCGGTTTCTGCACAAAGGATAACGAAGAAAGTGAGGAATAAAAATGATAAACAGAGATTTCAATAAAGTAATAATAACGGGAACCCCCGTGGAAAAGCCGGAGCTTAAGCTTACCACCACGGGTGTTGCAGTAATGAATTTTGCCCTTGTAAGCGAGGGTGTCAAGTCAAGGGAATACGTAGACGTTACCGTATGGGGCGAGCTTGCCGAAAAGGTGTATAAGGGTATAGAGCCCAACCGACGTATAATGGTGGAGGGTACGCTTCACCGCTGTCCCGCGGGAGAAGCGGGAAGAAGCAGACTTGAGATAAGTGCCAACAGGATATTCGATATAGGTGGCGCCAATGATTAAATACACCGAGGATGCTTACACCACCTGCCCCTTTTACCTCAAGGAGGCGAGCACACGCCTTATCTGTGAGGGAATTCCCGAGGGCAGCAGTACAGTGACCGTGTTCGGTAACAGCCTTCTCAAGGCAAGGCATCAGAGCCGATATTGCCGAAAGGACTACGGCTCCTGCGGACTGTGTAAAGCATTAATGAATAAATATGATTAAAGGGTGAGCTTGGCTCACCCTTTAGTTATATTATTATTTCCAGTCCGTCATAGGCCACGTCTATTCCATAGGGCTCAAGGTCACGGCAGATAACGTCGTGATCGTCGTGAAGACCGCAGGACATATGGCTTATGTAGAAGCTCTTTATATGCTCTTTGAGTGTCTTTTTCATTTCGATTACCATATTGATATTGTTATGCTCAAATATACGGTAATCCCCGTCCTGATGTCCTACCGTACAGTCAAGGACGATAAGGTCAACGGGAGCGGACTCGATTATCATCTGCACCTCATCGTAGAGAAGCCACGCCGAGTCAAGAGCGTAATATATCTTGCCATCGCCGTCATCAAAGAGATAATGCTTTGTGGGAACTCGGTGGTGGCCCTTTTCTGTCTTTATCCTCACTGCGTCAAGAGTTATTTCATCTTCAAATTCAATGAATTCGGCACCCTTGGATTCAAGAAAAGCCACAGTATCGGCATTGAAATGATCCTTATGCTTATGAGTGTTGATAATGTACTTTATACTCTCGGGTCTGATGCCGAGCTTCTCAAGAGCTGCAGGTACAGTAGGGCCGGGATCGATAAGTATGGTATCGTTTATAAGTGCAGAGGAGTTGCCTCTGTATTCGTCACCGTGGTCGTGGCGGTCGGGAGCCCAGTCGGCAGCCCCGGTGCCTAAGAATTTTATTTTCATAACTCATACTCCTCTCCGTCGTTGGGGTACAGAGGCTCAAAGTCGCTTTTGCAGGATTTCAGGTCTTCATACTTTTCGGGGGGCATAACGTGGATGAAGGCAACTTTCTTTACGTTAAGAGTGTTGCATTTATTGACCACAGTCTCTGCATCAAAATGTGCCGCCTCTATCATCATAAGATCAGCCGAAATGTCAGATAGGTCGGCAAGGTCGGGGGACAGGTCGTTTGTGATATAAATTCTTTTCCCCTCGGCTTCAATAAGAAAGCTGAAGCAGGGCAGACCATTCATATGACCGTTCTGATATGCAGTTACCTTAAGTATGCCGTCGTCATAGAAAAGCTCCTCGTTTATGAGCTTAAAAACAATACGGTCGGAGTCGCGTCTTAATTGCATATAGGTATAAGCCTTAAAAGCTTCAATGCCCCTTTCCTCGGACAGATAAACGTCACAGCGGATATTAAAAAATTCCGCAAGATTTATCATATCGTTAAGCCCGTTCATATGGTCGCCGTGGAGGTGGCTTATAAAGACGGTCTTTATGCGGGACATATCATATTCCGCAAAGGAAAGCATATCGGTAACGGGCGCACCTGCATCAAAGAGGTAGGCATTATCGCCTACCTCTATGAGAATTGCCTGCTGGTGTCGGTTTTTATAAGGGGCACCGAAGCCGGTGCCCAGAAATTTTATATTCATTACAGGTTGTAGTAACGCTCGAACTCTGCAGGGTTGGGTATCTTAGCCAGTTCTGCACACTCTGCACGCTTAGCTGCGATGAAGTTCTTTAAGAGCTCCTCGGGGAATACACCGCCTGCGGTAAGGTAGTCGTGGTCAGCCTCAAGTGCATCGAGAGCCGCATCAAGAGTGGTGGGCAGATGGCTGAGCTTAGCCTTCTCCTCGTCGCTTAAGTGATAGAGG